>CAMCWK010000015.1 GCA_945882615.1 Rhizobium sp. Q54 | reverse complement strand
GGCGTGACGCTGGACGAGGTCAAGGCCAAGACCCAGGCGGCCTTCGTTTCCGCCCTGTAGTCGCGCTATTTCTTCAGCAACCCGCCGATGGTGGGCGAACCGCTACCGCTGCAGCCGCTCGCGCCATAGCGCAGGAATTTCTGGATGCGCTTACCGTTATCGACTTCCGCAGTATAGATGTTGCCCTTGCTGTCCAGGCTGACCTGATGCAGCCAGTGGAATTCGCCCGCCATGCGGCCCGAACGGCCAAGCCTTCCGAGTTCCTGCAGGTTGCTGCGATTGACCATATAGATGGTCATGTTGGTGTTGTCGCCGATATACAGGCAGCTTTGCGCCTTGTCGGGTGAGAAGTTCATCGACACCGCGCTGCCCGGCAGGACCGTGTCGGTCTTTTCGGCGACCAGCGTTTCGGAGACAAAGCCGCACTTGCCCGCAATGCCGGTGGGATTGCTGCACGGCTTGCCAAGCTCCGGGCTGTTGCGGTCGAACACCTGGACGCGATTGTTGCCGCGGTCGCAGACATAGATCTTGCCGTCATTGGCAACCTTCACGCAGTGAACCGGATTGCGGAAGAAGGCGGGCTTCTTGTTGCCCTTGAGATAATCGTTCATCCAGCGTCCGCCGGCGGCAGCTGCTTCATCGTTGATGGGATTGGAACCATAGGCGCCGAAATGGCCGATATATTTTCCGGTCTCGGCATCCACGATCAGAATGCGGCGGTTGCCATAGCCGTCCGCGACATAAAGCCGGTTGGTGGTGGGGTCCACCACCATGTCGGCGGGCAGGAACATCAGCGGCGTGCCATTGAAGCCGCCATTGGTGTCGTTGCTGTTGGGCGCGGTGGGCGTGCCGCCGATGCGCAGCTTGAAATTGCCATCGCGGTCGAACTTCAGGACGAAGCCGTCGCCGCCCTGCGTGTGGGTGGTCCAGGCGGACTTGGGGCTGACCGGCTGGCGGCCATTGCCGGCGATATAGACGTTGTCGTTATGGTCGACATAGATGCCGTGCTCGCTGTTCGGCCAGATGCAGCCTTCCGCGGCCTTGCACTTGGTCTCCAGCCAGCCCGGATCGGCCGGCCCGCCCCAGGCGCGCAGCAGCTTGCCATCCGAATCGAACGCCATCACCGAAGGCGCGGCGTTGCAGCAGTCGGCGAGCCCGCCATTGGGACGATCGAAGCCCAGCCCGTTCTTGCCGCCCGCCAGGCCCGCGGTATCCAGCGCCGCCTCATCGTTTGTCATGGTGCGGGGGCGATTGGATATCCAGACATTGTCATGACGGTCTACGTACAGACCGGCCACCTGCCCCAGCAGCCAGTTGTTGGGCAGGTGCTGCGGCCAGGCGGGGTCGGCCACGAAGTTGGGGACGGTGCTGGTGGGGGATTTGTTGTAGACCCCCGTCTGCTTGACGAGCCGGTCCATCATGCCCTGCTTGAAGCTCTCGCTGGTCTGCGCCAGCGCAGCGCCGGAAGCCGACATCACGGCCAGCATCAACAAAATCTTGCGCATTCCCCACTCCTTCGTCTTTTCCTCCTTCATAGCGGAAGGAGGCCGGGGGGGCCAGTGAGGGAAACGGGATCAGACGTTACTTGCGCCCGCTCAGGGCCTTTTCCCGATCTTCTTTTGTGCGCTGCGAGAGCGGGATCACATCGCCGCAGCCATCCTGCTCCAGGCCGGGGGCCGCGTCGCTGTGCGGCGCCATCTTGGCTTTCTTGCCGCCATGCGTCCCGCCCTGCTGGCCTTCCGGGTCGGAGCCGTGCGCCCCGCTTTCCGCCTTCTGGCTTGTCTTCGGCATTGGCGCGGGATTCTCGGCTTCATGGTCGGGATTCTTGGTGCTGCTCATCAATGCCTCGCTGTGGTGGCGCCCAGCAGCGAGCCCTGGTGCCGCCTGAGCAGAAAAATACCGGCTTCCAGCGCGAGGGCCGCAAGAAAGGGCGACATGGCCACGACCGCGCCGTGTTCTTCCTCCTCGGCCTTCCACAGCGCCCCGACAACGCACAGGCCCAGGCCGATCATCAACAATTTGCGCATACCAAGCTCCGCCGTCGCCAGATCAACGTGCAAGGCCGCGCCAAAGTTCCTTAGATCGCCATCAGTCCCAGCTCGACCAGCTGGCGGCTGCTTTCAAGCCGCACCGAATTTGGCCCGCGCAGGTTCAGCGCCGGGTTCTGGGCCAGCAGTCCGGCATAGATTCGATATTCCTGCCCGCCAGCATAATGCTCCCCTCGCGCCGCTTCGATGATGGCCCGGTCGTGGAAATCGCCCAGAAACTTGAAGTGGAGCAGAGCGCCTGTCATCTGCGCCAACGGGATCGGCGTCAGGGCATGGGTGCAATTGAGAAACCGCAAACCGCGTTTCCACTTCACCAGCGGCACCTTGCTGACGGTGGGCGTCACCGCACCGGAAAAGCCGAACACCCGTTCGCGCACCCCGCCATACAGTTGAACATGCGGAAAGGCCCCAGCCTGGACCGTGCGGTATGGCGCCGGATCGAACCAGGGACAGGCAGCGATCAGCGAATCCCCCGCGCGGTAGGGAATATCCTTCAGCGCGCCGTCGGGATACATGTCCAGCAACATGCAGAACAAGCCCTGCGCCCCAAGATGATCGAGATGGGCGCAGACCCGGGGCAGCGCCACGCTTTCAAAACCGGGAAAGGCCAGCAGTTCGTCTGCATCGATGGTCAGCGTCCAGTGACCGTCGCCATGCGCGTCGAGCAAGGCGTTAATCCAGTCCATGCCGAACTTGCTGGCGGCGAAACTGTCCGGGGTGGAAAACAGATGGACATCCGGCTGGGACAGCAGAAAATCCACCGTGCTGTCGCTCGAGCCATTGTCGACAATAAAGAAGCGCGAAACGCCCAGGGCGCGGTGATGGTTGAGATTGTCGGGGAGCCGCAGCGCTTCGTTGCGCACCACCAGAAAAGCGCGGATTTCGCCGCTGGTCGAAGGGATTGGGTGGTCGTCAAGGCGCTGCATCGGCTGGCTCAGGCAATTGGCATTCCCCGAAACACGCCAGATTCAGATCGATTTGGCAACAGAATACAGACGCGTTTGTGCGGTCGGGGCGGCCGGTCGAAGCGCGACCCGCACGATTCTATCTTTCCGAGGAACGCTCGCGCGGTTCGGAATACTCCGACAAATATTGCGTAAGGAATGACCGGCCGCCGGACGTCAAACTCACGAACGACCTGCGGGCGTCTGTGGGGTCCTCCTGCCTTGCCAGAAGCCCGCTGGAACACAGTTCATTGATTTTACGCAAGGCAGACGAAAGCGGCATTCCCGCCGAGTAAGCCGCCGCCTTGATGGTCAATCGCATGCCGGTCAGTTCGGCCTTTCCAATAAGGAGGAGCAGCATCCAGGACGCCAGGTTCAATGAGCAAGCGCCAAATATCCTGTCCCTGAGCCGGGCACGCCGACACTCTTCATCAATGTACCCGACGAAGGACACGTCATCTGCTGCGCCCGTTGGTATCGCATCCGGCCGGTTTGGCGCGTTCGAGATATTGTATGAGTCCTGTGCGCGCGCGATCAGCTGGGAGACAGCGGCATCCGTCTGCGTTTTGAATTCCAGCAAAGACTCTTTCAGAGAACGCATCTCTTCATGTCTGAACCGCTGCATGCGGGCAACATTGTAAGCTTCGGATACAGAGGTAATGAGTTGAGTGTTGGTGAATGGCTTCGTCAGATACTCCACGCCACGCTGTTCGACCGCGCTGGCCGGCATCGTCACCGCTTCGTGAGACGCCAGGACGAGATACTCGATCCAGCCGCGGCCATTCCCAAGATCACGCAACTTTCGAATGAGGGAAGCGGCATCCCCATCCGACGGGGAAAGGTGAATGACAACGATGGCGATCTCGCTATCTCGGGAGAATATTCTGACGGCTTCCTCAGCACTTTGCGCGCGAAGAACGCGATACCCCTGACTGGCCAGGATTTCATGATGTGACCCATGCATGCCCAGCCGGCTCTCGATGAGCAAAATGCTGCAGTCGAGAGCGCTCACTGCAGACGTGACAACGGATTTCACGGGCATGGAAGGAACATGAGCGACGTCGGTCATTTATGTTCATCATCAGGAACACAATGCGAAACCGCTTGCTACTCAGTTGGCACCAATCGTCACCGCTTTCGCCGCCACATGGGAAATAAACGGTTTCGCATTGGCTTCGTTTTGTCACGACTCGCAGCAGTCCCGATCTGGCACTGCTTGATGCTGTTCTGGCAGCGATAGTTGCCCGGCATGAGGCGCGGGTCGCGTACCTTGGTTCATCCAAGGGACAAACATGGTGCAGTTCATATTAAGGAGTATTGGCCTTTGCACCGTTGTGACGATAATTTTGACTCCCGTCTGGATTTTCAACGGCTCGCTTGAACGATTGCTGCCCCGCGCTACAGATACAACTCACAATGGGATGGTATCGCTGGCGGGCATTGGCGCAGCGGAACGCTTTATGGACCGCTTTGTGGTCGCCTTGACGGATCTGAAAAAGTATATCCGGGAGGACGCCTGTCGTCATAACGCGGATGCATACTTCCGCCTCAGACCGTGCCCCAGAGTGTCCACTATGGATCGACTGAAGTAGATGGCTTCCTGGTTGCCATGCATCGACGGCCGAGACGCGTCCGGCCGGCGCCTGAGAGGGATGGTACAGTTGGGTGGGCTTGAACCACCGACCTCCGGATCCACAATCCGGCGCTCTAACCAACTGAGCTACAACTGCACACACGACCTTGCGGTCAACTCTTGAGCTCTTGGCCGGCGCTCTCCCGGGGCACGCATAGGCTGTGCGCCGTCCTTTTGCATAAAGCCTCGGACCCACCTGCGCATCAACGGCACAGACCGGCGCTTCTATGGGCCGGACCCCGCAAAAGCAAGGCTTTAGGCGGACGCAACACCCCCGAAATTAACCATTCGTTAACTATCTGGGGCGACCTTGGGCCTGTATTTAAAGGGGCTGGCCATGCGCACGTTCAAGTCACTGATTGCCGGTCTTTTTCTGCTGTCCGGAGCAGCCGCGAGCGCCCAGCCCGGCATGATCGATGTCCCGCCCGGCTATCAGCCGATGCCCGAAAATTATCCCCCCCCGCCGAAGGCGGCGGACCCAGCTGGAACTCGGGCCTGAACGGCTATGTCGGTCTGCGCGGCAGCCTGGCCCTGAACAACAACCGCGTCACCACCTATGCGCCGACCACCCCGCCCACTGCCATTCGCGCCTCCTTCGCCACCGGCGGCGGCGGCTCGGTCTATGTCGGCACCCGACTGCCGCTGAACCTGCGCCTGGAACTGGAAGGCCTGTATCGCTGGCAGCCTCTGTCCATGGTCAGCCTGGCCGGCGTCCCCGTTGGCGGCTCAGGCAGCACCAAACTCGCCGCGCCTATGGTGAACCTGTTGTGGGACATCCCGATGCCCGCCGACGCCCTGCTGCAGCCCTTTGTCGGCATGGGCGTGGGCGCGGCCTACACCGAAACCAATGCCTTTGGCGGCGGCACCACTTATATGCGCAACAATCGCTGGGACCTCGCCTACAGCTTCATGGGCGGCATCGCCATGCCGCTCAACGAGACCTCGCGCCTCACCGCCATGTACCGCTGGATGCAGGTGCGCGATGCGGGCCACAAGTGCGCCGTCACCGGCACGGTTCAGAGCACCTGCCTCAAGAACGACGTCAATTCGCTGGCGGTGGATTTCGGCATCGAAATGGACCTGTAATTCTCTGAGCCTGTCAGGCTAGTCTGTCTCAGCGGCGGCAGCCGCCTGACCGAAAGAGAGTTATGCGGCGTTCCCTGCTTCTCGTCATTGCTGGTGTGCTGATCGCGGCCGTGGCCGCGCTCTACTGGTTCTCGCGTCCCCTTCCCGTTCTGACCGTCACGACCTGGGCTGGGCCCTATGGCCGCGCCCAGGCCAGCGCCCAGATGCGCCCCTATGGCGCCGAAAAGTCGGTGGATGTGCGCCTGGCCCAGTGGGACGGCGAAATCGCGGAACTGGAAAGGGCCGTGTCCAGCCGCAAATTCGAGGGCGATGTCATTGATTTCGAACTGCCCCGCGCGGTGGAGGCCTGCGAAAAAGGCCTGCTGGAGAAGATCGACGCCGGATCGCTGCCGCCAGGCGCGGACGGCACGCCGGCCAGCGCCGACTTCGTGCCGGGCGCTATCGGTCCGTGCTGGGTGGGCAGTGTGGTCTATTCCCAGGTGATGATCTTCTCGCCCCGGCTAAAGCGTACCCCCGCCACCCTGGCGGACTTCTTCGACACAAGGAGATTTCCTGGCCGGCGGGCCATGAGCCGCGCCTCGCCCAAATACAATCTGGAAATGGCGCTGCTGGCCGATGGCGTCGCACCGGGCGAAGTGTACCGCACCCTGGAGACACCAGAAGGGCTCGACCGGGCCTACCAAAAGCTTTCCGCGCTTAATCCGATCTGGGCGCATGACAGTATCGGCGCCCTGCGCTGGCTGGCCAACGGCCAGGCGGTAATGGCCACGGCCCTGAACGGCGATGTCTATGAATCCAGCCGCAAGGATTTCGCGCCCGGCATCATCTGGGATCACCAGCTTTACGAATTCGACGTCTTCGCCATTCCTTTCGGCAACCCCAAAAAGCGCCGCGCCATGGATTTCATCGCCTATGCCACCGGCACCGCCCCCCTGGCGGGGGTGGCAAGCTGGGTGCCTTATGGACCGGCGCGGCGCTCATCGCTGGCGCTGGTGAAAGACAATCCCGACCTGAAAATCCCGATGCGGCCCTGGCTGCCCACCGCACCGGAGAATTTCCGCAATGCGTTCCCGGTGAACGACGCCTGGTGGCGGCAACATGAAGCCGGGCTCACCTCGCGCTGGCGGGAGTTTGTCAGCCGATGACCGGATATGCCGTTCGCCGCCTGCTCGGCGCCATTCCCACCATGTTCGTCATCATCACGCTGGCCTTCTTCATGATGCGGGCCGCGCCGGGCGGACCGTTTGATTCGGAACGCCGGTTGCCGCCGGAAATCGAGCGCAATCTGAAAGCCGCTTACGACCTCGACAAGCCGCTGCTCCAGCAATACGCCATCTATCTGGGCAAGGCGGTGCAGGGCGATTTCGGCCCGTCCTTCAAGAACAAGGATTTTACCGTGGCCGAGCTGATCGCCACCGGCCTGCCGGTCAGCGCCCGGCTGGGCCTGTGGGCGATGGGGCTGGCATTGTTGATCGGCACCGCGTTGGGGATATGGGCGGCGCTGCGCCAGAATCACTGGCAGGATTATTCGGTGATGACGGTCGCCATGCTGGGCATCACCATTCCCACCTTCGTCACCGCGCCGCTTCTCACCTTGGCCTTCGGAATCTACGGCATCACCCTGCTGGGTCAGGAATTCTCCCTGCCGGTGGGCGGCTGGAATGGCGGGGCCTGGCGCAACATGGTGCTGCCGGTCGCCGTGCTGGCGCTGCCCCAGATCGCGATCATCGCCCGGCTGATGCGCGGCGCCATGGTCGAGGTGCTGCAGGCCAACTATATCCGCACCGCCCGCGCCAAGGGCCTTGGCGCCGGCCGCATCGTGCTGTCCCATGCGCTGCGCGCGGCGGCGCTGCCGCTGGTGAGCTATCTGGGTCCCGCGCTGGCGGCGGTCGTGACCGGCTCGCTGGTGGTCGAGCAGATTTTCGGCCTGCCCGGCATCGGACGCTATTTCGTCCAGGGCGCGCTGAACCGCGACTATACCTTGGTGATGGGGGTGGTGATCTGTTACGCCAGCCTGATCATTGTGCTGAACTTCCTGGCCGACATGGCCTATGCGATCCTGGACCCGCGGGTGAGGCTGAAATGATCGCCACCGGCCAGAACCTCGCCGTCACCATCCCCGAACTCAGCGGTCGCAGCCTGTGGGTGGATGCGCGCCAGCGGCTGCTGCGCAACCGCGCCGCCATGGCCGGCATCGTCATTCTCGCGGTCATCGTGCTGCTGGCGGTGTTCGCGCCGCTGCTGTCGCCCCATGCCTATGATGCGGTCAATTACGACCTGATCAGCTGCGCCCCCGGCTGGTGGCCGGTCGAGGCGTCCTGCAGCGCGCCGGGGTACATTTTCGGCACCGACGCGATCGGCCGCGACATCTTTGTGCGGGTGCTGTACGGCGCGCGGGTCAGCCTGGCGGTCGGTCTGGTGGCGACCATCGTGTCTCTGGTGATCGGCGTTCTGTATGGCGCCACCGCCGGCTATCTGGGCGGGCGCATCGACAGCCTGATGATGCGGGTGGTGGACGTGCTCTATTCCCTGCCCTTCATCTTCTTCGTCATCATCCTGATGGTGGTGTTCGACCGCAATTTCATCCTGCTGTTCGTCGCCATTGGCGCGGTGGAATGGCTGACCATGGCGCGGATCGTGCGCGGCCAGACCCTTTCCATCAAGCAGAAGGAATTCATCGAGGCGGCGCGCGCCGCCGGCGTGGGGCCGCTGGGCATCATCACCCGCCACGTCATTCCCAATGTGGTGGGCCCGGTGGTGGTCTATGTCACCCTGACGGTGCCGACCGTGATCCTGATGGAAAGCTTCCTGTCTTTCCTGGGTCTGGGCATCCAGGAGCCGCTGACCAGCTGGGGCGTCTTGATCTCGGACGGCGCCGACCAGATGGAAACCGCGCCCTGGATGCTGTTGTTCCCGGCCTTGTTCATGGCGGTGACCCTGTTCTGCTTCAATTTCGTCGGCGACGGCTTGCGCGATGCCATGGATCCCAAAGACCGATGAGCGCGCTGCTGGAGATCACCGACCTGAATGTGCATTTCGCCACGCCGGACGGCGATGTGCATGCGGTGAAGAATGCCAGCCTGACCATCCGGGAAAGCGAATGTCTGGGCATTGTGGGGGAAAGCGGCTCGGGCAAAAGCCAGCTTTTCCTCGCCGCCTTCGGCCTTCTGGCCGGCAATGGCCGCGCCCATGGCAGCGTGAAGTATCGCGGCACGGAAATCCTGGGCGCGCCTGCCAGCCAGCTCAACGTCCTGCGCGGCAGCGCCGTCACCATGATCTTCCAGGACCCGCTGACCTCGCTGACGCCCCATATGACGGTGGGCGCCCAGATCATGGAAGGCCTGATGCTGCACCGGCGCGTGGCCCGCGAAGAGGCGCAGAAACGCGCCCGGGAGATGCTGGACTATGTGCGCATTCCCGAAAGCGCGCGGCGGATGCGGCAATATCCCCATGAACTGTCCGGCGGCATGCGCCAGCGGGTGATGATCGCCATGGCCACCATCACCGGCCCCGACCTGATCATCGCCGATGAACCGACCACGGCGCTGGACGTGACGGTGCAGGCGCAGATTCTGGAAATCCTGCGCAGCCTGAAGAACGACCGCAAGACCGCCATCGCCCTGGTCAGTCACGACATGGGCGTGATCGCGGGGCTGGCCGACCGGGTGCAGGTGATGCGTTACGGCGAGATTGTGGAAAGCGGCGCGGTGGACGAGGTCTTTTATGCACCGCGCCACGACTATACCCGCATGTTGCTGGACGCGCTTGCCAAGGCCGGCGAAACGCCGGCGCCCGTTACGGCGGTGGGCGCGCCCCTGCTGACGGTGGAGGAGCTACAGGTCAGTTTCCCGGTGAAGGATAAAGGCCTGTTCGGCAAAACCCGCACCTTGCGCGCCGTGGACGGCATCAGCTTCACCCTACATCAGGGTGAGACGCTGGGCGTGGTGGGGGAGTCGGGCTGCGGCAAGTCCACTCTGGCGCGCGCCGTGCTGCAGCTACTGCCCAAGACCGGCGGGCGGGTGGTGTGGCTGGGCCGCGACCTGGACAGCGCGACCCAGTCGGATATTCGAAAGCTGCGCCAGGATTTCCAGATCGTGTTCCAGGACCCGCTGGCCAGCCTGAACCCGCGCATGCCGGTCGGTGTTTCCATCGCCGAGCCCTTGAAGGCGCTGGAGCCGCATCTGTCCCGCGACACCGTGCGCGCGCGGGTTCGCGCCATCATGCAGCGCGTCGGGCTCGATCCCGCCTGGATCAACCGTTATCCCTACGAACTGTCGGGCGGCCAGAACCAGCGCGTCGGCTTGGCCCGCGCCATGATCGTCGGACCCCAGATGCTGGTGTGCGATGAGGCCGTCAGCGCCCTAGACGTTTCGATCCAGGCCCAGATCGTGGCCCTGATCCGCGACCTGCAGGCCGAGACCGGGCTGGCGCTGATCTTCATCAGCCATGACCTGTCGGTGGTGCGCCGCCTGTCGCACCGGGTGATGGTTCTGTATCTGGGGCGCGTGGTGGAGATGGCGCCCAGCGACGCGCTGTATGCCGATCCGCGCCATCCTTACACCCGCGCCCTGCTGTCGGCGGTGCTGACGCCTGATCCCCGCGCCGAGCGGATGCGCAAGCGCGAGCTTCTCACCGGCGACCTGCCCTCGCCGCTGGATCCGCGCGCCCAGCTCAGTTTTCTCAAATCGAAACTGGATCAGCCCGGCTATCGCCCACAGCTGATCGAAGTGGGCCCTGGCCACCTCGTCGCCGAGCATGATGACGTACAGACCGCCTAGCGGATGCGCTTGACCTTGTAGGACCGGTTTTCGTCACCGACCACCAGGTTGAAGGTGCCCATCGCGCCCTGGCTGATGCTCACCCGCATGGAATTGGCGGGCTCGCGCCAGCGCACCGGACGCTTGGCGGCATCTTCGTCGGTCTGGGTCCAGACCTGGCCATCGTTCAGGGTGACGATAAAGGCGCCGTTCTTGATGTCATAGGACTGGAGCGGCTGATTGTTGACCAGCTCCTCGCCGCTGAAGACCGTGAAGATGCTGGAACGCTTGGGCATGGGCGGCGGGCCGGTGCGCACCGCGGCGCGGGTGATGGTGCCCGGAAGCGCCGTGCCGGCGCGGGGCTGGCTTTCCAGAAGCTTGATCTGGGCCTGGGGGGCGGGCGACAGGCCGAGCTGGGCGCGCAGCGGCTGGGCGGCGCCATAATAGCAATCCAGCCATTGGCGGTCGTCAGACAGGGCGGCGCAGCGGGTGACGCCGGCAATGACATCTTCGCGCGCATCCGCCAGGGCCACACACGGCGTCAGCGCCGCACCGGCGGCCATCGCAATTACCAACTTACGCATTGTCTTCTCCCCACGTCCCCGAAAAGCATTGAATAGTCCGCCGCAAACCCGGCAAATATTTGGCGGCAACACATGGTAGAAGGTCTTGATGGCATCGGGCAAGGCATGGAACCGCCGCATCGCGCTGGCAGGCGGCGCGGCGCTGGCCGCCACGGGCGGCTATTTCTGGCTGCGCGGACCATCCCGGAGCGTTCACCATAAGATCGCGGACGCGGGGACCTTCCTGCGGGGCAATGTGGCGGAGCCGGAGACGCTGGACCCGACCCAGTCTTCCGGCACCCAGGAAAATGAGATCATCGGCGATCTGATGATCGGCCTGATGACCCATGATGCCGCCTGCAAGGCGATTCCCGGCATGGCAACACGCTGGGAAACTTCCGAAGACGGCCTGACCTGGACATTCTATCTGCGCGAGGCGCTGTGGTCGGACGGCGCGCCGGTGACGGCGGAAGATTTTGTTTTCTCCTGGCGCCGGCTGGTCGATCCCGCGACCGCATCCAGCTATGCCTATTTCCTGCACTTGGTGAAGAATGGCGCGTCCATCACTGCCGGCAAGATGCCGCCCACCACCATGGGCGTCACGGCCATCGATGCCCGCACCTTGCGCGTCCAGCTGGAACATCCTGCGCCCTACCTGCTGGAGCTTCTGACCCACACCACCACCTATCCCCTGCCGCGCTATGTGGTGACCGCCAAGGGCAAGGAATGGGCGCGTCCAGGAAATTATGTCGGCAACGGCCCCTTCGTCCTGAAGGAATGGATTCCAAACGACCATGTGATGGTCGAGAAAAATCCTCGCTTCTACGACGCCGCGAATGTGGCGCTGGAGCGGGTGTACTTCTATCCGACCAGCGACTATGCCGCCGCCCTGCGGCGTTTCCGGGTCGGCGAGCTAGATTTCCAAGACCGGCTTCCTGTTCAGAAAATCGACTGGATCCGTCAGAACCTTCCCCAGGCAATCCATCCCGTGCCGACGCTGATTACAGAGATCATCGGCGTCAACCACAAGCGCAAGCCGTTCGACGACGTCAGGGTACGCGAAGCGATCAACATGGCGCTGAACCGCGAAGTCATCACCCAGCGCGTCCTACGAAGCGGCGAGGTACCTGCTTACAATGTGGTGCCGCCGGGCATAGCCAATTATCAGGGTGGACTGACCTATGACTTCAAATCGCTGAATTATGGCCAGCGTATCGCCAAGGCCCAGGACCTGATGCGCGCCGCCGGTTACGGCGATAACAACCGGGTACGCACGACCTACATGATCCGCAGCACCGCGCCGGGGGCCGGGCGCGCGGTGGCGGCTGCAGTCCAGCAGATGCTGGCGCAGGTTTTCATCGACATCACCATCACTCCCAACGACATGCAGGTCTTCTATCCGGCTATTCAGGAGCATGATTTCGATATCTGCCAAGCTGGATGGGCCGCCGATTTCAGCGATGCCTCAAATTTCCTGGACCTGTTCCGCACCGGCGGGGGCAACAATTGGGGCGAATACAGCAACCCGGCTTTTGATGCCGCCCTCGACAGCGCCCAGCGCGAACCTGACATTATCCTCCGCAGCGAAAAGCTGGCGCAGGCAGAAGGCATTTTCCTCAAAGACCATGCCGCCATGCCGCTGTGGTTCTGGGTCAGCCTCAATCTGACCTGGCCTTATGTGAAAGGTCTGGAGGCCAACGCGCTCGATTACCACCGCTCCCGCTGGATCAGCATCGATCAGGCGGCGCGCGTGAAGCAGTTCGCATGAAGTCTGCGCTGATCGCCCTGCTGCTGTTTGCTCTTCCCGCATCGGCGCAGACGGTTTTGAATCGCGGCAATGGCGCCGAACCAGATTCGCTCGATCCCGCCGCCGCCGGCAGCCAGCCTGAAACCAACATTCTGGGCGACCTGATGGTCGGCCTCACCACCCTGGATGCGCGCGGCAAGCCGATCCCCGGCATGGCCGAGCGCTGGGAGGTGTCCAAGGACGGCCTCACCTGGACCTTTCACTTGCGCAAGGCCGAGTGGTCGGACGGGACGCCCGTGACGGCGCAGGACTTTGTCGCCGGCTGGCGGCGGCTGCTCGATCCCAAGACCGCATCGCGCACCGCCGCCATGCTGTGGCCGGTCAAGAATGCCCGCGCCATCAGCAACGGTGCGCTGCCGCCTTCGGCGCTGGAGGTCAAAGCCGTGAATGCGCGCACGCTGGTGGTGCGCCTGGAAAATCCCGCACCGTACTTGCCGGAGCTTCTCGCCCATCCCAGCGGGTCGCCCCTGCCGCGCAAAGGCGCCTATAACGGTCCCTACATCCTCAAAAGCTGGTCGCCCAACGACCGCATCACGCTGGTAAAGAACCGGCGCTTCTACGACGCCGCGGCGGTCAAGATCGACACGGTCAATTTCTTCCCTACCGCCGACACGCTGGCGGCGCTTCGGCGATTGCGGGCGGGCGAGCTGGACATGCAGACGCCGCTGCCTTCCACGCAGGTCGAATGGTTGCGCCAGAACATGCCTCAGGCGCTGAATGTCATACCGGGACTGACCCTGAGTTATCTCGCCTTGAATATGCGCGATCCGGCGCTGGCCGACATTCGCGTGCGCCGCGCCCTCAATCTTGTCTATGACCGCGAGGCGGTGGCGCAAAAGGTGATGAAGCTGAATGAAATCCCCGCTTATTCCTATGTCCCGCCCCACACCAGCTTCTATCGCGGCGGACCGGCGCTGGATTTCAAGCCCATGCCCTATCCCGCGCGGCTGTCGGCGGCCCGGCGGCTTATGCAGGACGCGGGCTATGGCCCCTTCAACAAATTGCGCCTGACCTATTCGGTGAGCGGGTCACCGGACAGCCGGCGGCTGGCCGCGGTGTTCCAGGCGATGGCGCGGCAGATTCATGTCGACGTGCAGATCCAGACAGCGGATTTCCAGATCATCCTGCGCAACCTGCGGCTGGGCCAATATCAGATCGCCTATGCCGACTGGCTGGCCGATTACGATGATGCCAGCACCTTTCTGGACCTGCTGCGCAAGGGCAATCCCCGCAACTATGCCGGCTACAACAATCCAAAATTCGACGCCGCCATGACGGCTGCGGAGCGTGAACCGGATACCACCAGACGCGCGCAGTTGCTCAAGTCGGCGGAGCAGATCGCCCTGGCCGACATGCCCTGGGTTCCCATCCGCTACCGCGCGCTGAGCGTGGCGGTGGGCCCGCGCGTCGGCGGCTTTATCCGCAACGCCAGCAACGCCAATCGCAGCCGCTGG
Organism: Rhizobium sp. Q54; assembly: GCA_945882615.1. Lineage (GTDB taxonomy): Bacteria > Pseudomonadota > Alphaproteobacteria > Micropepsales > Micropepsaceae > Rhizomicrobium. The sequence goes on along the minus strand of CAMCWK010000015.1, from coordinate 54,646 downwards.
CTTTGGATCAAATAGTGCCACTATAGTTTCACCGCTTTTTGGATCGGAGAAATCCCATGCACCCGATTGGCCGCCGCCCCTTCCTGTTTTCCGCCGCCTTTGTTGCGCTGTTTTCCTCCGCGCTCAGCGCCCAGACCAAGCCGCGCATCGGCGTGATCGGCGCAGGCAAGATCGGCGGCCAGCTGGCGCGCTTCTGGGCTGAGGCCGGTTATCCGGTAATGGTCTCGGCGCTGAACCTGGATGAAATGAAAAAGCTCGCCGCCGATATCGGCCATGGCGCGCGCGCCGGCACGGCGCGCGAGGCCGCCGCCTTCGGTCAGGTGATCGTGGTGTCGGTGCCGTTCGGCGCGCTGCCCCAGGTGGGCCGCGATTATGCCGCCGAACTGAAAGGCAAGGTGGTGCTGGACACCACCAATCCCTATGTCGGGCGCGACGGGGCCATGGCCAATGAGGCGATCCAGAAGGGCACCGGCGCGGTGGTGCCGACCTATCTGCCGGGGGTGCGGCTGGTGCGCGCCTTCAACCAGATCGGCGCCGCCAAGCTGGCGCCGCTGTCCAAGGCGACCGGCGAGAAAACCGGCGTGCCGCTGGCCAGCGATGATGCCGAAGGTCTGCGCATCGCCTCGCAGCTGGTGCGCGATGCAGGCTTTGAGCCGGTGGTGGTGGGCGGACTTTCCACCGCCAAGCGATTTGACGTCGGCAGTCCGGCCTATACCGATCTTCGGGTCAGTGAATTGAAAGCCCGGCTGGGGCTGAAATAGTTCAGGGCAGCAGTACGTCCGCATTCCAGGGATCGAACGGCACCAGCGCCTGCACCGCGCGGTCCGGCCTGACAAAACCGCGCGCCCTCTCGTTCAGCATCGCGGCGGTGAAGGAAAAGCTGCTGTTGGAAATCGCCAGATGGTCGGCCTGTGACAGCACATGATGATCCATGCAGAAATCCAGCCGCCCCGCCGCCAGCATCCGCGCATCCATGGGATGAAAATCTGAAAACGCCGCCGTCACACTCGGATCGTCGCTGGCGATGTAGAGAACCGGCGCGTCCAGGTCCTTCCAGATCGCAGCAAGCCAGCTCGCATACCATTCCACCGGCGCGATCCAGAACTGGCCCTGTCCGAAATCGCCGCGCCGGATATGAACGCCCACCAGCGTCCGCCCGCGTGCCGCCAGTTCGGTCATGGCCGGCCGCAGCCAGTCGCGTACCACGGAGCGGTGCTGGAACAAGGCACGGAAATGGGGCGCGCGATCCTGCCATGCACTGGTGTGGCGGCAAAAGTATCCGGTGATGTCCCGGTTGGCATGGACCGGGGCGCCGCCATTCAGCGAAGCGAAAAGGTCGGCCTGGCTTTCATCCAGTGACGGGAAGTTCGCCGCCGGAAAAGGATCGTCGCAGCCGAACAGATCGCGCCCGATCCAGTCATAGCTCTGCGCTGAGAGATTGTGCTGGCGGGCATAGAGTTTCAGGAAGGCATATTGCAGCAGCTGGTTTCCGAACCGGCCATTGGCGCCAAGGGTCCGCATCGAAATCGCGGGGCTTGCCTGGGCCGGTAGGGGCGATGGCGGCGAGCCGAAGCGCAGGCGCGCAGCCGCGATGGCCTGCAAAGAAAAGGGTATGCCATGGCCGGGATTAAGCGCGGCAGCGCGGTCGGCGATTCCCAGCGCCTCTTCCAGCCTGCCGCTGTGCAGCAGAAGCTGACCCAGCTGCACCTGCGCCGAGAAGTCGCCCGGATGGGTGGCCAGCCTTTGCCGCAATCCCTGTTCCAGCGCTTGGCTCATCTGATCCTTTGATGGTGACCCCGGGAGGACTCGAACCACCGGCCTACGGTTTAGGAAACCGCCGCTCTATCCTGCTGAGCTACGGGGTCATGGCGGAACCTTTGCCGCATTTGGCCCGGCATTTCCAGTTCGAAGCGCCTTATTTGGCCCCGGGCGGGAGCCTTTTGGGGGGCCCGCGCCTTTTCACCTGCAAGGGGAACAACCCATCCGCGAGACTGAAGGTCTCGCAGCAGGAGAATCGTCATGAAGAGCACCCTCAACAATGCCTGCATCAGCGCCCTTCTGTGCGGCGCCGTCATTATTGCCACCCCGGCTTTGGCCCAGCTTGGCGCCAGCGCGGGCGCAAGCGGCGCTGTCGGAACCCCTGCCACCGGCGCGGTCAATCCGGCCGCCAGCGCCGGCATCAGTGGCTCAGTGAACAGCCCGGCCGGCAGCGCCAGCACCAGTGGCGCGCTCAACACCCAGGGCAGCGTTTCGAGCGGCGTGTCGGCCAGCGGTGATGTCAACTCGGCGGACGCATCAGGCAATGCGGCCAGCGTCAATCGTTCGACCCAGACCGCGGCCGGCCGCATGTCGAGCCGCGCCCGTGCCGCCGCTGACGCTGCGGAAGCCGAAACCACCCGGCAGCTGAACCAACAGGCCACGGTGAATGCCGGCGGTACTGCCACCGTTCAGTAACAAGACCGTTTGATGAAAATGGGGCCGGACGCGAAAGCGCCCGGCCCTTTTCGTTGCACCCACTTTCTGCTGCGTCTGCACAATGGCGGGCGGCGCCATGGCAGAGTAAGAATCAGTTTCCCCAAACGGATTGCCGCCATGCCCATTTATCGCGCCCCGGTCGAAGATTATCGCTTCCTGCTGCACGAAGTTCTGGAGCTGGAAAAACATCGCGACCTGCCGGGCTTCGCCGATCTGGATGCGGGGCTGGTGGACGACATTCTCAGCAATGCGGGCAAGTTCTGCGAGGAAGTGTTGCAGCCGCTCAACCAGTCGGGCGACGAGGAAGGCTGTCATTTCCAGAACGGCACCGTCACCACGCCCAAGGGCTTCAAGGAGGCCTACAAGGCCTATTGCGAAGCGGGCTGGGGCGGACTGGGCGCGCCGGAATCGGTGGGCGGGGCGAACATGCCCCATATCCTCACCATGGCGGTGAGCGAAATGGGGATGAGCGCCAACCAGTCGCTCGCCATGTATCCCATGCTGACGGCCGGCGCCTATGGCGCGCTGCTGGCGACCGGCGCGGAGTGGATGAAGACCGGCATCGCGCCCAAGATGGTGTCGGGCGAATGGGCCGGCACCATGTGCCTGACCGAGCCGGGCTGCGGCACAGATCTTCGGCTGATGAAGACCAGGGCGGTCGAGCAGCCGGATGGCACCTATAAGATGAACGGCACCAAGATTTTCATCTCGGGCGGCGACCAGGACTTAACCTCCAACATCATTCACATGGTGATCGCCAAGATTCCCGACGAGAATGGTCAGATCCACGACGATCTCTCGACCGTGAACTTCTTCATGGTGCCCAAATTCCTGGTCAAGGAAGACGGCACGATGGGCGCGCGCAATGGCGTCAATACCGGCGGTATCGAACACAAGATGGGCATCAAGGGCCAGGCGACCTGTGTGCTGAATTTCGATGACGCCATCGCCTGGCGGCTGGGCCCCAAGCCGGAGCCGTTGAAGCCGGGCGAAAAGCGCTCTTCCTCGGCCGGCATGGCCGGCATGTTCGGAATGATGAATGCGGCACGTCTGGGCGTCGGCATCCAGGGCATCGGGCTGGGCGAAGTCGCCTATCAGAACGGCTATGCCTATGCCCATGAACGCCGGGTGGGCCGCGCGCTAACCGGCCCCAAGGAGCCGGACAAGCCCGCCGATCTGGAAATCGTCCATCCCGATGTGAAGAAGATGCTGCTGCAGGCCCGGTCCTTTGTGGAAGGTGCCCGCGCGCTGGCCGCCTGGACCACCTTGCAGATGAGCATCGCAACGTCGCAACGCCCCGAAGCGGAAAATGCGGGGCTGCTCGCGGACCTGATGACACCCGTGATCAAGGCGTTCGGTACCGACATGGGTTTCGAAGCCGCCAATCTGGGCATGCAATGCTATGGCGGCCACGGTTATATCCGCGACAATGGCGTGGAGCAGTTCGTGCGCGATGCCCGCATCAACATGGTCTATGAAGGCGCCAATGGCGTGCAGGCGATGGACCTGGTGGGCCGCAAGCTGGGCCGCAAGGGCGGCGCGGCGCCGATGGCGCTGTTCGCCCTGCTGACCGGCTGGATCGGCGAAAACGAAAAAGATGACGGCATGAAGATGTTCGTGGCCGGGGTGAAGCGCGGTACCGAAGCACTGCAGGCCGCCACCATGTGGCTGGCGGCCAACGGCATGAAGAATCCCAATGACGCGGGCGCCGGCGCCACCGAATATCTGCGCATCATGGGCATCACCGTGACCGCGCTGATGTGGGGCATGATGGCGAAGGTCAGCCTCGGCAAGAGCGACCAACTGCACAAGGACAAGCTGATGTGCGCCCGCTACTGGATGGAGCGGATGGTGCCGGAATGCCCCATGCTGCTGGAACGCATCCAGGCCGGCAGCGCTGTGATCATGGAACTGGAATAGGTGGACCAGAATCCCTGGCAGCCGCCGAAGCATGACGGGCCGCGCGTCGGACTTTATCTCTGGCTGGCGGCGCTGGCCGGCGTCGGCTTGTTGGTCTTCCTGCTGGTTCGCGCTTTCCCGGGTGAGGGCCACTTCAGCAATCCCGATCTGATCCGTATCCTTGCCGTGCTGGCGCTGGTCTCCTCCAGCCTGCTGTTTGTGCGCCACTTCAACCTGAAACAGACAGTGCGCAATATCGCGCTGTGGCTGGGCGTCGGCGCGGTGCTGATGCTTGGCTATTCCTATCAAGACGAACTGCTGGATTTGGGTCAGCGGCTGCGCGCCGACCTGATTCCCGGCACGCCTCTGCAAACAGAGGCTGGCGAGATGGTGATTTCCGCCAGCGCGGGCGGCGGCTTTCACGCCAATGGCACGGTGAACGGCACGCCGGTACGCTTCCTGGTGGATACCGGGGCCAGCTCGATCGTGCTGACCCCGGGGGACGCCCGGCGGCTGGGCATCGATGTCGACAACCTCGTCTTCAATCGCGCCTATGAAACCGCCAACGGCATCGGTTATGGCGCATCGACGGTAGTAGACGAACTGACAGTTGGTCATATCCGGCTGACCAATGTTCCGGTTTCCATCAACCAGGCGCCGATGCGCTCGTCGCTGCTGGGAATGACATTCCTCAACAGAATGAAATCGTTCAATATCAGCGGCCGCAAACTGGTGCTGCGCTATTAAAGAGGTTCGCATGAGACTTCTGGTCAAAGGCGCGGCACTGGCCGCATTGCTTGCGCTGCCCGCCGCGGCGCAAGACCGCACCACAGACCAGCCACGCGCCCGCGTGGCGCAAGGCGAACTGGTCGGTACGCGCGAGCGCGGCGCCGATGCCTTTCTGAATGTGCCGTTCGGCGCCGCGCCGGTGGGCGATCTGCGCTGGAAGGCGCCCGTCACCCCACCGGCCTGGAGCGGCGCACGCGACGCCAGCAAGTTCGGTCCCGCCTGCATGCAATCCAATGCCAAGCCCGGCGGGCCCTGGTCCATCGAATATTATTTCACCGGCCCTTACAGCGAAGATTGCCTGAATCTGAATGTCTGGACCACGGCCAAGCCGGGCGCGAAACAGGCCGTGGTGCTGTTCGTGCCGGGCGGCGGCTTCAACCAGGGCGGCGGTGGCGCGCCGATCTATAACGGCGCCAACATGGCCAAGGCGGGCATCGTGGTGGTCACCATGAATTACCGCCTCACCGCCGCCGGTTTCCTCACCCATCCCGAACTGACCAGGGAGGCCGGGCATTCCGGCAATTACGGGCTGATGGATGTGATCGCGGCCCTGACCTGGCTACGCGAGAACGTCGCCACGTTCGGCGGTGATCCCGCCAAGATAACGGTGATGGGCCAGTCGGCGGGTGCCGGCGCCATTAACGCCCTGCTCCGCTCGCCGCAAGCCAAGGGCCTGTTCCGCGCCGCCATCCTGAACAGCGGTGTGCGGGCCAACGCGTCTCTGGCGACCAGCACCGAACGCGAGCAGGCCGGCACCGAATGGGGGGCCAGCAAAGGCGCAACGACCCTGGCGCAGCTACGCGCCCTGCCCGCTTCCGCGCTGGTCCCGGCCGATCGCACGGCGTTCAGCTTCCGTCCCACCGCCGATGGCTATGTCGTGCCCTCCGCCACCGCACCCATCCTCCATGACATACCGATCCTGACGGGCTGGAATTTGGGGGAAGGCGCCACTCCGCCCGGCAAGCTGTTGAACCAACCTGTCAGCCGCGCGGAGTTCGAAACCTGGGCCAACACGCAGCTGGGCAGCAATGGCAAGGAACTGCTGGCGCTCTATCCCTCCGGCGACGATGCCACCGCCGCCATGCATGCCGCCGGCCATGACGGCCTGGTGATGGGGAGTGTGGCGTGGGCAATCACCCGCGCCAGTAAGACGCCGCTCTATCTGTTCGATTTCGAGCGTGTGACGCCGGGCGCGCAGGCGCTGACCCATGGCAGCTATCACTCGTCGGAGCTTCCTTATGTGTTCGACACGCTGCATACGCTGGACCGGCCCTGGACCGATGCCGATCGCGAGGTGTCAGCGACCATGCAGGCCTATTTTGTGAACTTCATCAAGACCGGCGATCCCAATGGCGGCAAGCTGCCGCGCTGGCAGGCGTTTGACGCGGCGAAGAATGACGTGATGGTGCTGGGGATCACGCTTGGGATGCGACCTGTTGTCGATCCAGCCAAGGCCGCCTATTTCCGGCGCGTCAACGCCAGGCGCTGAAACGCAAAACGGCGCGCGGTTGCCCGCGCGCCGCTGCAATGAAAACCAGCGCCCGTCTTACGGGTTGGTATTGGTGGTGGAAGGCGTGCTGTTGCCGTCGCCCTGGGTGGTCGAGGCGATAGCGGCGATGGCGCCTGCCACAACCAGGATACCCACAACCAGCAACACGCCGCCGGTTTCGATCTGGGCCTGCTTCACGCCCGCGGGCTTGCCGGCGGCCAGCGGGCCCATGCTCGGGGCTTCCGCCGCAATGGCGCTGGACATCATCATCGAGGCGGCCAGGGCCGCAGCAAAAATTGCACGCATCTTTATTCTCCGAATTCGATGCGGTCATTCTGGCGCGGGAGTCTTAATAAAATCCTAGGTTCGCGGCGCCGTGGGTCTGTATTTTCAAGGTATTCGGGGGATTTTCGCCGTTAGCGGGTTAAAGGCGGCGCGCCACGGCAGCGCGGGCGATGGGGTTTACAGCGTCCGCATTGAGACCCGATTGCGTCATGATCACGCGATAGATCGCGCCGTCCGTCAACGGCATATAGATCGCCGAACCAAAGCGGCGCTGCTCGGCTTGCGCGCTGTTCATCAACCAGGTTGACAGTCCGCGCGGCATGAATGCCCTCCCCGCTGGGGGCGGGCCGGTGAGATCGCAGGCGGTGATGGCGCGGCCATTGCCACGCGCGGCGGAGAAATATTTGTTGGCGAGCTGATCCAGCCTGTAAGTCGAATCCAGCCCCAATATATTCGCCCAGGGCCGCCACTTCTGCACCGCGGCGCTCATCAGCCATTCATCGCCCTGAATCCGGCACTGTGTTGTGATGCCGGTGCCGTCCAGCCGCCGGACCGTGACGCGGTACATCTGCACTGCCGGATGCAACGCCGCCACCGTCACTTCGGCGACAGGACGTTCCGCGGACAGACGGGCATAGGTCTGGGTGTTGAGCACGACCAGCCCCAGGCACAAGGCGCCCAGTCCCAGCACCAGACCGCTGACGCCCTGAAGCCCGGCCGCGCCAAAGTGTGCCCGCGCCAGATGGAAAAGCCCGCGCAATATCAACAGCGCAGCCAGCACCGCAACCGCCAGCGGCGCGATGACCCAGTACCAGTCAAGAGGGGAAGAGAAGGACATCATGGTCCTGTTGCAGGATTATCAAGGACATAACGCGCGAGTGAGGCGTTACGATCCGGCCGGCAGCGTCCACAACTCTACGCTAGGCGAGCCAATTGTCCAGCTTATGCAGAATCGCGGCACTGTCGCCCGCCAGATGCAGAATCTTCACGCGGCTGGTTTCGCCGGAGCGGATCGTGATGTCCGTTTTGCGCAGAGACAGCGTCTTTGCCAGAAACGCGATCAGCGCCTTGTTCGCCGCGCCTTCGACAGGCGGCGCGACCAGCCGCAGCCGGAGCACGGGCCGCCCCTCCGCATCATCGGCGATTCCGTCGACACCGTTGCGTGAGGCACGCGGGGTCAGGCGCAACGCGAGCCGCACCCCGCCTTGCGTCGCGGCATAAGGCTTCATGGGACTTGCGCCAGCTTGGCCAATTGCCCCAGCAGCGCCTTGGCGCCCTTGAGGCGGTCCTCCGGCGTCGGCCAGTCGCGCACGACCACGATCTTCTGGTCGGGCCGCACTTTCATGGTGCCGCTATGCTGGTTGATGAAGCCGATCAGCTTGCCGGGATTGGCGAAGGCATTGCCCCGGAAGGCAACGGTGCCGCCCTTGGGACCCGCATCAATCTTCTCCACCCCGGCGGCCTTGGCGAGCTGCTTGATGGTGACGATTTCCAGCAGATGCTGGACTTCGCTCGGCAGTGCCCCGAAGCGGTCGATCAGCTCGGCGGCGAAGCGGTCTATGTCTTCGCGGGTCTCAATCCCCGCCAACCGGCGATAGAGCGACATGCGGACATTGAGATCGGCAACATAGGATTCCGGGATCAGCACCGAGGCACCCACATTGATGGTGGGCGACCACTGGTCCGTGACCTCAGCATCGCCGCCTTCCTTCAGGCCGGACACCGCCTCTTCCAGCATCTCCTGGTACAGCTCAATGCCGACTTCGCGGACATGGCCGGACTGTTCTTCACCGAGCAAATTACCAGCGCCGCGGATATCCATGTCGTGGCTGGCGACTGAGAAGCCCGCGCCCAACTGGTCGAGCGACTGCAATACTTCCAGCCGCCGGGTGGCGGTTTCGGTCAACTTCTTTTCGGCGGGCGTCGTCAGATAGGCATAGGCGCGCTGCTTGGAGCGGCCGATGCGGCCACGCAGCTGATAGAGCTGCGACAAGCCGAACATGTCGGCGCGCTGCACAATCAGCGTGTTGGCGGTGGGAATATCCAGGCCCGATTCCACAATATTGGTGGAGACCAGCACATCGACCTTGCGCTCATAGAAAGCGGTCATCACCTCTTCCAGCACCGTGGGCGACATCTGGCCGTGGGCGATGGCCGATTTCACTTCCGGCACAACTTCCTTCAGGAAAATCTCGGCCTCGCGCAGGTCAGCGATGCGGGGCGCGACAAAGAAGGACTGGCCGCCGCGATAATGCTCGCGCAACAGCGCTTCGCGCACCACCAAGGGATCGAAAGGCGTCACAAAGGTGCGCACCGCCAGCCGGTCGATCGGCGGGGTGGTGATCAGCGACAGATCGCGCACGCCCGACAGTGCCAGCTGCAAGGTGCGCGGAATGGGCGTGGCGGTCAGGGTCAGGACATGGACGTCGGCCTTCATGTTCTTCAGCCGTTCCTTGTGCACCACGCCGAAATGCTGCTCCTCATCCACGATCACCAGGCTCAGGCGCTTGAACTTGATGCTTTCGGCCAGGAGGGCATGGGTACCGACCACGATGTCGACCTCACCTTCCGCCAGCGCGGCCTTGGTTTCCGCCGCGTCCTTGGCAGTGACGAAACGCGAAAGCTGGCGAATCTTGAGCGGAAAGCCGGCAAAGCGTTCGGCGAAACTGCGATAATGCTGGCGCGCCAGCAGGGTCGTGGGCACCACCACCGCCACCTGCTCGCCCGCCATGGCGGCGACAAAGGCGGCGCGCATGGCCACTTCGGTTTTGCCGAAGCCGACATCGCCGCACACCAGCCGGTCCATCGGGCGGCCCGCCGCCAGATCGGCCACGACTTCGCCAATGGCGCGTTCCTGGTCCTCGGTTTCCTGATAGGGAAAACGCGCCGCGAATTCGTCATAGAGGCCGGTGGGGGGCTCCACCGGCGGCAGGGACTTGAGCTGGCGGGCGGCGGCAATCTTGATCAGCTCGGCGGCGATGGCGCGCACCCGCTCCTTCATTTTGGCCTTGCGCAGCTGCCAGCCCGCGCCGCCCAACCGGTCGAGTTGCGCGCCTTCGTCCGAGCCGTAACGGGTCAGCAGCTCGACATTCTCGACGGGGAGGAACAGCTTGCCGCCGTCATATTGCAATTCCAGGCAGTCATGTGGCGCGCCCAGCGCGTCGATGGCTTTGAGGCCCAGATACCGCCCCACGCCATGTTCGATATGGGTGACCAGATCGCCCGGCGTCAGCGACGAAGCCTCGGCGATAAAATTCTGCGCCCGGCGGGCGCGGTTCTGCGCGCGCACCATACGGTCGCCCAGCACATCCTGTTCGCTGAGGATGACAAAGCCCGGCGCTTCAAAGCCGCGCTCGATGCCAAGGCATGCGATGGCGAAGGCGCCGGCATCCAGTTTCAGCGCCTCGGGCCAATTGTCCACCTTGCGAATGGGCGTGACGCCGTGATCGGACATCACCCCGCCCATGCGCTCGGCGGACCCGTCGGTCCAGCTTGCCACCAGCACGCGCTTGCCGGCGGCCTGTTGCGTCTTCAGGTGATCGGCGGCGGCCTGAAAGACGTTCAGATTGCCGCCTTGGCGCTCGGGCGCGAAATCGCGGCCCTGCCTGCCGCCGGCATCGACGCTGCTGGTGGATTCCGGCGCCTGGAACGGCGTCAGGTCACGCACGATGTTTTTCGATAGCGCCGCTTTCCAGTCGCTGTCGGACAGATACAGCGTTTCGGGCTTCAGCGGTTTGTAAGGCGGGCCCTTGATGGCGTTCTTATCGTCCTTGCTCTGGCGGAACTGCTCGCGGGTTTCGTAATAGTCGCGCACCAGTTCCAGCCGCGCCGCCTTGGATTCTTCGGTCTGATGCCCCAGCAGCACCAGACAGCGCGGCAGATAGTCGAACAGCGTATCGAGATGGTCGTAGAACAGCGGCAGCCAGTGTTCCATGCCCTGGGTCTTGCGGCCGGCGCTGACCGATTCATACAGCGGGTCGTCGCCCGCCGCGCCGAAGGCGGCGACATAGCCGGTGCGGAAGCGGCTGATGGCAGCGGCATTGAGCGGCGCTTCGCTGGCGGGCAGCAATGCCACCTCGGCTACCGCCGTCTTGTCCGACAGTTGGGTTTCCGCATCGAACCGCCGGATCGCGTCCAGGGTCGAGCCAAAGAAATCCAGCCGCAGCGGCTGTTCCTCGCCCGGTGGCCACAAATCAACAATGCCGCCGCGCAAGGCGAAGTCGCCCGGCTCGCGCACCGTGCCGGCACGCACATAGCCATTGCCCGACAGGAACGCGACCAGCGCCTCGCGGTCGACCTCGGCGCCGTTCCTGGCCGCGAAGCTGGCGCCCTGAATGGCGTCCTTTGGCGGCACACGCTGCAGCAGCGCATTGACGGTGGTGACGATGACGCAGGCTTGATCGGGCTTGCGCGCCAGCGTCGCCAGGGTGGCGAGGCGGCGGCTTTCAATGTCCGGCTTGGGTGAAACCCGGTCATAAGGCAGACAATCCCAGGCGGGAAAATCCAGCACGGTCATGGGCGGCGCGAAGAAGCCGATGCCCCGGGCCAGCGCATCGGCTTGAAGATCGTCCTGCGCCACGAACAGCACCGGCCCGCCACGCCGCTTTGCGGATTCCGCCGCGACATAGGCGTCATAGCCCTGCGGCGCACCCGAAACCGTGAGGCGGCCTTGTTGCTTGGCGATATAATCCAGCCGGTCCACTTATGATCCCCAGCGCGGATTCTTCTGTTCGCATACCGCCTTCAGGCCCGCGAACACGGGATTGTCATAGTCAGGCGGCACCGGCGTCGCGCCCCGCAGCCAGGCATAGACATCCTGGTCAGGGGCGGTGAGCAGGGCCTCAAACTGGTCGAGGCCGGCAGTATCGAGACGGTTCAAATAGCGTTCCGCATAGGCGCCGAAGATCAGATCGACCTCCTTGAAGCCGCGCCGCTGGGCCCGAAACAAAAGCCGTTTCCGGCGGTTCTCCGAAGAGCCACCCTGTTCCACGTCATCCATGGGGCGGGATATAGCCAGTGGGCGCTTTCAGAACAACCGCATCCCCCTATTATCCTTCCCGTCATGCGGCCCGCGATTCTGTTCCCCCTGTTTGCCGATATCCGCACCCTGTCCGGGGTGGGTCCCAAGCTGGAAAAACTGATCGCCAAGGTGGCCGGGCCCAAGCTGGCGGACCTGGCCTTCGACCTGCCCGTGGGCGTGGTGGACCGTTCTTATCGGCCCAAGCTGGCAGCGGCGGAAGCCGGGGGTATCGCCACGGTGGAGGTGACGGTGCTGGATCACATGCCGCCGAGGATCAAAAGCCAGCCCTATAAGGTGCGGGTGTCGGACGAGACGGCGGTGATGGAGCTGGTGTTCTTCCGCGCCCATGCCGACTATCTGGCCGCGTTGTTGCCGGTCGGCCAGCGGCGCGTGCTGTCAGGCCGGATCGAGAAGTTCAAGGACCGGCTGCAGATGGCACATCCCGATTATGTCGTGGCGCCGGAAGAGATCGCGTCGTTCCCGCTGCACGAACCGGTCTATGGCCTGACCGAAGGTTTGACGGCGCGGCCGATGGCCAAGGCGGTGCGCGGCGCGCTGGAGAAAGTCCCGCAGATGCCCGAATGGCAGGACGCGGCCTTTTTGAAGCAGCGCAAATGGGAGGCCTTCCGCGCCGCACTCGAAACCGCGCACGCCCCGGCGCACGAAAGCGACCTCGCGCCCACCACCGCGGCGCGCCAGCGGCTGGCCTATGACGAATTGCTCGCCAACCAGCTGGCTCTGTTGCTGATCCGTGCATCCCTGCGCGGCAACAAGGGGCGCCCGGTCTTCAGCACCGGAAAGTTGAAGGCGCTGGCGGTAGCCGCCCTGCCCTTCGCCCTCACAGATCCGCAACTGGAAGCGCTGGCGGAAATCGAAAAAGACATGGCTAGCGAAAAGCGCATGTTGCGGCTGCTGCAGGGCGATGTCGGCTCGGGAAAGACCATCGTGGCGCTGCTGGCCATGCTGGGCGCGGTCGAAGCCGGATTGCAGGCGGCGTTGATGGCGCCCACCGAGCTGCTGGTGCGCCAGCATCTGGCGTCGCTGGAGCCTTATGCGCGGGCGGCGGACGTGCGGCTTGGCTGCCTGACGGGACGGGAGAAGGGCGCCGGGCGGGACGCCACATTGGCGAAGCTGGCAGCGGGCGAAATCGACATATTGATCGGCACCCATGCGCTGTTTTCGGAAGACGTTGCTTTCAAGGACCTGGGCTTGGCGGTGGTGGACGAACAGCACCGCTTCGGCGTGCACCAGCGCATGCAGCTGCAATCCAAGGGCAAACCAGCTGATGTGCTGGTGATGACCGCCACACCAATTCCGCGCACCCTGGCGCTGACCGCCTATGGCGACATGGATGTTTCCAAGATCACCGGCCGACCGCCGGGGCGCAAGCCGGTGGAAACACGGGTGATGGGGGCGGCCCGCATGGACGATCTGATAACCCATCTGCGCACCGCGCTGGACCGCGGCGCGCGCGCCTATTGGGTGTGCCCGCTGGTGGAGGAATCCGAAAAAATCGACCTGGCCGCAGCGGAAGACCGCGCCGTGATGCTGCGCCAGGCGCTGGGGCTGAATGTTGGTGTGATGCACGGCAAGATGAAGGCAGCGGAGCGCGATGCCGCCATGGCCGCCTTCAAGGCGGGCGAAACCCAGCTTCTGGTCGCCACCACGGTGATCGAGGTCGGCGTGGACGTGCCGGAGGCCACCATCATGGTGGTGGAACATGCCGAACGCTTTGGCCTCGCCCAGTTGCACCAGCTGCGCGGACGCGTGGGACGCGGCGCCGCAAAATCGAGCTGTATCCTGTTATGGCACGAGCCGCTGGGGGAAACCGCCAAGGCGCGGCTGAAGACCATGCGCGACACCGATGACGGCTTTGTCATTGCCGAGGAGGATTTGCGGCTGCGTGGGCCGGGCGAAGTGCTGGGCAAGCGCCAGAGCGGGCAGGAGGAATTCCGCATGGCTGATCCGGTGGCCCATGCCGATCTGTTGGCCGTGGCGCATGACGATGCCCGGCTGATTATCGCCCGCGATCCCGACCTCAAATCGCCGCGCGGCGAAGCGCTGCGCACCCTGCTCTATCTGTTCGGACGCGATGAAGCGGTGCGGTATTTAAGAACGGGCTGAGCGGCCGGTAAACGCGTATGCAACTAGTCCCAGCCATTCACGCATTGCCAGGTCCATACGATCCAGGTTCCTCGCATATTCAAAGAAACCGTTTATGCCGGTAGGCGTGGTAACATAGTCGGTAGGCCAAGGCTGCATCGCCCAACCCAGCTTGCGCGCCACCCCCATGGCGCGAGGCATATGGCTGGCGGTCGTCGCCAACAGCCAGACTTCGCCAGCCTTTGGCTTGGCGAAGTCACGAGCGAACAGGATGTTTTCGTAAGTGTTGCGCGAGCGCTGCTCCAGGATCAGGCGTTTTTCATCAAGCCCCATTTGGGCGAAGATGTAACGTGTGCCTTCCGCCTCCGACATCGCGGCGCCGCCCAACGCGCCTGAACCGCCGGCAAAGATCACCTTGGCGCCGGGATAACGGCGTGCCACTTCAAAGCCACCCACCACTCGGCCCCTGCTCAATTCCATAGCAGGCACGCCGCGCGACTGCAGGACTTTCCAGTCCAGTCCACCACTGAGGATCAGCACACCGTCTACCCGGGCGGGCCAGCCCGCGCGCGGATACTGGTTCTCCAGGGCCCGCAGCAGCACATCCTGAAACGGCAAGATACCGATCAAAAAGAATAGCACGCACGCCGCCAGCCCCAGCGACCGCGCAGCGAGACGCCAACGCAACAGCAGGCACACAAGCGCGGCCGCCGCCAGCAGCAGCAACAGGCTGCTGGGCGTGATCACGATCCAGACGAGCTTGGAAAGCCAGAAGAACATCGCCGCATAGCGTCACAAGACGGCAGGCCAGACAAGGCCCGCAATGGATTGCGAGCCCTGCGATTTCAGGGCAAGAAACGCCCATGTCGGATTTTCATGTGGATGTCGGGGTGATCGGGGCCGGTGCGGTGGGGCTGGCCATTGCCCGCCAGCTAGCGCGCGCCGGGCATGACGTGGTGATTCTGGAAAAGAATGACCATTTCGGCATGGAGACCAGCGCCCGCAACAGCGAAGTGATCCATGCCGGCATCTATTACCCCCACGGCTCGCTGAAAGCGCGGCTCTGTGCGCGCGGCAAGAACCTGCTGTACGAATTTTGCGAAAGTCATGGCGTGCCGCACAAGCCCATCGGCAAGCTGATCGTGGGCCATGGCGGACAGACGGCTGAGATCGCCGCCATCGCAAAGGCCGCATCCGACAATGATGTGGAGGTCACGCCCCTCGCCCGCGCCCAGATCGCCGCGCTGGAGCCCGAGGTAAATGCCGATATCGGGCTGTTGTCGCCTTCCACCGGCATCATCGACAGCCATCAGTATATGCTGGCGCTGCTGGGCGACCTCAACCTGGTGCGCGGCACGCATCTGGTCGGTGCGCGTCGCAGCGGGGATTACTGGCATCTGACGGTGCAGAGCGGCGGCGAGAAACTCACCCTCACGGCTGGCATGCTGGTGAACGCCGCGGGCCTGTGGGCGCAGGGCGTGGCCCATCGCATCGAAGGCCTGCGCGACGTCCCGCCCCTTTTCCTCGCAAAAGGCAATTACGCAGCGCTGTCAGGCCGAAGCCCCTTTCGCCATCTGGTCTACCCGGTGCCAGAACCGGGGGGCCTGGGCGTGCATGTGACGCTGGACATGGGCGGGCGGGCGCGGTTCGGCCCGGATGTGGAATGGCTGGATGCCGCCAGCCCCGCGGCCATCGATTATGCGGTATCGCCCGGCGTGCCAGCCAAATTCACGCCCTTGATCGCGCGCTGGTGGCCCAGAGTGCGCCAGGAGATGCTGACGCCAGATTATGCCGGTGTGCGGCCCAAGCTGGTGGGACGCGGCGCTCCCAATGCCGATTTCCGCATCGACGGCCCGGCTGTTCACGGCCTGCCGGGTCTGGTCAATCTGTTCGGAATCGAGTCACCCGGGCTGACCGCTTCGCTGGCGATCGCCGAACATGTGGAGAAGTTGCTGCGATGAAACTGGGTTTGGGCACGGTGCAATTCGGCCAGGCATATGGCGTATCGAACAGGCACGGCCAGGTACCACAGGACGAGGCGCGCGCCATTCTGGACCGCGCGGCCCAGGCGGGTGTGCGGGTGCTGGATACCGCCGTCAATTATGGCGAGGCCGAAGCCGTGCTCGCCCGGCATGACACTGCGCCCTTCCGCATTGTCACCAAAACGGCCAGTGCCAGGAACGGCGTCGACGCGGTGGTGGCCCGGGCGCGCCAATCGGCACAGTTGCTCAAGGCCGACACGTTGCTGGTGCATGCGGTATCCGACTTGCAGGACGCGACGCTGTGGCCGGCTTTGCAACGGCTCAAACAGGAAGGCGTGTTTTCCCGGATCGGCATCTCGGCCTATGCCGCGGATGATCCGGCGATGCTGGCGGAACGCTTTCAGCCGGACGTGATGCAGCTTGCCGTCAGCATGCTGGACCAGCGGCTGATCCGGGACGGGACGCTGGCCCGGCTGAAGGCGCTGAATGTGGAAGTGCATGCCCGCTCGATCTTCCTGCAGGGACTGCTGTTCATGGAAAGCTTGCCGGAAAAGCTGCGACCCGCCGCCCCAGCCCTGACCGCCATCAAGGAGCAAATCACCACGGCCGGTTCAAACCCATTGGCCGCGGCTCTGGCTTTTGTGCTGTCACGCCCGGAAATCGATGTGGCGCTGGTGGGTGTGACCCAGTTGCTCGAGTTGGAAGAGATACTGGAGGCCGCGGCACGGTCCCAGCCCGTTCTGGACTGGCGGACGCTGGCGCTGGAAGATGAGACCGCGCTCACCCCGTCGCGCTGGTGAACCCTTTGTGTCACCGTGCCCGGTGATTCGATTTCGGCCCGGGCTGTGCTGAACCTTTTCGCCTTGTTTCATCTCAACCTGGCTTTTTCCTCCATCGAGGAGGAGCAGCGCTGCGAGGTGGTGGCAAAATGCTATGTGCCGCTGCTGGACCTGGCCGAGCGGCACGGCCCCATCGGCATTGAGGCCACCGCCTATACCCTCAAGGCCATTTCGGCCTGCGATCCTGGCTGGATTTCCCGGCTGAAGACGCTGGTGGCGGCGGGAAAAGTGGAGTTCATCGGCTCGGGTTACGCCCAGATGATCGGACCGCTGGCGCCCGCCGGGATGGTGGCGGCCAATCTGCGGCTGGGCCATGCCGCTTACGACGAAATGCTGGGCGTCAGGCCGCGGCTGGGGCTGGTCAATGAGCAGGCCTATTCCGGCGGACTGGTCGGCGCCTATCTCGATGCCGGTTACGAGGCGCTGTTGGTGGATTGGGACAATGTCGCCAATCATCATCCGGACTGGCGGGCGGGGCTGCGCTATGCGCCGCAGCGCGCCCTGGGCAGCGATGGCCGCGACATCGCCATCCTCTGGACCAACACCGTCGCCTTCCAGAAGCTGCAGCGCCTGGCGCATGACGATATTTCGCTGGAAGACTATCTGGCTTTTGTCGCCCAGCAGCGCGGCGCTGAAAACCGTGTCTATTGTCTCTATGCCAGCGATGCGGAGATTTTCGGTTTCCGCCCAGGCCGCTACCGCACCGAGGAAACCAACCAGGGCGGTACCGAATGGGACCGCATCTTCGCCGCCTTCGCGGCACTGGCGAAAACCGATGGGATTCGCCTGATCGCACCCTCCGCCGCTTTGGTTGCGCCCGGTGAACCCCTGCGGCTCGAGACAGCGGCTTATCCGGTGCCGGTCAAGAAGCAGCGCAAATACAATCTCACCCGCTGGGCGGTCACCGGCCGCGACGATACCGGCATCAATGCCGCCTGCCAGCGGATTTATGAAGCGCTGAAAAACAGCAACGCGCCGGATGCCGACTGGCGCGAATTGTGCCGCCTTTGGGCCAGCGATTTTCGTACCCACATCACCCAGAAGCGTTGGGACGGTTATTGCCGCGACCTGGCGGCGATGGAAGCGCGGCTGGGCACCGCCCCATCCGCTTCCCTGCCTGACGTTGAAGGCGAAAGCATCACAGACCGATTCATCGACATCGCCACGCCGATGGTGCGGGCCCGGCTGGACCGCCGCCGGGGGCTTGCGATTCAGAGCGCGGGCTTTGCGCCCGACTTTGTTCCCCTGATCGGCGGGGTGCCGCATGGCACCTTTGATGACATCACGCTGCAGGCTGACTGGTACACCGGCGACTGTGTGTTCGAGGCGCCCGGCGACCCCAAGGTCACGGATCTGGAATGGGCCATCACAAAAATCGCCCACGGCCAGGATGGCGCCGTCACGGTACAGGCGGAAATCGCCACGCCGCAGGGGCCCATCGTCAAGCGCCTGGTGTTTCACGCCGGGGAACCGCGCATCGACTTCGATCTGGAATTCCGCTGGGCCCATTGGGGGCGCGGCTCGCTGCGGCTGGGGCACATCACCCTCCTGCCCCAGGCGTTCGACGAAGGCAGCCTGGCCTATTCCACCACCAATGGCGGCGCGGCGGAGACGTTCGCGCTCACCGAACAGGCGGTGGAGCATGGCGCGCCGGTGTCGTTCCTGGTGTCGGCCACCTGCGCCCTGGGGATGACCGAGGGCTGGCTGGAATTTGGCGACAGCCGCCACACGGTGCGCGTCGAGGTTGACCGACAGGCGGCGCCACTGATCGGCCTGCTGAACCACCGCCATGCCGGCGGCAAGCTGTTCTGCCAGCTGATGCTGTCGGCGCTGGAGCTGGATGACACGCGCAAGCCCGCTCCCTATCGCGAGGGGCCCCGACGTTTCCGTTTTTCGATTGTGGCTCGTTAGACCGCGGCGCGGTGCAGCGCCGCGACCACCCGGTTCACATCGGTCTCGGTCATAGCCGGGAACATGGGCAGGGTCAGGATCTGTTTGCTGACGGCTTCCGCCACCGGCGCAAGGCCCGGCCCATAGCCGCGCCCGCGATAATAGGAATGCAGGTGCACCGGCGCGTAATGGACGTTGGTGCCGATGCCTTCCTCGCGCATGCGGGCAAACACCCGGTCGCGGTTGATGTGATCGGCCAGCTTCACCACATAGAGATGATGGGCGTTGGTGCGGTCGCCATGGGTCTTCAGCGGCGTGGCTTCCGCCATGCCCGCCAGGGCGTTGTCGTACAGCGCCGCAATGCGCTGGCGCGACGCCACCCAACCTTCCAGCCGCGTCAGCTGCGCCATGCCGAGAGCGCATTGCACGTCCGGCAGGCGATAATTGTAGCCCAGCTCCACCATGTCATAGGCGTGGGCGCCGGCGGCCTCGCGGCTGCGGTGATCGCTGGCGATGCCATGGCTGCGAAAAGCGCGCATATGCGCGGCCATGGCGGCATCCTCGGTCAGCGCCATGCCGCCTTCGCAGGTGGTGAGATGCTTGACGGGATGGAAGGAGAAACAGGAGACATCGCCCAGCGTGCCGGTCCTGCGGCCCTTGTACAGCGCGCCGGGCGCATGACAGGCGTCGGCGATGATGGCGATGCCGCGATCTTTCGCCAGATCGCGCAAGGCGTCGTAATCGGCGGGCTGGCCGGCATAGTCCACCGCCACGATGGCGCGGGTTTTGGGGGTAATTTTGATAGCTACCGACACCGGGTCGATCAGCAAAGTATCAGATTCAACATCGGCGAAGACCGGGGTGGCGCCTTCATAGACGGCGGCATTGGCGGAAGCCACAAAGGTGATGGCGGGCACGATGACTTCATCGCCCGGGGCCAGGCGAATGGCGCGCATGGCGCAATGCAGGGCGGCGGTGCCGGAATTGACCGCAACACCCTCCCTGGCGCCGCAATGGGCGGCAAAGGCTTTTTCGAATTCGGGAACGCGGGGGCCGGTGGTCAGCCAGCCCGAGCACAGCGCCTCGACCACCGCCTTGATGTCGGCGTCGGCGATCTGCTGCTTGCCGTAAGGCAGGAACGGGAGATCAATACCCCCTTCGCGGTCAGGCATAGGCCATCTGCAGCAGGGTCTGCAGGCCGCGCGGGTCCAGCTGCTCCGGATTGGTGTCGCTGGAATAGCTGAAGCCATCCGGCACGGGCTTGCCGCCACGATGCAGATAGGCGTCCCGCGCCTGGTTGGCGAAGCTCTGCAGGATCACATAACGGTCTTCCAGCTCGACGGTGCAATGGGCGTCGTCGGCCGGCACCATGGTTTCATGCAGCTTCTCGCCGGGGCGGATGCCCACGATATGCTGCTTGTGGCCGGGGCTGACCAATGTGGCGAGCTGGGGAATGGTGGTGGACGGAATCTTGGGAACATAAATCTCGCCGCCCTTCATCATCTCCATGCTCGAGAGCACAAAATTGACGCCCTGGGTCAGCGTGATCCAGAAACGGGTCATGCGGTCGTCGGTGATCGGCAGGCTGTCGGCGCCGTCGGCGATCAGCTTCTTAAAAAAGGGCACCACGCTGCCGCGGCTGCCGAAAACGTTCCCATACCGAACCACTGAGAAGCGGGTGCCGTCGGCGCCCGCCAGGTTGTTGGCGGCGACGAAGATCTTGTCCGAGGCCAGCTTGGAGGCGCCGTACAGGTTGATCGGGTTGGCGGCCTTGTCGGTCGACAGCGCGACCACGCGCTTGACCCCGGCGCGCAACGAAGCGGTTACGACGTTCTCCGCCCCGAAGACATTGGTGCGGATACACTCGAAAGGATTATACTCAGCGGTCGTGACCTGCTTCATCGCTGCGGCATGGACCACGAAGTCCACCCCATTCAGCGCCAGCTCCAGCCGGTCACGATCGCGCACATCACCGATGAAATAGCGGATGAAGGGATATTTTTCCTGCGGGAATTCCTGCTGCATCTCGAACTGCTTGAGTTCGTCGCGGGAAAAGATGATCAGGCGGCGCGGCTTGTACTGCGCCAGCACCGTCTTGATGAAATGCTTGCCGAAGGAACCGGTGCCGCCGGTGACCAGCACCGCCTTGTCGTTCAGATCCATCCAGGGCTGCGAGAAATCGCGCAGCTGGTTGATGATCGGCGCCGGCACGATGGCCGGCACGGGCATGGCTTCCTGGAGAAGGCGGGCAGCGGACGGACTCATGGATTCCCCTCTTTCATGGAGGAGCATCACCGTACCGGCGTAAAAACATGCTTAAGACGCATTAGGGTTGATCAAAGATTGTCGAGACGTCGTTCGTAAACAGAAGATGAATAAATCTAGTCGCGGCGCTTGATGCTGCGCGAAGCCAGTACGACAAGCACTATGGCTTGTATCCATGCAGACAGGACACCAAGCGCAGCGGCCCCATGCGGCACTGGCAGCAGAAGAAATTGCAGGTCCAGGCCGGCGCGATGCAACCCGGCGGGCAGCACCAGATACAGAAGCGCCAGCAGCGCCAGGGCGGCGAAATCGCCCTTGGCGCCCGCCAATCCGCGCATGAGGACAAAGATCGCCACATCGCGGGTGAGAAAGCCGAGCATCGCCAGCGTCGGCAGCGCCAGATCGGACATCCGCATGTCGCCCAGGCTGCTGCGATCGATGGTCATCAGCCCCGCCAGGACCAGACCCACCAGCATTGTGGCCGCGTAACTCAGCATCCAGGCGTCCAGCGCCAGGAACGCCTTGTAAAACCGCCCGGCGCGGACCTGCTCTCCCAGCCAGCGCAGGCGTACCGGGTCCTTGGGTTCCAGGAACACCATGCTGTAGGTCGAAAGCAGCACCGCCAACCCCGCCAAGAGCAGGCGCGGCGTGGTGTGCTCCAGTGGGGGCGCGACCGAAAGATTGAAATTGACCAGCAGGGATTCAAACCCCGCCTGATACACCGCGATATAGAGAAGGTAGGCCAGCCAGACGAAAGGCCCGTTGGCGAAGCGCAGTTCGCTGCGCATCGCCCGCCACACCCCCAACAGCGCCCAGCCCAGAAAGACCAGCAGTGACAGGAAGTGGAAGACGCTGAGGTTGAACTCGTGCCCCCACCACACCAGCGTGCGGGTGCCGGTGCGCTCAAAGGCCTCGATCGAACTCCATAGCGAATAATAGACAAAGCCCGCGGCAATGCCCGCGATCTGGCAAAGGAAGGTATCCAGCCGCCAGTTGCCGGAATTGCGCCGGATCAGGACCAGACTGGAGAGAAGTGCCGCGGCCTGGGCGAACAGTCCCAGCGCCACCAGGATGATGCCGAAGGACACCGCCGCCAGCGGTCCCGCGTCACGCCAGGCCGCCCACAGGATCACCGGAAGGCAAAGCAGGCCGCCGAACCAGTTGGCGCTGGTCGATCCCAGCAGCTTGCCCCACATCATGGTAGCGGGGTTGATGGCGGACAGCTTTTGCCCGTCCCAGGTGCGCTCGCGGATTTCGCTGACCACCGACAAGGCGGCATTGCGAGTGCCCCACAATACCACAAAGAACCAGTAAAGCACCGTGGCCGCGCCTTCCGGCGTCAACAGGTTGCTGGGCGCGGCGGAAGCGACGGCGAACACCACCACCAGCAATCCCAGAATCTGCACCAGGCGAAACGGCGTGGCTTCGAGCCAGAGATTGCGCAGCAGTTCGGGATTCATGACCGGACCTGCGCGAAATAAACATCTTCCAGATTTCGGACATTCTCGCTGAAATGCGACACGGCAAAACCGCCTTGCACCAGCGCGGCCAGCAGGATGGCGCGCTCGACAGCGCCACCTTCCAGCACCACAAGAGCCTGACGCTCACTCGCCTCCAGGATTGTCACACCACTGCGATCTTGGAGAAAACCCTGGAGCCCCTCGCGCGGCATCGCCAGCACAATGCGCAACTGCGCGCGGGCGGCATCCTTGAGGCTGATGGCCTCGCCGCTCGCGATACGCCCCTTGTCCACGATGATCATGCGGTCGGAATAGTCTTCCAGTTCCGCCAGGATGTGGGACGACACCACCAGCGTCATGCCATCAGCTTTGAGCGACAGCAGCAATTGCGACAAATCGCGCCGGGCCTTGGGGTCAAGCCCGGCGGCGGGCTCATCCAGCAACAGAACCTTGGGCCGGTGCACGATGGCCTGGGCGATGGCCAGACGCTGGCGAAGCCCGCGCGACAGGGCGCCGGCCGCCTGGTCGATCCGGTCGGAAAGTCCCACGCGCGCCGCCGCGGCCTCGACCGCGCCGGCGGCATCGCCCGCGCCGATGCCATGGGCACGGGCGGCGTAATACAGGCAGCGCCGCACGCTCAAGGCGTCGTACAGTCCGAAAAAATCCGGCAGATAGCCGAGCCGCGCATGAATGGCGCGCGGCGCCTCACGCGTGTCCAACCCGTCGATCGTGACCTGGCCGGCGTAGGGCGTTTCCAGCGCCGCCATGCAGCGCAGAAGCGTGGTCTTGCCCGCGCCATTGGGGCCGACCAGGGCGGTGATCGCACCCCGTTCGACCGTCAGACTGACTCCATGCAGCGCCCGGTGGCCGGGATACTCGAAGACTAGCCCGGTGATTCGGATCATGGGCGTTTATAACCCCTTGGCACACAAGGGCCAATTTGGCCGATCTCGCGGCGCCCAAACGCCTTGAAATCACGCGCCTTTCGCGCCAGAAGGGGGCGCTTTTTACGGGGTTTGCATGCGCATCGCGATGATCGGCACGGGCTATGTCGGCCTGGTTTCCGGGGCCTGCCTGTCCGAATTCGGTCATGAGGTGGTGTGCATCGACAAGGATGCCTCCAAGGTCGAGACCCTGCGGGCGGGCGGCATCCCCATCTTCGAACCGGGCCTGGACGAAGTGGTGGCCGCCAATGTGAAGGCCGGCCGGCTGTCTTTTGAAACCGATCTGGCGCGCGGCGTGGCCGGAGCCGCGGCGGTGTTCATCGCGGTAGGCACCCCCAGCAGCCGCCATGGCGATGGCCATGCCGACCTGTCCTATGTCTTTGCCGCCGCCGAGGAGATCGCCAGGGCGCTGAACGGGTATGCCGTTGTGGTCACCAAATCCACCGTGCCGGTGGGTACCAGCCGCAAGGTTGAGGAGATTATCAAGAAGACGCGGCCCGATGCGCAGTTCGACATGGCCTCCAATCCCGAATTCCTGCGCGAAGGATCCGCGATCGAAGACTTCCGCCGCCCCGACCGGGTGGTGGTAGGATGCGACACCGACCAGGCGCGCGAGGTGATGCGCGAAGTCTATCGCCCGCTGTTCCTCAACGAGACGCCCATGCTGTTCACCAGCCGGGAGACCAGCGAACTGATCAAGTATGCCGCCAACGCCTTCCTGGCCACCAAGATCACCTTCATCAACGAGATGGCCGACATCTGCGAAAAGGTCGGCGGCGATGTACAGGATGTGGCGCGCGGCATCGGCCTGGACGGCCGCATCGGCAAGAAGTTTCTTCATGCCGGTCCTGGCTATGGGGGCTCCTGCTTTCCCAAGGACACGCTGGCCCTGGTGCAGACCGCGCAACAGCTGGGCGCACCCAGCCGCATCGTGGAAGCGGTGGTGGCCGTCAATGACCGGCGCAAGCTGGATATGGCCAGGAAGATCGAGAGCGCCTTTGGCGGCGTCAACGGCAAGACCATCGCGGTGCTGGGCCTGACCTTTAAGCCCAATACCGACGATATGCGCGACGCGCCCAGCCTGGTGATCCTGCCCTATCTGCAAAAGGCGGGCGCCACTATTCGCGCCTATGATCCGGAAGGCTGCAAGGAAGCCGCCAAGCACATGCAGCTGGATTATCGCAAGGACGCCTATGACGCGATGACAGGTGCCGACGGCGTGGTAATTCTGACGGAGTGGAATGAATTCCGCGCCCTGGATCTGCCGCGCGTCAAGGCGGCCCTGAAGGCGCCATTGATGGTGGATCTGCGCAATATCTATCGCCCGGCTCAGATGGCGGAAGCTGGCTTTCGCTATATCAGCGTCGGACGCGCATGAGCGGCAGCAGCGGCCGCATCATCCTGGTGACCGGCGCCGCCGGTTTCATTGGTGCTGCCGTGAGCCAAGCCCTGCTGGCGCGGGGCGATGCCGTGATCGGCATCGACAATCTCAATGACTATTACGACGTCGCGCTGAAACAGGCACGGCTGGCGCGACTGACGCCCAACAGGGCCTTCGACTTCCATCAGATCGATATTTCCGACCGTGACAGGATGTTGAAGCTGGCGACGGATTTTCCTGGCATCACCGGTATCGTGCATCTGGCGGCGCAGGCGGGGGTGCGCTACTCGCTGGTCAATCCTTATGCCTATGTCACCTCCAATGTGATGGGACAGGTGGTGATATTGGAAATGGCGCGCGCGCTTCAAAGCTCGGGAGGGGCCGCCCTGAAGCACCTGGTTTATGCCAGCTCCTCTTCGGTCTATGGCGCCAATCAGAAAACCCCTTTTGCGGTAGGCGATCCGGTGGAGCATCCCAACTCGCTCTATGCCGCCACCAAGCGGGCGGATGAACTGTTCGGCCACGCCTATGCCCATCTCTATGGACTTGCGTCCACGGGCCTGCGCTTTTTCACCGTCTATGGCCCTTGGGGCCGGCCTGACATGGCGCCGATCCTGTTCGCCAAGGCAATCAGCGCCGGTGAACCGATCAAGGTCTTCAATGGCGGCGAGCTGTGGCGCGACTTCACCTATATCGACGATATTGTCGATGGGGTAGTGCGGGCGCTGGACCACCCCCCCTCTTCCGATTCAAAAAACGGCGGCACGCCGCCGCACGCGATCTATAACCTGGGCAACCACAGAGCGGAAAAGTTGACCGACTTCATCGCCGAAATCGAAAAGGCTCTGGGCAAAAAGGCGCAGATGACGATGGAGCCGATGCAGCCCGGCGACGTGCCCATCACCTATGCCGATATCACCGCCAGCCAGAAGGCGCTGGGCTTTGAGCCCTCCACGCCCATCAGCGTCGGCATTCCCAAATTCGTGGACTGGTTTAAGAGCTACTACCGCGCCTGAAGCAGCCGCAGCGGCGCGGCGCAGACCAGGGTGACAACTAGGGCGGCGGCGCAGACCGCAATCAGAGACGCTGCAGCAACCGTGGCCAACGCCACATGCCCCACACCCCGTACAGCATTGTCCGAAACCGCCGACATGGCCGCCTCACCTGATTTCAAAACCGAAGTATCCCATTTTGGCACAGGTCCCAATCGCGCATTCGCGTTAATATTACCGCTTAACGGCTAAGGACTTCCGGCAGCAGCCGTACGGCCTCATGCCAATGCGCCACAATGCGCGCCGCCCCTGCCGCCGTCAGCCGCGGCGCCAGCCCGTCATGGGCATGACCGCCGCCCAGAAAACCCCAGCAGCGCATGCCCGCGGCCCTGGCGGCCAGCACGCCGTTGACGCTGTCCTCGATAACCAGGCAATCGGCCGGCGCGATCCCAAGCGCATTGGCGGCATGCAGGAACAGGTCCGGGGCCGGCTTGGCATGCGTGACATGGGCGGCGGAATAGACATGGGGCGCGAAATGGTCCCACAGCCCGACCTGGCGCAGCTTGCGCTCCAGCCCTTCTTTGGTACTGGAGCTTGCGACGGCCTTGGGCAAGGTTACCGAGGCAACCGCCGCACTCGCGCCGGAGATTTCGGTCAAGCGCGCGATCATGGTCTGGCGCAGGCGGGTGGCGAGGTCTTCACGAATGACTTGGGAAATGGGCCGCCCGATGCGCAGCTGCGCTTCCTCGTCCATCACCTGGTGAAAGGCGTCATAGGAAAGCCCCATGAAGCGGTTGATGTAATCGCCCCGCTCAAACTCCAGCCCCTGCTCACGCAGGATGGCGAGCTCAACTTCCAGCGCCAGAACCTCACTGTCAACCAACACGCCGTCGCAATCGAAGATTACGGCTTTGAACAGCTTCAATGCTATCATAGGCTAGGCATAATATTCAAAATCCTTGCGGCACGTCGAGCTTCCGGTTACCCAAAACCATGCACAAAGGAAAAATCGCCGGAGCAATCGCCTACCTGCTATTCTTGTTTGTTGTTGTCGAAATAGCGCTGCAAGCCTTTTATTACGTGACGGTAGGAGACTTTTTATTTCGTCGCGCAGCTCTGCCTATATATCAGCACGAGCCGCACGCCGGGTACGGCAACAAACCAAACTTATCATTCGAGCATCAGACCTCGGAATTTCGTGCGAACTATTATACCAACAGTGCCGGTTTTCGCGTTCCCCGACCGGGTGTTGAATACCCTATAGCAAAACCCAAAAACACCTACCGCATTTTATTGCTGGGCCCCTCATTCGCGTATGGATGGGGCGTAAATTACCAAAAAAGCTTTGCAGCGTTATTGCCAGAGTTTCTGGAGGCGCGCGGCTTCGCCACTGGACAACGGATTGAATTAATTAATGCGGGCGTCCCTGCTATGTACGCCGGACCGCAACTTAACTGGTACAAGCACGAAGGGGCTCGTTACCGCCCCGACCTCGTGCTTCAGTTCGTTTACGGCTCCATGGCAGTGAACGCTGATTCGCGCCAACGCTTCGCTGTGGATAAATTCGGTTATATTACCGAGCAAAATTTGCCACCAGACCAGATCTGGCGCGCACGTTTGAAAAAATTCGCGAGCGTTTTTTATATCTGGAAAATCTGGACTGAAATTCAAAATAGGCTAGATCCAGTCCATACGAAGACGGTGGCGGGCGCAGGTCGAGCGATGGAGGTGCCCATAGCTCCATTCAATCCATTAGGCGAAAGCGAGCTTAAGTCCATTAGACTGTATGATCAGCTCAAGCAGGTCGTTCAACAATCTGGCAGCGATTTGAGCGTGGTTTACTTTCCATTGAGCTATTCAGTTCATCCAGAAGATGAGATCCGCTGGCGCCATCTTGGTATCCGCAACATCAAGGATCAGCAGGAGTTCGACTCCGCTTTTGAGCGATACCTGAACGGGCGCCAAATCCACGTCGTCAACATTACCAAGGATCTACAGATGGCCGCCAAGAAGGGGCATCGGCTTTACTATTGGCTGGACATACACTGGACTGCGGAAGGCAATGCAGCGGCTGCACATGCAGTTTCTGAGCGCTTAAAGCGATGACAAATCCCCCGACTCATGCTGCCGTGCGCGACGACAGGAACTCGCCCATGCGGCCCAGCGCCTTGAGGATGTTCTCGGTCGAATTGGCATAGGACAGGCGAAGATAGCCTTCGCCCAGGATACCAAAATCCGGACCGCCGATCAGGGCGACGCCGGTTTCGTCCAGCAGCGCATTGGCCAGCGGCTTGGCCTTCCAGCCGGTCTGTTTGATATTCGGGAAGGCATAAAAGGCGCCCGCGGGGACGATGCAGGACACGCCCGGCAGCTTGTTGAGACCTTCGACCACCACCTTGCGGCGCTTGTCGAACTCGGCGCGCATATGCGCGACCGCGTCCTGCGGACCCGTCAGCGCGGCGACGCCGGCATACTGGGTGGGCGCGTTGACGCAGGAATGCAGGTTCACCGCCAGCTTGCGGGCATTCTCGTACAGCTTGCCGGGCCAGATCGCATAGCCCAGCCGCCAGCCGGTCATGGCATAGGTCTTGGACCAGCCGTTCAGCAGGATCAGGCGATTGCGGATGGAGGGATAGTTGAGCAGCGTGACATGCTCCTGCCCGTCATAGATCAACTGGTCATAGATCTCGTCGGACATGATCGCGACCTCGGGCCACGTCTCCATGCCGGCGACGAACTTGTCGACTTCGGCCTTGGGGGTGACGCCGCCGGTCGGATTGGCAGGCGAGTTGATGATGATCAGCCGGGTCTGGGGCGTGATCAGGCTTAAAGCTTCCTCCGCCGAGAAGGCAAAGCCGTTCTCCTCGCGGATCGGGATCGGCACCGGGGTGGCGCCGGTATATTCGATCATCGAGCGATAGATGGGAAATCCGGGGTCGGGATACATGATCTCCACGCCCGGCTCGCCGAACATCAGGATGGACATGAACATGGTGGGCTTGCCGCCCGGCATGATCATCACTTCGTCGGGCGAGACATTGGCGCCGAACCGCTTGTGCAGGTCCGCGGCCACCGCCTCGCGCAGCACCGGAATGCCGGTGGCGGCGGTATAGCCGTGATGGCCGTCCCGGATCGCCTTGATGGCGGCTTCGGCGATGTGGTCGGGGGTACGAAAATCCGGCTGGCCGATGCCCAGATTGATGATATCGCGTCCCTGGGCCGCCAGGGCATTGGCCCGGGCCAGCACGGCAAAGGCATTTTCCTCGCCGATCCGGTCAAAGTTCGCGACGGTCTTCATGGGCAATTTTTCCGGCTTTTCTGGGCAGGTCGTATAGCGGCAACGCAGGGCGCGCGCCAGCACCCTGCCCTAGCCCAAATAGCCCTTGTCGCGCAGGTACTTGACGATGGCCTGGGCATGAAATTCCGGGCTGCCTTCCACGGGACGGATTGTCAGTTCGGCCTTTTCCGGGGTCTCGTAGGGGCTGTCGATTCCGGTGAAGTTCTTGATCGTGCCCGCCCTCGCCTTCTCATAGAGCCCCTTGGGATCGCGCTGCATGCAGATCTCGATGGGAGTATCCACGAATATTTCCAGGAACTCGCCTTCGCCCACCACTTCGCGCGCCATGCGACGTTCGGAGCGGAAGGGCGAAATGAAGGCGGTCAGCACGATCAAGCCCGCATCCACGAACAGCTTGGCCGTCTCGCCCACCCGGCGGATATTCTCCACCCGGTCGGCATCGGTGAATCCCAGATCCTTGTTCAGGCCGTGGCGGACATTGTCGCCATCCAGCAGATAGGTATGTTTGCCCTCGGCTGCCAATGACTTTTCCACCAGATTGGCGATGGTGGATTTGCCGGAGCCCGACAGGCCGGTGAACCACAGGATCACCGGTTTCTGGCCCTTCATCGCCGCGCGCGCCTGCTTGTTCACGTCCAATGCCTGCCAGTGGACGTTGGTCGCGCGCATCAGCGAGAAATCGATCATGCCGGCGCCGACCGTGGCGTTGGTGAAGCGGTCGATCAGGATAAACCCACCGGTATCACGATTGTCCTTGTAAGGATCGAAGGCCAGCGGCTGGGACAAGGAGATATTGCAGTAGCCCACTTCGTTCAGCGCCAGGGTCTTACCCGCCAGATGGTCAAGACTGTTGACGTCGATCTTGTGCTTGAGGGCGGAAACCTGCGCCGGAACGGTGGCAGTGCCCAGCTTCAATAAATACTGGCGGCCGGGGAGCAGTTCGTCATCCGACATCCAGAGCAGATGCGCCGCGAACTGATCGGACACGGCGGGACGCGCCTGGGGATCGGCCAGCACATCGCCGCGGCTAATATCGACCTCATCGGCCAGGGTCAGGGTGATGGCGTCGCCAGCCACGGCTTCGGGGAGATCGCCATCCATGGTCACGATGCGCGTGACTCTGCTGGTCTTGCCGGACTTGGCTACCGCGATGGTATCGCCCGGCTTGACGCGTCCACCGGCAATGGTGCCAGAGAAGCCACGAAAATCCAGGTCGGGACGGTTGACCCACTGCACCGGCAGGCGAAACGCCTTGTCAGCCAAGGCCGTGTCCACGTCCACCGCTTCCAGATGGGCGAGCAGCGCCGGACCTTTGTACCATGGCGTTTCATCGCCTTTGGCAATCACATTGACGCCAAAGCGTGCCGAAATCGGAATGGCGACCTGGGTGGAAAAATTCAGACGCGCGGCAAAGGCCTGGAAGTCCGCCACGATACCGTCGAACACCTGTTGGGAATAATCCATCAAGTCTATCTTGTTCACCGCCAGCACGATGTGACGGATACCGAGCAGCGAGGCGATATAGGCATGGCGGCGGGTCTGGGTCAGCACGCCCTTGCGCGCATCGATCAGAATGACGGCAAGATCGCTGTTGGAAGCGCCGGTCGCCATGTTGCGGGTATATTGTTCATGCCCGGGCGTGTCGGCGACGATGAACTTGCGCTTGTCCGTGGCAAAAAAGCGGTAGGCAACATCGATGGTGATGCCCTGCTCGCGCTCGGCTTCCAGCCCGTCTACCAGCAGCGCAAAATCGATATCCTCACCGGTGGTGCCGAATTTCTTGGAATCCTTCTCCAACGACGCCAGGGTGTCTTCGAACAGCAGCTTGGTGTCGTAAAGCAATCGCCCGATGAGCGTGGACTTGCCGTCATCGACGCTGCCGCAAGTGAGAAAGCGCAGCAGCGACTTCCTTTCCTGTGCGGCGAGAAACTTTTGAAGATCGGTGGGGGCGTTCATGAAAATCTTCAGAACTGAAAATAGATGAATTGTTCGACGGGGCGCAGGAAGATAAACACCACGAAGAT
The DNA here is from genome assembly GCA_945882615.1 of Rhizobium sp. Q54. Taxonomy (GTDB): domain Bacteria; phylum Pseudomonadota; class Alphaproteobacteria; order Micropepsales; family Micropepsaceae; genus Rhizomicrobium. The sequence goes on along the minus strand of CAMCWK010000015.1, from coordinate 23,511 downwards.
GACGATGGCCATGGAAAAGACCTCCACGGTCCAGCGCGCCGGACGGTCGTTCATGCGCGCGAGCAAGCCTTGCGCGAAATACAGCGCGATCATGCCACCAAACACCACCGCGACAATCAAGTAAAAATTTTCACGGAAGGTCAGATGCGTGTAGGCGTGGATATCGAATATGCGCCCCCAAAGGGTAAAGGCATCGCCCAGCGACTGCGCCCGGAACGGAATCCAGGCCAGCATGGTTATGCTGATCGTCAGGGCCCAGCCCCCTACATTTCGGATCACCAGCGGCACGCCGTCCAGGCGCGGAGACGTGACGCGATAGAGCCAGATGAAGACCGCATGCCACAGCCCCCAAACGGCGAAGGTCCAGGCGGCGCCGTGCCACAGGCCCATCAGGAACCAGGTCAGGAACAAGGACAGCGTCAGCCGCCAGGAGTCCGGCCGCAGTACCTGAACATCGAGCCCGCCTTCGGACTGGCCACGGAAGCGCGCCCCACTTAGCGGCAAATAAAGATAGTCGCGTATCCAGGATGACAGGGTGATGTGCCAGCGCCGCCAGAAATCGCGCGGCGAGGTCGCGAGATAGGGCCAGTTGAAATTCTCCGGAAAATGGATACCCATCAGGGCGGCGGAACCGATGGCGATCATGCCGTAGCCGGAAAAATCGAAATATATCTGAAGCCCGAAGGCGAACGACATCGTCCAGACGTCGAGAGCGCTCAACTGGGCCGGGTTGGCGAGAAACGCTTCATTGACGTAAGGCGCGATCTGATCGGCGATTCCAACCTTCATGAAAAGGCCGAACAAAATCTTGCGTATGCCGGACGTGAAGGCGTCGCTGTCGAAACGAATACTGCGGGTGAGCTGCGGCAGGAGTTCCTCGGCGCGCAGGATCGGGCCGGCAATCATGTGCGGCCAGAACATGACATAGGTGAGATAAGTCCAGAAATTGCGGACCGGCGTGAACAGACCGCGATAGACGTCCACCGTGTAGCTGACCGAGAGAAACGTGTAGAAGCTGATGCCGAGTGGCAGGAGGATATCCCACATGTCGAACCGCCAGGATTGCCCGAGCAGATCGCCCACGCCCGCGACATTGTCGCGGAGGAAGTACGCGTATTTGAAATAGGCGAGCAGTCCCAGATTGGTCGACAGGCTCATGACCAGAAAGGCCTTGCGCCATTTCGGCCGCGTCTCGTCGTGTATCCTGAGCGAGAAGTAGTAGTCGACGAAGGCGGAGAATGCGATCAGCGCCACGAATTCCCAGCGCCAGAGCGCATAGAACAGCAGGCTTGCGCCGAGCAGGAGCCACACCCGCCATGACGGCCGCAGGACCCAATAGGCCGCGACAATGACGATGAGGAAGAGAACGTAGCTGAGCGTGTTGAACAGCATCTAGCGCTTCTCGCCCATCTTGGCCTGTACATAGGGCAGCAGCGCCTTGGCGAGTATTTTGTGACCCTCGCCGCGGAAATGCATGAAGTCGACATCATCTGCGTGATAGGTGCCCCAAAGCCTGTCGGGAACCAGCGTTTCCAGATTGGCCAGCGTCGCGCCCTTGCGTTTTCTCAGATCGGCCACTTCCTTTTTCCAAGCCGTGTACTGCCCCAGATCATAGGGCAACGTCATGTCCTGCCGGATCGGAGCGATATAGGCGACCACCAGAATGCCGAGGCTTTGCGCTTCGTCCAAAAGCTGGGTCAGCGCCGCCATGTTGCGGATGTAGCGCGGCCCGATCATCTTGCGGACCGTCGTCGCCTTGATCCCCAGCGCGGCATTGCGGAAGTAATAGAGATCCGTCAGCACCTGGCCGCGCAGGTTGGGACGGCTCGCCCACAGGGGCCATATCTCGCCAAGTCCGGCATCGAGCCTGTCCTCGACGCCCTTCTGGACAAACCCTTCCAGTCCGGAGCTTTCCTCGGCCGGATTGGCAGCCCCCCATTCGCCTTCCGCGCGGGCCATGATGTCCCGGCCCGTGGGATTGGCCTTCAGCCGTTGCCTGTCAGATTCTTCCAGCAGACCCGAAAAATCACCGCGCAATCCATCCTCGCGCAAATCGTCAAAGCACAGCTCCAGCAGGATCATGCGCAAGGGCAGCCGCGCCACCGCATAGCTCGCCAGCGCATAATGCTCCTGCAAGCCAGCATTGGGCAGCGAGATGCCCAGTGGCGTTGTGGTATCGGGACACGCTATGGCGCTGCGCATCCAGTACGGTGCGATGTGATCGCCGGTCTTAAACTGGTTGATATAGTGGAGCTGTGAATTGCCGAGCCACAAAAGGGTGAAAGGCGTGCAGCCTTCAACCGCCGCGGCCGGCTTGCCATGCTGGGCCACCACGGCCTTGATGAGACTGATCGTCGGCGCGCTGAAATGGACGCCTTTCCAGCTTTCGGTCGAAAGCTGCATCGCCGGATCGAGCGCGAAGGTTTCGGCGTTAAAATCGCCGCGATAATAGACCAGCGCCGTGAAAGCGATCGCGGCGGCGAGGATCAGCCGGTAAATCGGTCGCATGCTCCCCTCCCCCCGCATGGGCATCAGAAGTACCCTTCTTTCTTCTTTTTTTCCATAGATGCTTTTTCGTCGCTGTCGATGAGGCGGCCATGGCGCTCGCTGGTGCGGGCGGTGAACATTTCGGTAACGATTCCTTCCAGTGTGTCGGCATCGCTCTCGATGGCGCCGGTCAGCGGATAGCAACCCAGGGTGCGGAAGCGGACCAGCTTCTCTTCCACCTTTTCGCCCGGCAACAGCTTCATGCGCTCGTCGTCCTTCATGATCAGCGTGCCGGCGCGTTCCACCACCGGACGCACGCGCGCGAAATACAGCGGCACGATCGGGATATTCTCGGCCAGGATATATTGCCAGATATCCAGCTCGGTCCAGTTGGACAGCGGGAAAACGCGGATGCTTTCGCCCTTGGCGATGCGGGTGTTGTAGACACGCCAGAGTTCGGGACGCTGGTTCTTGGGATCCCAGGCATGGGTGGCGGTGCGGAACGAGAAGATGCGCTCCTTGGCGCGGCTCTTTTCCTCATCGCGGCGCGCCCCGCCAAAGGCGGCATCGAAACCGTATTTGTCGAGCGCCTGCTTCAGCGCCTCGGTCTTCATCACTTGGGTGTGCAGGGACGAGCCGGAATCGAACGGGTTGATGCCGCGGTCTACACCGTCCTGGTTGATGTATTCGATGAAATCCAGGCCCAGCCTTTTGACGGTTTCGTCGCGGAACTGGATCATCTCCTTGAACTTCCACGTCGTGTTGACGTGCATCAGCGGGAATGGCGGCTTGGAGGGATAGAAGGCCTTCATCGCCAAGTGCAGCATGACAGCGGAATCCTTGCCCACCGAATAGAGCATCACCGGATTGGCGAACTCGGCCGCCACCTCGCGCATGATATGGATGCTCTCGGCTTCCAGGCGCCGCAGATGTGATATAACAGTCTTATTGATGGACAATTCTAGGTATCTCAAATCTGGACTGTGAAATAGTCCGAAGCGGCTCGGGATGCAATGGCGCTTATCGCAGCGCTATCCGGCTATTTGAGGGTTTTGGTGGTGGTGGCGGGGGGGACCGCCTGTTCCTTGACCGCAAAGCGCACCCTGCCGATCGAGCGGCCGTCGTAGGTATTGATCCGCACCAGCCATTCACCGGGCTTGGGACCAGTCTTGATCGTGTAGTAGCGAAAGCCGTTCTCGCGACCTCCAACGATGGGCACGGATATGCGCTGCTGGGTCACCCAGCCCAGTTTCGGGTCGAGCCGCTGCCATTCATGTACAATACGGGTGCTCAAACCGCGCGGCGCAAATATCGCGTTGTAAAGATAGAGCTTGGCGCCAGGCTGGATATGCATGATGGGATGGCTACCGAACAGCGCCTGCCATTCTGGGGGCTCCTCTTCCTCGGCAACCTGGAAGTCGCCATTGACGCGCTTGGCGCCGTGATAAATGCCGGCATCGGTCAACACCAATGGCAATGGCGGCAGAATACGCAGGAAATAGGCCGCGTTCAGCGCAATGGTGATCAGCACCATGCCGGCCGCCACCTGCATGCGGGCGCCGCGGTAGCGCTCATGGCCCAAGCGCGCCAGGGCCCGCATGTACACAAAGAAAATGCCCACCGCGACCATGCCGCTGATCAGGAATGGCACGGCACCAATCTGGCCGATCACAATCGGCACCAGCAGGATCGCGTAGGAATAGATGGAGAAAAACAGCAGCAGCGCGGCGAACACCAGCCGGGTGTGATAGCGGCGCAGATACTCGCTGCCGATCAGGATCGCCGCCATCGCCAGCAGGAACGGCCAGGACGACGTGAGCGAGGCGCTGCGGATGTAGAAGACGCAGAAACCCGACAGCAGCGCCCCCAGCGCGAACTGGGTCATGAAGATCAGGATGGTACGGGTCTTGTCGGATGGCTTGCGGCCCTCGGGACGGGACTCCAGCGCGTGCAGGACGGCAATGGCGATACCCGCCACCAGCAGATAGACGATGAACACCGCCTGGGTTTCCGGGCGATCAATCCGGCCGAAGGTCCAGCTGTCAAAGGCAAAGCCGCCCGCCAGCCACACCCCGGTCAGATGCCGCTCGCGCCGCTCGGCCCAGGAAAGAATGCCGTTCAATGCCTGCATAGCGAGGTTTTATGGTGCCCGCCCCCTGCGATAACAAGCCCGCCTATTGAAAATAGGGCGGCGGGCCAACCGACGTGCGACATCGCTGCCACCAAGAAGAAATCTGTTCTCTAAACAACTTTGGCTATAGATTGTCTTAATGCTGGAAAATGCCCCTCAACCTGCGCCCGCCCTGCCATCGAACCGCAGATTCGGCGCCGTGATCGGTTGCGCCTTGGCGCTTCTGGCCCTCTACGCCGCCTGGAATGGCCATTCCACGCGCGCAATAATCTGCGCAGGCTTGGCCGCAACCCTCTGGCTGGCAGCGCTTGCCGCGCCTTCGGTGCTGACGCCGATCAATCGACTCTGGATGGCCTTCGGCCTGCTCCTGGGAAAAATCGTCAGCCCGATTGTGCTCGGCGTGATTTTCCTGCTCCTCATCACCCCCGTCGCCCTTGCCACGCGGATGTTCGGCCGTGATGCCTTGCGCCTGAAGAAGCGCGCAGTGTCTTCTCACTGGATAGAACGGGAACCCGCTGGGCCCGAGCCCACATCTTTTCAACGCCAATTCTAGGAATTGCCATGGACTTCCTGACAGAGCTTTGGGCTTTCCTGCGCGTGCGCAAGAAGCTGTGGCTGATGCCTATCATAATCGTGATGGTCATCATCGGCGGCTTGCTGGTACTGGCCCAGGGCTCAGTGATGGCACCCTTCATCTACACCCTGTTCTAAGCTCTGGCCGGCATGCACATCCTGGGCATATCTGCCTACTACCATGACGCCGCCGCATGCTTGGTCCGCGATGGCGAAATCGTGGCGGCGGCGCAGGAAGAGCGCTTCACCCGCAAAAAGCACGATTCCGCTTTCCCGGAAATGGCTATCGCCTATTGTCTGGCAGAAGTTGGCATTGCACCGCACGCGCTGGATTATGTCGTTTTTTACGACAAGCCGTTCCTGAAATTCGAGCGACTGCTGGAGACGTATCTCGCTTTTGCGCCCCGCGGCTTTCCCAGCTTCGCCACCTCGTTGCCGGTATGGTTGAAAGACAAGCTTTTTCAGAAGTCCATGATCGCCAAGGCGCTCACCGCGTTATGGGGCGACGATGTCGACTGGGCGAAGCGCCTGCTTTTTTCCGAACACCACTTCAGCCACGCCGCCAGCGCCTTCTTTCCATCGCCTTTTTCCGAAGCGGCCGTTCTGACGATGGATGGCGTGGGAGAATGGACCACGACGTCCTTGGCTGTTGGCATCGGCAACAGCCTTTCAGTGCGGAAGGAGATCCACTTCCCCCATTCATTGGGACTGCTCTATTCCGCATTTACCTATTACACCGGGTTCAAAGTCAATTCCGGTGAATACAAGGTGATGGGCCTGGCGCCGTATGGCGAGCCGAAATATGCCACACTAATCCGCGATCACCTGATCGACATCAGGGACGACGGCTCATTTGCACTGGACATGAGCTATTTCGATTATTGCACCGGCTTGACCATGAGCAACGGCAAGTTCGATGCCCTGTTCGGTGGTGCGCCCCGACTGTCCGAATCCCAATTGACCCAAAGGGAAATGGACCTGGCAGCTTCCATCCAGGCCATCACCGAAGAGGTGGTGATCAAACTGGCGCGCAGCGTGGCACGGGACACTGGACAGAAGAACCTGTGCCTGGCCGGCGGCGTCGCTCTCAATTGCGTCGCCAACGGAAAGTTGCTGCGAGAGAATATTTTCGATCGCCTCTGGATTCAGCCGGCGGCTGGTGATGCGGGCGGGGCGCTGGGCGCCGCGTTAGCGGCGTATCACACCATGCTGGATCAGCCGCGCAGACCAATGTCTGGTCTGGACGGTATGAAAGGTTCATATCTGGGTCCGCAATATGACGACGGCGATATCGCCAGACGCCTCACCGAATGCGGCGCAGCATTCACCCGCCTTACCGAGGATGAAACAATTGAACAGGCAGCGCAGGCTCTGGCCGACGGCAAAGCGCTTGGCTGGCATAACGGGCGCATGGAATTTGGCCCGCGCGCGCTGGGCGGAAGAAGCATTCTGGCAGACCCGCGCTCGCCGGACATGCAGAAGCTGCTCAATTTGAAAGTGAAATATCGCGAATCTTTCCGCCCATTTGCCCCAAGCGTATTGCGCGAAGATGTTTCGGCTTGGTTCGAAATGGATACCGACAGCCCTTACATGCTCCTGGTGGCGGAAGTGGCGCGCGACAAGCGCCGGCAGATGACGCCGGACGAAGAAACTCTTTTCGGCATCGAGAAACTGAACATTCAACGCTCGCAGATTCCGGCAGTGACGCATATCGACTATTCGGCGCGGGTACAAACCGTGCATGAAGAGACGAACCCTCGCTATCACCGCCTGATCCGTCGTTTCAAGGAGATCACCGGCTGCCCTGTGCTGGTGAACACATCCTTCAATGTCCGGGGCGAGCCGATTGTTTCAACGCCGGAAGACGCCTTCCGCTGTTTCATGGGCACAGAGCTGGACGTCCTGGTGGTCGGTAATGCCTTATTGCGCAAGGCAGATCAGTCGCAGAGCCTGGCGGCTGATTACAAGTCCAGGTACGAACTCGACTAGTTAGAGATCAATTCGCAGCGCGGCTTCGATGGAAACGGCACCACCGCGGCGCGGGCGCGGCTGCTCGTCCTGAACGCGGCCGGCAAGGTCCAGCTTCAGGCCGGAAAGCGGCAGCGTTACCCGCGCCTCGCCCAGATTGACGCGCACCGGCAGGGCGCTCACCACATTGGGCAGTGTATTGGCGGGATGATTGACATGCGCGCGGTGGTAACTCAGTTGATAGAAGCGCCCGCCTTGATCGGTCCAGCTGCCCTGCAGAGAGAACAATCGGGAATCACTGTCCAGGCTGAAACCTATGGTGCGGCCGCGGTAGCGCATACCGTCCGGGTAATCGCCATTGTTATAGGCAATGCCGTGGAGCACGTCGCCGAAACTGAAGATGCTGTGCGTCGGAACGGAATCCGTGTATTCGGCGGTAAGGCGCACCGGATTTTCGTCTATGGGCAGGAACACCGAAGCCCCGAAAAGGTGACTGCTGGCGGACTGCACAATGGGCGAAGAATCTTCGTTCATCACCTGCATGTAAACCTGGGCCGGCACGCCTGCGATGCCAAAACTGTATTTGATATCGAACAGTCCCTGGTCGTTGGTGCTGTTGGCGTTGCGGTTGTTATTGGCGAAATCGAAATAATCGCGCAGCGGCCGACAGGGATGGCCCTGCCCGCAAAATTGCTGGGTTCGCGCCAGGCCGATCTCCAGTCCCGGCGCCGGATTCACCGTCAGGCGCAGCGCGTTGTAAAAGGTATCGCGCTCCAGCCGCGGACCATCCATATAGCCCAGCAGGAATTCCACCTGCCACGGTCCCAGCCAGCGAAGCACCGGCCAGCTGGACGCGGTGGTGCTGGAGCGCTGGATGCCGATTTGCGGCATGGGCCGAGCATTGTTGGACAGCGACAGTGCCGAAATCTGGCCCGGTCCCCACCAGTGATCGAGATAGCCGCCATACAGCCGCACATCGCCAATATCGGCGGACAGGTAGCTGCCTTCAAACATCAACTTGTAGTTTCTGCGCTCCAGGTCCTGGGCGATCGCACCAACTGACAAGCGGCCGGAAATATTCGAGAAATTGTAACCCAGTGACAGCTGCGCCTGACCTTCGCCGCGCCCCATGCCTTCAAATCCGCGAACCAGGGCCGTCCGGTTGGTGACATCGAAATAGGCGGATGCGGCGGCACCAGGCGCGGTTTCGCGGCGCGCGTGAGCCAGAACGCGCTCCGCCGCCAGACGCACCGACACCGGCTGGCTGGCCAGCGGCGCATCGTCAAGACTGGTGAGGATGGAGTGCCAGGGCATTGGCCAGTGGGTCGTGAGATCGCTAACCATCCCCGCCGACGCCAGCAGCTGGATATCGGACCTTAACTGGTTGTCGCCGACTTCAGCCCAGGGAGAAGCCAGGGCAGACGGTGCAAACGCAACAAGGCAAGCAAGCACCCCGACCTGCAAAAAATAGCGAACTCTCATGCTGCTCCAGCGCGATTCCGAAAGTTCCCAACCATAGGAGTTTTTTGCAGTTGCGAACAAGCCTGAAACGGCTAATCCCGGGTGCGCATACAATCCTGACCGGCGGCACGCAGGCGGGCGCACAGACGGGCAGGATCAGGCGTTGCCGTACGCAACCGGTAGTAGCGCCCTCTCCCAGGCAACTCCGCCACCACGATGCGTGGCGTATAGCCTTCCAGAGCCCCTCCAGAAGCGTCTAAGGCCTTTCTCCAGCCTGCCCTCGCCTCAGCCTCGCTGCGCCAGGCGCCAAGCTGCACCTGGGGGCCCGAAGCGCTCCCCGCCGGTGCATCCAGAGCTGGGCGCAGACCCGGGCCGGAAGCCCTGCTAGGCTGCGGTTTGCGGGGCGGCGGCCGCAGCACGATCCGGTCTGCCGGGGGCTTCAGCACGACGGGCGGCGTTTGGGACGGGGGGCGAAGCTTGACGATACCGGGATCGGCGCCGACAGTCTGGGGTGGTCCACCCAGCTCCGCGAGGCGCTCACTCGCCAGCCGGTAACTGGGATCAGCGCCCACGGCCTTGGCATAAAACCCCCGCGCGGCCTCTTTGTCATGCTGAGCCTCCGCTATCTGGCCTAGGCCGTAATAGGCGAATTGCGGCCTGGCATTTCCCATGCTGAGCGACGCCAAATAGTCGCGGCGCGCTTGGGTCAGGCGGTTTTGGCGGCGATGGATATTGGCGCGGTTGTTCAGCGCTGTCGCTGCTGACGTGGTTTTCAGGGCGGCCGCCGCGGAATAGTCCCTGATCGCGTCGGCCAGCCGGCCCAAACTGTCCAGCAGATAGCCGCGTTGCAACAGGGCCTGGGCGCGCTCCTCCGCTGGCAGAGCCTGTGTCTGAAGCGCCGCGGTCAAATCGGCCAGCGCTTCCTGATGGCTTCCCAGAAGCTCCTGCGCGATGCCACGATTGTGCAGCAACCGCGCGCGCTGCAACGGCGTAACAGAACCCTCGCCCAACGCCGTATCGACAAGGTGTTTGGCCTGCGCGGCATTGCCGCTGTCCAGCGCGGCCTGTGCGCCGGACAGATGTGCATCCGTCGAAGGCGCTGCTTGCGCAGCGCTTGCCGCCATTGTCAAAAAGATAAGCCCGAGACAGGCCGCTTTTTTCATCCTGTTCCGCCAAAAAGCCTTTGGAAACTGGACAATAACGGCGGCCGCGTGCGATGAAACAGCCTTGTTTTGAAGCATCCCCGGAAAACGCCATGTCCTTGCCAAAATCCGTCCGCAAAGCCGTTTTTCCCGTGGCTGGGATGGGCACCCGCTTCCTGCCGGCCACCAAGGCGGTCCCCAAGGAGATGCTGCCGGTGGTGGACAAGCCGGTGATCCAATATGCGGTGGAAGAAGCGCGCGAGGCCGGGATCGAACAGTTCGTGTTCATCACTGGACGCGGCAAGCATGTCATCGCCGACCACTTTGATCATGCCTATGAGCTGGAATCCCTGCTGAGCGCCCGGGAAAAAACGGCGGAGCTGAACAGCCTGCTGGAATCCCTTCCCCAGACCGGTTCGGTGGGCTTCATCCGCCAACAGCAGCCGCTGGGACTGGGGCACGCGGTTTGGTGCGCGCGGCATTTCGTGGGCAACGAACCCTTTGCCGTGCTGCTGCCCGACGACCTGATGGTGGGTAAGCCCGGGGCGCTGGCGCAGATGATCGCTTCTTACAACCAGGTGGGCGGCGGCATCATTGTGGCGGCCGAGGAAAAACCCAAGGACGAGATCAAGCGCTATGGCGTGGTCGATCCCGGGAAGACCTCCGGCAACGCCACCGAGGTGAAAGGCATGGTGGAAAAGCCGACCACCGGCACCGAGCCATCCAACCTCTGCGTCATCGGCCGCTATATTTTGCAGCCCGAGATATTCGGTATCCTGGACAAGCAGGAACGCGGCGCCGGCAACGAAATCCAGCTCACCGACGCCATGGCCAAGATGATCGGCACGACACCATTCCATGCTGTCAAGACCGATTGCGCCCGCTATGACTGCGGCGACAAGGTCGGGTTCCTGCATGCCAACATCGCCGTCGCTCTGTCGAGACCCGACATTTCGTCCGCGCTGATTCCCATCCTCAAACGGCTGAACATTTGAGCTGGATCAAAGGGCGGGAACCAAGACAATCCGAAAGCGGCGTTACAGACCCGTAAGAAGAGCCATATTGTTGCGGATATCCGCGCGCATCGCGCGGCGGTCCGCAGCAACCGGGGCCGTCATCGTGTTGTGCGGGTTGAGCCTGCCGGCCCGCGCCGATACGTTTGTGCCGTTCATACCGCGCACCACCTATGGCGATCTCGGATTGCTGGACATGCCCAGCGCTCGCATGGCACCCGATGGCGAGGTTGCTGTGACGGTTGGTTCGCTGCAGGGATCACAGCGCTACAATTTCAGCTTCCAGGCCTTTCCTTGGCTCGAAGGCTCTTTCCGCTACAGCCATATTGCGAATTTTCCGGCACCGGACATGCCGCCCGGCTTTTCTTTGTTTGATCGCAGCCTGGGCCTGAGACTCCGCCTGCTGAAGGAAGACGACATCCTGCCGGAGTTCTCGATCGGTTTGCGCGACCTTCTGGGAACGGGCGTTTATGGCGCGGAATACATGGTCGCCTCAAAGCGCGTCGGCGATTTTGATTTCACGTTGGGTGCTGGCTGGGGCCGGCTGTCCGACACCAACGCTCTGCCCAACCCTTTCTGCAAGCTCTCGTCGCGTCTTTGTGTTCGCGGCGGCAGGGAAGATACCGGTGGCACCGTCAATTTTGGGCAGTTCTTCCGCGGCGCCAAGACGGGGGTATTTGGCGGCGTCCAATGGAATACGCCGATCCCCAATCTCAACCTGCTAGCGGAATACAGTAGCGACCGTTATCGCGCCGAAAACGGCAGCGGCTTCAAGGTCCGCTCGCCGTTCAACGTTGGTCTGGGTTACCGCCTCTACGATACGGTGAACCTCAATCTAGGATGGTTCTACGGCAGCACTTATGGACTTTCGGTCAGTTTCAGCCTGGATCCCACCCGCGAAGCTCAGCCCGCCCGCATCGGACCGGAGATCCCCCAGCCGGTTTACAGGACGGACCAGGAACAACATGAAGCCCTGGTCAGCCTGCTGCAGGAAAACCGTCCGGGGCCAGGCCGGGTTGTGCGGAGGCCGGAGTTGGCGCGGCGGGCGAATTTCGACATGGATGAGGCCCTTTATACCGTGGGCAATTTCCGCGAATATGAGATCGTCAACAAAACTTTGATGATCAATAGCGGCGATTTTGCTGGTGCGTCGCAGCGCTGCGATCTCTATGCCCAGGTGGCCGCGCTTCGCGGCGACATCGTCTCCGTGGCAGTTACCGATCTCGATCAGTCGTCCGGACAGGTAAAGTTCTGCAAAGTGCCGGTCAGCGCTCCGCCCGCGACCGCCAAGGCCATACCGGTCCTATCCCAAACCGCCCTGCAGGCAAGATTGCGGCGCGCATTGCGCACCCAGAGCCTGGAGCTCGTGACCATCGACCTCCGCCCCTCGTCGTTAACCGTCTACTACCGAAACTATCGCTATCTGTCGCAGGATGAAGCCATCGGGCGCATGGCGCGGATATTGATGGCCAATGCCCCGCCCAATGTGGAAATTTTTCGCTTCGTCCTGCTGGATGAAAATTTGCCCGTTGCGGAAGTCAAAACGGCCAGAAGTGCGCTGGAGCGCGCCATACCGGCCTATGGCAGTGCGGAGGAAATCGGCTCCGCCATTACGCTGGGCCCGGCCCCCGCGGACATCCGGCCGCTGCAAGCTAGCTGGCGCAAATTCACACCAAAGTTGAACTGGAGTTTCGGGCCAACTTTCCGGTCGGTATTTTTCGATCCAGAAGTGCCTTTACAGGGCCAGATTTACCTCATGGCATGGGGAAGTCTGGACATCACGCCATCCATCAGCCTGAACGCCGCGCTTGAGGCGGACGTCGTAAACAATTTCAATACCGGCCAGCCTTCCAATTCCGCGCTGCCGCATGTCCGCACCGACCTGCAACAATATTTCAAGGACGGCGCGAACGGCATTAACTCCCTGAACGCCACCTACACCACCCGGTTGGCGCCGGATGTCTTTGCGCAAGTGAAAGTGGGCATTCTGGAAGACATGTTCTCCGGCGGCGGCGGTCAGGTTCTTTGGCGTCCTAACAATGGGCGCTGGGCGTTCGGCGCCGACGTGTACCAGGTCTGGCAACGCAAGTTCGATCGCCTGTTCGGTCTGCAGAAATATCACACCGTTACCGGCCACGCTTCGGTCTATTACCAGCTCCCCTGGAATGACTTGAATCTGGCAGTTCATGGGGGCCGCTATCTGGCTGGAGACTATGGCGTCACTTTTGAAATCCGACGGAAGTTCTCCACCGGCGTCGAAATCGGCGCCTTCGCGACATTCACTAACGTGCCCTTCGCCAAATTCGGCGAAGGCAGCTTCGACAAGGGCATCTATATCAACATACCCTTCGAATGGGCGCTTCCGGTCTTTACCCGCTCGGCCTATCCGCTCGAAATCCGCTCCATCACCCGCGACGGCGGCGCCCGCTTGGCCGGGGAAAATTCGCTTTATAGAAGGCTGTTCGATAGCAGCGGCCCCCAGCTGGAAGAAAATCTCGATGAAATCCTGCAGCCCAAGCAATAAGATGCGCCCCTGCCGCTCATCCGCAGTTCGCCAAAAAGCCTTGATGTCGAGCGTACTGCTTCTGTCGTCTGCCCTTGGCGGTTGCAGTTCGGCCGGCAATACCGATTTGCGCAGCGTGGCATCGGTCATCAGACTATCGCTTGCACCACCGCAGCGTGTCACCATCAAACAGGCCGCCGCGATCCCCTATGCCACGATCGGCATTCGCCTTGGAAATGGTCCGCAGACGATAGCTACTCTTGCGACCGACGATGGCGGGCAACGTCTCTGGGCTTCCGGTCAGAAAGTGATGATCGCCACGACCAGAAGTGGCCAGATACAGCGTACTGTTGGACTGCCAAACAATCTGACCTGGTTGATGCCGTCGGGGTCGACGGAAGCAAACCCTTCTGCAAGGCGTTCGGTCTGGATAGCCGACTTTGCCGATCTGGATATTTATGCCGCGACCATCCAATGCGATGCACTGGCGTCCGCCAACGTACAAATATCGATTCTGGGAAAACGGATCGCGACCAGGAGAACGAACGTCTGGTGCAAGGCCCTACAGATGAATTGGTCGTTCCAAAACGCATATTGGATCGACCTCCAAACCGGACTGGTCTGGAGATCGATCCAATATGTTCATCCGAAACTGGCCCCGATCGAGATCGAAACCTTGCGGCCGCCCGGTTAGGGCGCGACGAAGGTCGTAGTTGTGGTAGCGCTGGGCTTGGTTTCGTCGCTACCCGAAGCAACCAAAGCGATACCTCCCGCGACCACTGCAAGTCCTACAATAGTAAGGGTCAGTCCGGGACCAGTCTGAGCCATTTTAACACCGGCAGGCTTTCCGGTGGAAAGCGAATATTCCTGGCCTGCCGCGAAAGCCACCGGCGAACCAATAAGCAACGCCACTAGAATAGCCGCACCAAATTTATGTAACATGAATGATCCCTCAGGGCTTAGGCAGATTCTATTATCCAAATTAGCTTACGCCGTCAACGTATCGGCGCGGCTTATACGTACCAATCGATAACGCCAAGTATTTGATATGGTTCCACTTGCAGCTAATTTCTGGACAAAATAGCTATCGAGGCCACTCCCACTGCAAGTTGACCTAGAATCTGAGACGTATCGAGCATTAGCCGCCTTATATCAAAGGGGTTGATATCTTTTGGCACGACAATTGTGCTGCCCGGCGGCAGTCTGGCCGTGTTGCCCACAGCAAACCAAGATTGTTCAACTTTTTGAGCTGTCCCGTCAGGCAAAACTACGAAGGTGAGCGATTGGTCGGCAAACCGAGAATACCCCCCGGCGCGTGCAATGTACTCTGCAATCGTTACATTGGGCTGCACTGGAAAACTGGCGACGTTCATCACCTCGCCGAGGACCGTGATCGTCGCCGGTCGCTGGGGAACGTGAAGAATATCGCCAGATTCCATTAGGGGATCGCTCTGGGGATGCGTAGCAAGGACTGCGGGATCGGCAAGAACGCTGACTCTTCCCAAAGCCGGCTGGTTACGCAAGTCGCCCACCAACGCGCGAATACCCTCGTAGCCCAGCGCGGGGGTACCAGCGGCAGCTGTGTAAGTTGACTTTGTAAGTGATACGGTGAGCTGGGCTTCCAAGTCCCTGGCAGCACGCACTAAGCCCTCCCGCTCTCGTTCAGCCACGGACTTGCGCAAAAACACCGCGCCATAAGGATATGCAATTTGTGTTAGCCCCCCGGCGCGAATTAAAACGTCCGAAAGGCGCTCACCCCGAACGATCGTATAGACGCCCGGCCGTTTTACCTCGCCCTTTAAGGTCACAGTGCCAAGTGTTGCGACTGTGGCTGACGGGAAACGATACTCATCCCCAGGGCGAACAACTGCCGTTGTAAACACACTATCATTCATGTTTATCGGCTGTAATTCAGTGCGCGCTTGCCCGCTAGATGGGTCCACTACAGTAGACAGTCGCTCTATTCCCGTCCTGTCGGACCAATTGAGCGTCCCGCCCGCCGCCTGTACTAGAACACTAAGAGGAAGGTCGGGGCCAATCAGATACGTTCCTGGTCCCCGAATAGCCCCTTTGACGGTGACAAGCCGGTCCAGCAGAAAATGAGCTACAATGTTTGGCTCTGTTTTCAGTGCATCAGCCAAGCGCTGAATCCGGCCCAGTTCCCTGCGGTAACGGGCGGCTGGGTCAGGTCTTATTCCTGACTGGTTCCTTGATATTACTGAGTCGCGGCCTGCGCCCTGACCACTGAGGGCAGTACGAGTCGCCGGAAGCCCCGCTAGAGGATCTACTCCGAATCCGGGCATTCCGCCGCCAAAGCCGCCGGTGGTTGCGTCGGCCAGACCACTAGTGCTGTTAATGCCACCTCCATTGTCGTACCCATCATCGACGCTTGTGTTATCGTAATAGCCGACAGTCCCCAGCTCGTTAGCGGCGTCTTCAGAACGATTAACTACACTAGCTGCGGGTGTTTCCGCCCCCGCCTCATTACTGCGGCCGGAATTAGGCAGAGGCGGAATTTCATCGGGCTTGCCCAATAGCGGTGGCTCGCCTTCTTCGTGGATCTTCTTATCCTGTTCGGTGCGATGCGTGCCAAACCACGTCAGCGCGTTAATTAAATCAACTGCTTCAGACCGGCTAAATGAGTGAACAATATCGTCAGACTGAAGCGAATAGTCCTGCCGTCCCGCCATCACAGCCGAAGGCGTGACCGCGATCAAGGTACGCAACAGAGACACCGGATCGCGGCGCGAGATCACCGCGAACAGTGGATAAGGGTCATCTCCCAACATGCCCGGTGCTCGAAGCATGTCGGACAAGCGCGTGGCCTGTGCGGCGTAGGTGCCGCTAAATCCGTTGGTGGTGCCGGCCTGTAGGGTGGCGCGACCGGCCGTCTGCTCGGCCGTGGTGCGCACAATCAGCACATCGCTGTCGCGCACCAGGGCCCGGTCATTGGGTAGACTGGACATCTGTGTACGGCCATCCGCCCCTAACCCGATCAGGGTCAGGTCATAGCGGCCGCGCACGGAATACCCGCCGGCCATTGCGATCAGGCTGGCAGCTGTCATGCCGGGCCGACCCGGCGCAAGCTCGTAAATCGCCGGTACCCGCACTGGCCCCGTAATGGCCACAGTGGCCCCCAGAGGATTGACGATGATACGGTCGCCGTCGGTGACCAAAGGCAACTGCGCGCCCCCGGTGCCGCGCAGCACGCCGTAAAGATCGACATTGATGCGCCTGCCGCCGCGCAGAAGATGGATATTGCGCAGCGAACCTGTCTTCTTGACGCCGCTGGAAACCAAAATCGCATCCATCGCGGATGCCAAGCCGGTCATGACGCGCAGGCCCGGATTGTTAACCTCCCCACCCACCGTCACGCGAATCTGGCGCACGCTGCCCAGCGACGCGAACGCTTCCGTTGCAACATAGGCGCGCTGCACAGCGGCGGCCAGGTCATCGCGGAAGCTGCCGAAACTGCGGCCCGCGACGTTGATGGGATTGAGCTTGGGCAGGATGACGCGCCCGCTGCGATCCACGAAGGTGCGGTATTCACCGGCTTCCTGGCCGCGCAGGGTGACGACGATTTCGTCGCCGGGACCCAGTATGTATTCTTCCTGCACGCCGCCCATCTGCGGCAGCACCACGGCACGGCCAGCGCCCAGATCGTTATAGCCGAACTGATTGAGTTGGACGCCGGCGCGCCCGCTGAGAATCTGCTCCAGCATCGAGCGCGGCTGCCGGGCAAGCGGTCCCGCCGGCTGAATAATGACCGTGCCGTTGTCGGGATTGTCGCGCTGAGAACCGAAAGGAGATGACACACCGCCAGTGCCGTTCTGGCCACCACGCGGGCTGAGAAGCTGCTGCATCTGGGGCGACGACACCTGCGCCGCGATGGGGGTTACGCTCATTGCGACAAGAGCCGCGCCCACGAGGAACAAGGCAGAAGCCACCAGCCCGCGGCGGTTTAGGCTGGAGCGGCCAAAAATCGATAGAAAACGGCTCATTCGACCTATCATACCCCTTAACGGACAAAGGCTTAACACGATGACACGAGCGGAGGGAAGATGTTCATTTGAGGTTCGGGGAGCCCTTGCGCAGCCTTCACTTTTCCTATTGATCTGGGCTAGTAAGCCCGTTGGGGTCAGGCTTTGTGCCACGCTGAATGCGGGCTGGATCGCCTTGCCCAAAGGCAGGAAAACACAGGAACAGCCGCGCTCTATGTCCCCATCGTCGAACCCGGACACTCCCATGCCCAAGATGCCGGTCCTCAAAGAACTGGAACTGGTCGCCAAACAATCCTGGCGGCTGATCCTGGGCTGCGCCGCTTTTGGATCCGTGATTGCGGCGCTCACCCTGCAAGGTGCGATCTACACCTATCCGGTCGAGATGCAGGCCACTACGGTGCAGTCCACCAGCGGCGGCTCGGGCGCCGGCAGAAGCCTCAGTCAATTGAGCGGACTCGCCAGCCTTGCTAACATCTCCATGCCATCGACCCAGAACGAGATGCAGTTTCAGCTGTTCGTGGAAAGCCTGCTTTCGCGCGACTTGGCAAACGACATCGCCAAAAACAAAGACATCATGATTGCGCTGTATGGCAACCAGTGGGACCCAATCTCCGAGACATGGTTTGAGCCGCCGATCTCAACTGCCGCTCATATCAAGAACTGGGTACGCGGCGCTCTGGGCCTGGCGCCAACCCTGCCCTGGCATGCGCCGAACGGCGAAAACATCCAGAGCTTTCTGTCCGACAATCTCCGGGTGAACCAGGATCCGCGCAAGACCTACTTGGTGACGCTGACACTCACCTCCAATAGCCGCGATTTCTCGATCCGCTTTTTGAATTTGCTGGTCCAAACCGCCGACGAGCGGCTGCGCCAAAAGGCGCTGGAGCGCGCCCGTACCTATATCGACTATCTTACCGCCAAGTTGAATACCGTGACTGTAGCCGAACATCGTGATGCTCTCACACAGGCGCTTGGAGAGCAGGAACGTTATGCGATGGTAGCCAGTTCGGGGAAACCTTTTGCGGCGGAAGTGTTTCAGAGCCCTTGGGCGTCGAACCTTCCCGCATCGCCCTCGCCCCGCCAGGCATTCCTGATATGGATGATATTGGGCGCATTGGCGGGCATGAGCTTCGCCTTCCTGCGCCACCGCTACCGGGACCAGTTGCAGCGGGCTGCCTGGGTCCAGCGGCTTCCCGCCTTCCTCCGGCGCCCCCTGAACTCCTGAGGCCTAGCCTCTGCGTGTGATCATCGTGTCACCAAGAACCAGGAGATCCATCCTGGTCCTGAGGAAACAATCCAGCGCTTCGCGCGGTTGGCACACGACGGGTTCGTTTTCGTTGAACGACGTATTGAGAACCATCGGCACGCCCGTGATGTCGCGATACGCTTCGATCAGGCCGTAATAGCGCGGATTGGTACCGCGGTTGACGGTCTGCAGCCGGCCTGAGCCGTCCACATGGGTCACGGCCGGTATTTTCGCGCGCCTGTCCTCGCGAATCTGGAACACCTGCATCATGAAGGGTACGGCATCGTCCTCTTCGAACCATTCGGGTACGGCGGTATCCAGCACCGAGGGCGCAAAGGGACGGAAGGATTCGCGCCGCTTGATCTTGGCGTTGAGGATTTCCTTCATATCGGCGCGGCGTGGATCGCAGACGATGGAGCGATTGCCCAACGCGCGGGGACCCCATTCGAGCCGGCCCTGGAACCACCCGACCACCTTGCCGTCGGCGACCAATTCGGCAGTACGGCGGCACAACTCGGTTTCATCGGTCACGACGGCGACATCGCAGCCGGCAGCCTCGATGTCCGCCTTGCGCGCGTCCATCAGTGCCGCGATCTCGCCGGCACTGTAATGCGGGCCCCAATAGGCGTGATCCATCACGAAGGTCCGCGGTCCGCCCTGGTTGTGCCACACGGCAAAGGCAGCGCCGATGGCGCCGCCGGCATCACCCGCCGCCGACTGGACATAGACGCGCTTGAAATTGGTCTGCCGTCGCACCTTGCCATTGGCGACCGAGTTGGCGGCGCAACCGCCCGACAGTGCGATATCGGTGCGGCCCGTCCGGGTCTGAAGTTTCGTGATCAGGTGGAAAAAGGCTTCCTCATACATCGCCTGTACCGAACGAGCGAGATTGCGATGGTCTTCGGAAAGCGTCTCAGCCTTGGCGCGGCGCGGCCCCAGCAGATCTTCCAGCTCCGGCGAGAACAGGTCGCCGATCTCCGGCGAGCCATTCAGCCACTGATGCGGAATCTCTTCCTTGTGATGGCGAAAATAGCGCAGGTCGAGTTCGAAGGAACCGTCCTCCTTGAGGCGCACGATCTTGCGCAACTTGTCTACCTGGGTCGGCTTGCCATACGGCGCAAGGCCCATGACCTTGTATTCGTCGCCATAATGCGGAAAACCCAGATACTGGGTCAGGGCCTGATAGAAAATGCCAAGCGAATGCGGGAAGAAAACCCGCCCGTCGATGCTGATATTGGACCCCGTGCCGGTGCCCCAGGCGGCGCTGGAGAAATCACCGAAGCCGTCCACCGACAGCGCCACCGCCTCGTTAAAAGGCGAGACATAATAGGCGGAATAAAGATGGCAAAGATGGTGCTCGATATTGTGCAACGTGCCCTGGAATTCTTCGCCGGGGAAGGCTTCAGCCAGGAATTCGCGTGTGCCGGAACGTTTCTTGCGATTGGTCAGGCGCTGCAGCACAAAGCGCGGATCAGGACGGCTCTTGATCAGATAGGCGAGCTTGCGACCAAAATGCGCCGAACTGTCCTGGTTCAGGGCGATATGATCGACGTCGGCGAGCGTCAGCCCCGCTTCTTTCAGGCAGTAGGCGATGGATTGCGAGGGGAACCCCGCCCAATGCTTGATGCGGCGAAAACGCTCTTCCTCGACGGCGGCGACCAGAACACCGTCCTTCAACAGAGCGGCCGAGGAGTCGCCGTGAAATGCGTTAAGTCCTAGAATTATCAATGGAATTTCTCTGTTTGACCGCCAGGCGCGGTGCTTTTAGCAACTATCGTGGCGTATGTCGCCAGAAATTGCTTTGCCACGCGGTCCCAGCTGAACCGGGTAGTGACGTAGGCGCGTCCGCGATCGCCCATCGCGCGCAGGACAGAACTGTCGCTTGCGGTGGCCTGGGCGAGGCCGGCGGCCAGGCCCTCGACGGAAATCGGCGTGCGCCAGCCCATCGCCTGTTCGGTCAACACGGGCCAAGGCGCGCCCACCGTGGTCAATGCCGGCACGCCGTGCGCCAGCGCCTCGGCGATAGCCATTCCGAAACTTTCGGAATGAGTCGGCAGCACAAAAAGGTCCGCGCCGAACAGCGCGCTTTCCTTGGCCGCGCCCTGCAGCGGCCCGGTGAACTGAATGACATCTCCCAAATTGTGCCGAGCGATCAGGGATTCCAGTTCCGCGCGATGGCCTGCTTCGTCGGGGCCCGCCAGAAGCAACCGCCAGCCGTTGGGCCGCACCCTGCTCCAGGCCTCGATCAAAAGCGGCAAGCCCTTGACCGGATAAAGACGGCCAATGAACAGGGCTGTGCGCAGGGCGCCCGACGGCATGGCGCGCAGCGCGGGAATGTCCACGCCGTTGGGTATCATATGGACCGGCACCTCGAGTTTGAGGCACGCCAGGTTTTCGGCTTCCTGTTCGGCTGTGGCGTGCAATGCGGCGGCGGTCCGGATATCTCGGCGCTGATAGGCCAGCCAGGCAATATCCTTTTTCCATTTCTTGTGACGGCGCGCCCAGGGCTCCAGCATGCCCCTGGTGCTGACCAGGCGCGGCAGGACCAGCGTCTTGCAAACACGCGCCAGGCGATGGTTGTGGCCGAGCCAAAGGCCATTGTCATGGACGATGTCGGGGCGAAACTGTTCAAGGGCGCCCTCTGCCGTCCTGCCCAGCCGCGTGAGCGGCGCATCGGCCGAAAGCAGCGGTGTGTCCATCACCGAACCGTCGGCGGACCACAGGCCAACCTTCGCGCCAGCGCCGGCCAATGCCAGCGCCAGCCGCGAAACCGAATAGGCCGGGCCGCCGTAACGCGGCGCTAGGCTGGTGGCCGACAGAAAAACCTTCAATGCGCGACGGCTTCCGGCAGGGACAGTGCCTGCGCCTGCCTGCGCTCGCGCCAACGGTCCCACGCCCATTTCCAGAAATAGGCCGCGATCCAGGCCGACGAGGCGCTGCCGAAAAGCTCCACCATCGAGCCGATGGGCTGGATCAGCCCGACACCAGGGAGGAAAAACAGTATGACGGTGGCATAGTCTCCGCGGCTTTCCGCCAGCGCGGCGCGATGATCAAGCCGGCCCAGCGCCCAGCCCAGCACCAGGAATCCCAGAATCAGTCCCGGCAATCCGAAATTGATGTAAAATTCCATGACATTGCCGACGCCAAACGATGTCCCAGACGACAGATAAAGGCCCGTCATCTTGGCGACGATTTCCGGACTGCCGCCGAACACGGTCTTGCCGGGCCAGAGCGCGCGGGGCACCAAGGACAATAGGGCGTCGGTGACCGAACTGCCGCGCAGATAGTCTACCCTGCCGTCATCCAGATTCTGTGCTGCCAAGCCCACGAAATAATTCTGGTTGAGGCGAAGATCGAGGCCCGCCAGCACCAGCTTGTCGGTGCTGTCGAAGAACTTCCATTCGGTGAAGATGGCGGAGATGGCGTCGACACGGCGCTCTATGGTGGCGCCGACCCATACCGCATCACGGATCTTGTCGCGCGCCTGGAAATAATTGGAGAACAGGCTTAGGCCCATATATCCCACCAGCGCGATGGCGACACAAACCCGCCAATATCCCCGAGCTGCGACCGCCAGAATGCACACCACGATCAGCGACGCCGTGGTGCCGTAGCTGAGAAAGCCGGAAGTCACCAAGATCATCGCCGGATAGATCAGCAGGCACGCCATCCATAAAATGGTCCAGAGACGCTTCTTGTTCCGCACCGACCAGCGTAGACCCAGCAGAATGCCGAGCATCCAAATCGCGCCGCCATTGTAGACTACCGCGCCGACGCTGGGCAGGTTGCGAAGCGGCGTCAGGCCGAAAACGAAAAGCCAGCCGCCCAGCAAACAGAAAATCCAGAACGGCTTGTCCTCGCGAAAAACAGCGATGGGCGACGGCACCTGCGGCGCAACTTGCTGCTCCTGGGTGCGGTAACGGGCAAGCCAGACCCCAAACACGAAAACAACGATACCGATGGCAGTCAGCTTGATGCCCTCGGTCACTTCCGGCAGGTGGACGTAGAATTCTTCGTCCATGATGGGCACAAAGGCGCCCGGCACATGGTTCACCAGCAGCAGCGACAAATAGGCGAACGGCAGCGCCAACGATGGGCCATTGCGGCGCAGCAGCCAGAGCAGCACGAACAGCGCCGCCATGCAGATGCCGATGGATATCTCACAAATCAGGATATAGTCGTTGAAGGTCACTCCGACGCCTTCGCCACAATATCACTATAGCCGCGGATCCAGTCGCCCGGCTTGCGCCAGTTCAAGTTAACGCCAGGCGAGGAAAACACAAAGCCTGCCTCGGCCAAGATCGCCACCAGCTGGGCCGCCGGTTCGTCCGCCTTGCCTGGCTCCCAGCTCAGTTCAGCGAAAATCATGGCAATACGCCGCTCGCGCAGCAGACGGGCGGCGCCGGCAAAGGCCTTGGGTTCATTGCCCTGGATATCTATCTTCAACAGGTCGATGCGTTCGATACTCCGGTCGGCGCAGTAACGGTCCAGGCTAGCAAGCCGTACCGGCTCACCATCGCTGCCGTCGGTGGCGATGAAATTCATGCCTTCATTGTTGTTGCCGACGCCGCGCCAGCGCCGCAACGTCGCATCGCCGTCATGGTCGCCCACTGCGACTTCGTTGACGGTCAGGTTGGACAGGCCGTTCATCGCGGCGGCGGCGCGCAACCGGGCGGCAATCTCGGGCGTCGGTTCAAAAGCATGAACCTTCGCCTGCGGATTCACCGCCAGCGCCGCCAGACTGAAAATGCCCGCATTGGCGCCGATATCGAAAACGGTCCGCGCCGAGCGGACTTGATTTTCCCAGCAGGCGAGAATTTGATCTTCCAGGAAATACGTTCCGAAATAATAGAACTGGCGCTGCAGCATTTCGCTGATGTCGCAGGGAATCCGGAAGCCGCCATGGCGAAGAACGGCCTCGCGCTGAAAACCGCCCGCGCCCGCCGCCCGGCGCCACAAGGCGTTGACCAGGCGCAGCTTGCCGCG
>CAMCWK010000014.1 GCA_945882615.1 Rhizobium sp. Q54 | reverse complement strand
GCAGGCCGCCATGGAAGGCTATGAAGTCGTCACCATGGAAACCGCTGCGCCCAAGGCCGACATCTTCGTCACCGCCACCGGCAATGTCGACGTGATCACGCTGGAGCATATGCGGGCCATGAAGGACCGCGCCATCGTCTGCAACATCGGTCACTTCGACAGCGAGATCCAGATCGCCGCCACCAAGAACCTGAAGTGGCACAACATCAAGCCGCAGGTGGACGAGATCGAATTCCCCGATGGCAAGCGCATCATCATGCTGTCGGAAGGCCGTCTGGTGAATCTGGGCAACGCCATGGGCCACCCCTCCTTCGTGATGTCGGCCAGCTTCACCAACCAGACCCTGGCCCAGATCGAGCTGTGGCAGAACACCGGCAAGTACGAGAAGAAGGTCTATGTCCTTCCCAAGGTGCTGGACGAAAAGGTCGCCCGCCTGCATCTGGGCAAGGTCGGCGCCCAGCTGACCGAACTTTCGACCAAGCAGTCGGACTACATCACCATCCCGAAGGCTGGTCCCTACAAGCCGGATACCTATCGCTACTAAGCGACGGATCATCGCTTTGAGAAAAGGGCGCCCACCGGGCGCCCTTTTCGTTTGGGGCAAGCGCCGGCCTGAGTCGGGGATTCATACTTTGTTAACCCCCTGATGTGACTCAGGAATTATCCACAGGACGCTAAATATGGGCCTGTGAGGCGCATTTCGTTTTTAGGAATTTATTAACCACAAGTGCTAGTCGGACTCGGCTGCCGAAGCTATCTTGTTGATTCCAAAGTGATTCGCCGCTCAGGCGAAGGGTTAACGGGGGCTTACGGCATGCGTCCCAGAATGGGACAGGGCAGACGGCCGGGAGCAAGGCGGTGGGGTTTCCTGCTGGCTACCTCCTCCTGTGCCCTCATGTCTGGTCCTGCCCAGGCGGCCATCCCTGCCGCCCTCACCTTCCAGAACGGCAACCTTATCGTCCTTTCGGGCCTGGCCTGTGGCGGCGTGGCCCTGGCCATCGCGGCCGGCCTGTGGGCGCTGGCGGAACAGCGCACCACACGGCGCCTGCGCCGCTCGCTCAGGATGGTAGGCGCCAAGACCAAGGCCGCGGTCGGCGAACGCGACGCCCTTTTGGGCGCGGGCCGCGAGGCGCTGGTGGTATGGGGCCGCGACGGCACCGGGCCTTTCTCCTATGGCGGCGGCGACGAGACGCTGCAGGCCTGCCTCAAGGGGCCCAACGCCCTGGCGCTGTCCACCGCGCTGGACGGACTGTCGGAGCGGGGCGCGCCCTTTCAGCTGGGCGTGGAAGACAATCACGGCCTGAAACTGACGGCGCGGGGCCGCGCCGTGGGCGGCATGGCGGCGGTGTGGCTGGAAGAGCCATCGGTGGCGCAGGAAAGCGGCGAATACAAAGCCATCCTCGACGCCCTGCCGATTCCGGTCTGGCTGCGGGACAAGGGACTGGCGCTGACCTGGGGCAATCACGCCTTCCTCAAAGGCGCCGGCGCCAAAGATCTCGAGACCGCGCGCCGCGAGCAGGTCGCGCTGGACAAGAGCGAGCGCGACCTGGCCGCCACGGCGCGTTCGGAAAATGCCTTGCAGGAAGCCAAGCGCTTTTCGGTGGTGAACGGCCAGCGCCGGGCGCTGTCCTTCACCGAAATTCCGCTGGGCGATGCCGGCATCATCGGCACCGCGGTGGACGTGACGGATATCACGGCGGCGGAAGCCCGGCTGCAGCAACATGCCGACGCCCATGCCGCCACCCTGGATACGCTGCAGACCGCGGTGGCGATCTTCGGCCCGGACCAGAAGCTGAGCTTCTACAACAAAGCCTTCGTGCGCCTCTGGGGCCTGCCCGAAACCTTCCTCGACAAGCATCCCGGCGAGGGCGAAATCCTCGACCGGCTGCGCGATGCCCGCAAGCTGCCGGAGCAGCGCGACTATCAGGCCTGGAAGCGCGGCCGGCTGGCGCTGTACCAGGACGGCGCGCGCGAACATGCCAGCGAAGAGGCCTGGCACATGCCGGGCGGCCAGACCATCCGCGTCGTCACCCAACCCCATCCTTTTGGCGGTCTCACCTTCCTCTATGAAGATGTCACCGCGCGTCTGACGCTGGAAAGCGACTACAACACCCTGATGAAGGTGCAGTCGGCCACGCTCGACACGCTGAGCGAGGGCGTGGCGGTGTTCGGCCCCGACGGCAAGCTGAAGCTGCACAATGCCGCCTTCAGCCGCATCTGGGAGTTTGAAGCCGGCGATCTGGCGGACGAGCCCCATGTGCGCACCATCGCGGCGCTGTCCAAGGACAAGTTCGGCGATACCGGCCTTTGGGAACAGCTGATCCAGGCGATCGTCGCCGGCGCGGCGGCCCGCGATCTGGGCGAGGTCGAACGCTCCGACCGTTCCATCCTGTCGCTGTCCACCTCGCCGCTGCCCGATGGCGCGACCCTGGTTACCTTCAGCGATGTCACCGACCGCTTCCGCATCGAAACCGCGCTGCGCGACCGCAATGAAGGGCTGGAAGCCGCCGACCGGCTCAAGTCCGACTTCATCAAGCATGTCAGCTACGAACTGCGCACCCCGCTCAACACCATCCTGGGCTTTTCGGAACATCTGGCCAGCGGCGTGCCGGGCGCGCTCAATGCGCAGCAGACCGAATATATCCAGGCCATCGTGCAGGGCGGTAACAGCCTCAAGAGCCTGATCAACGACATCCTCGATCTGGCGCTGGTGGAATCGGGCGCCCTGCGGCTGGAACTGGAACGCATCGACCTGCACGACATCGTCACCGAAGTGGCGACCCATGCGCGCGAATGGGCCGGCAAGGTCGGCCTGACCTTGAACGTGGATGTCGCGCCCGATGCCGGCAAGTTCCTGGCGGATGGGCGGCGGCTGCGCCAGATCATGTTCAATCTTTTGTCCAACGCCTTCAAATTCACCCCGCGCGGCGGCGAAATCCTGCTGTCCGCCAAGATCGTGGGCGAGGATGTGCAGATTTCCGTGGCGGACAACGGCCCCGGTATCTCGCCCGAGGTGAAGGCGAATGTGTTCGAGCGCTTCTCGGCCAAGAGCCAATCGGGCCAGCGCGCCGGCGCGGGGCTCGGCCTGGCGCTGGTCAACCGCTTCCTGGAACTGCATGACGGCTGGGTGGAAATTGAAAGCAGCAACGGCACGCTGGTGCGCTGCCATCTGCCCCGCCGCATCCATGACGACGAACCGCATCCGGAAGTCAGCCGCGACCGCAAGACAGCGTACCTGTAAGGACCTGGGGAACAGGGATTTTGCTTGGCGAGCACTCACCGGGAACCACCGCTTTGCGCCAGAAGCGGACATTCGTTCTGGGTGAGCCACGATCCGCTTCTGACCTAAAGCGATTTAAACGGCAGCTTCTGCTCTTTCGTCGGCACTTTCGCTGGCTATTTTCAACACCTACTTGCGTGAGCGGCTCGCTGCCTTTTGCGCAATAGTAACGGCCTTCGCATGCGCTTCACTAGCCAGCGTATGCTTCTTGACCGCTGCATGGTGTGCGGGAGTTCCTACGGCAAGCTTCATTTCCTTGTGCGCTGCCGCACGCTCCGCCGCGCGTTTGTCCAATTCGATCTCTTCCGAACTTTTATCGGCCATGTTCATTTCCTTTGTAAGCCGAACAGACAGTATCGCTTTCACGGCGCGCCGTCCCGCTCTATATCTCGTGCAGTTACCTTCTTGATTGACACTGCTTTGCGCCGATGACGAAGGCGCACCATCCGATTTGGGTTATAGGCGGGAATGCAGTCCATGTCCGCTGTGCGCCAAAAGCGGTGATTCAGCTTCGGCCGGCCCTATGACTGTGTTGCCACAAGCATTCATCCGTTGGGATCAGATCCCCAATGTTATACTTCCCGTGCCGCAGCAATTCGTTTTATCCATGCGCCCATTGTCGGCTTCCGCGGGTCGCCGACATCGCCGTTGGCAAGCATCGTCAGGGCGGGCGCGAAGAAGCTGGCCGCGACACCGCGCGTACGTCGTTTGACGTATTCTGGCTGTCCCACCGGAGAGGTAAGCCTCCATCGCCAAACTAGGCGTTATCCGGGGAAGCAGGGCTGACATCGGCCATCCGAAAAGGGAGAGATAAATGACATACGCGCGTTTTGCGGGTTTGGCCCTGGCGACTGCCATGGCGGTGGCGGCACCGGCTTTCGCCCAGATGCCCAGCACCCCTGGCAATGTCAAAATAGCCGGCGGCGTGCTGACCAATTCCGATGGCTTGACGCTATACACGTTCGACAAAGACATCGCGCCCGGCAAGTCCGCCTGCAATGGCCAGTGCCTTGTGAACTGGCCGGCTGTAACGGCCGGCGCTGACGCCATGACGATGGGGGACTGGTCCGTCGTTACACGCGATGAGGGTGCCAAGCAATGGGCATACAAGGGCAAGCCGCTCTACACCTTTATCCAAGACAAAAAGTCCGGCGACATCACGGGTGACGGAAAAGGCGGCGTCTGGCACATTGCCAAGCCCTGACCTGAGTGAACGAGCGCCGGCAAAACCATTTACATGGTTCTTGTTTTCGTCTTGCCCGGCCTCTTCTTCGGCTCCACTACGGTGTATCTGGCGCCGGACCGCAGGTGTCACAATGGCCATTCAAATTCTGGATATACGTTTTTGCTAGGGATGAGAACGTGATGGCGAAATCACACAGCATTGTTTTGGCTGGATTAGCCTCTTTCGCCGCGACCGCAGTATTCGCTGCGAGCCCGAACGGAAGCACAACCGCGCTCGACAAGTCGAACCAGGCTCTTGGAGTTGCCAATGTCACGTCTCTACAGGTCTCCGCAACGGGCACGGCGGGATCGTTGGGGCAAAGCTTCACGCCAACTTCGACCTGGCCGCTGCTGAAAATCACCAGCTATTCGCGGACGATCGACTACCCAAGCCAGTCTTCCAGAGAAGAAGTGACCCGCACGCACGAAGAGCCCCCCGCAAAAGGTGGCGGCGCACCCTTCGCCGGTGAGCAGAAGCTGGTGAATCTCGTGAGCGGCAAGTATGCTTGGAACCAGCCTGGAGCCCAGCCTCAACCGGCACTTGCCGCGGCCGAGGAACGCCAGCTGCAGATTGGGCTCACGCCGCATGGCTTCATCAAAGCTGCGCTGGCCAACGCTGCCACTGAGAAAAAAGTGAAGGGTGGCACCGAGGTTTCCTATTCGGTGAACGGCAAGTTCAAAGTGTCCGGCGTAATCGATTCGCAGGGTCTCGTTGTCAGAACCAGGACATGGATCCCCAATACGGTATTGGGCGACATGGTGATCGAGAGCGATTACTCCGATTACAAAGACTTCAACGGCGTCAAATTTCCCTCGCACATCGTCCAGAAACAGGGCGGCTTCACGGTGCTCGATCTGGCGGTGAATTCCGTTCGGGTGAACGTCGCCAATGCCGCGCTGACCGCGCCGGACGCCGTGCGCACCGCCACCGCGCCTTCCGTGCGCGTCGAATCGCAGAAGCTGGCGGACGGCGTCTGGTTCATCGGCGGTGGGTCACACAACAGTGTGCTGCTCGAATACAAGGATTACCTGGCCGTCGTCGAAGCGCCCAATAATGAGGAACGGTCGCTGGCGGTGATCGCGGAAGCGAAAAATCTGGTGCCCGGCAAACCCATAAAATACCTCATCAATACGCACCACCACTTCGACCACTCAGGCGGCATCCGGACATATGTCGCCGAGGGGACGGTAATTGTTACCAGCGCCGGCAATAAGGCCTACTACGAGCAGGCATGGAAGGCTCCGCGCACGCTCGCTCCGGACAAGCTGGCGCAAAGCCCGAAAAAAGCCTCCTTCATTGAAGTCAAAGGCAAGTACGTGTTGACCGATGGGATACGCAGCCTCGAATTGCACCGCAATGAGGGAGACACCCACAACGCCAGCATTCTCTTCGGGTACCTGCCCAAAGAAAAGATGCTCATCGAAGCAGACGATTTCACCCCGGGGGCTCCCAATGGACCCGCGCTGGTGCCGCTGGCTCTAGGTTTGGGCAACACCCTCCACGGCAACATCACGCGGCTGAAGCTGGATGTCACGACCATCGCGCCCCTGCACGGACGCGTGGTACCCTACACAGACTTCACCAAAGCGCTGGAAAAACGGTAACGCAAATATTGCGCCGAGGGCGCCGCCGGTCGATGCCGCCGCCCTACGGAGTTGGCGAATTCGCTGTGCACAGGGCGCGCGCCCTTTGTGTCCCCAGCCATTCCTAGCCTTCTCATGGCCGGAACATTCCCGCGTTCGCCCGATACAAGTTGTCAGGGGATACAATAACGTGGTTCCCTGCGTGCGGGAACTCGCGGAACCTTTGAAGGGATGCGCGTCACCAAGGGCTAAACAATGAAATTACGCGTTATTTTAACGGCCATGGCTTACCTTGCCTTGAGCGGTTGTGATGAAAAGCCGCCCGCCGAGCCCCCGCCGCAAGCCGCCGTCACGCAAAAGCCAGCGGCGCCAATCGCCGAGACCAAACCCGTCGAACATCGGGTCAGCGGCAGTATCACCCGGCTGGATGACGGCCCCTATCCCATGTTCACCCTCACGCTCCAGCCGGCCGCCGGCGATGTGCTTTCCCTCGATCTCAACGCGGAAGACGTGGATCTGGTTGGGCTGGAGATCGCCGCCCTGAAACCGGGCCTGGGCGTGACCGTCACCTATATCAGCCGCGAAAAGCCCAATCTGATGGACATGACGGTGGATCATCGCGGCGGCGAACGTTCCGTGCTGGGCAGCGACGCGCCCAAGAATTTTGATCCGGCCTGGAAGAACATCACCGGCACGCTCAGCGATGCCGGCGCGCCCAGCGGCGGGGACCTGCCCGACACGATCACCGTCACCGGCCGCGATGGCATAAAGGTGAGCTTTGATATTTACATCAATGACGAGATGGTCCCGGCCAACGGCAAACTGGTGACCGCTTTCTACGATATGCGCACCGAAAACCGCGTCACCCGGGTCAGGCGCTGATGCCCGCCACTGAAAAAGGGAAGCCAACCATGATGAAATCCTCCATCCCCGCGCTTCTGGCCGCCGCGCTTGTTCTGTCGGCCTGTGACAGCGAACCCGCCAAGCCTGCCGGCCAGGCATCCGGGCAAGGAACGGCGGCGGCAACCGCCACCGCCGGGGAGCGCGCGCTGGCCAGCGACGAGGTGCAGGGGGCCGGGCAGATCACCGCCATCAAACCCGCCGGCGATTCCGGCTTCACGGTCACCTTTGAATCCAACAATGGCGCGGTCAGCTTCGACCTGCCGGCCAGCGCGAAGACGCTGGAGACTTACGGCGGGCGCGACAAGCTGATGGGAAAATGGGTGACGGTCTATTACGGCGGTGGGGACAATCATGTCACCTACCTGAAGGTCCGGCCGGCGCCCTAGGGATTTCACGGTCACCCGCCCGGACCATCAATCTCCCGGCGCATCCAGTGAAGTCCAGCGCCAGTGCAGGTCATCGCCGCGCTCAAACAACAGGGAAATGCCATACCGGCACCCGGAACAGGCGCTTTTTCTGTAAATTTCCATCTGCGGACGGCCCAGGGGAGACGGATCGATCGCCTTGGGCGCGGTACGCACCGCCCGTTCCAGTTCCTCCCAGGGTTGATCGGTCGTGTCTGCCATGCCCTTGATCCAGGCATCGGCACCGGGGTCGTAGTTTCGCGCGGTAAATAGCGGATGCATCAAGGCGCGCAGGGCGGTCCGGTCTCGTTGCTTCACGCCCGCTTTCAGCCTTTGCAGAAATTCCGGCAAATCGGATGTGGTGGGCGTCAAAGGCATCACGCCGGCGACCGTGCCGGGCGATAGCACCTGTATGCGCTTCAGCAGGAAGTTGTTCACGGAATTCTTGAAGTTGTGTCCGTCCGGGCCGGGAAGGTCCCTGTTTCCGGACAGGGCGCCTGAGGCGTCCACCGTTCCTTTCCACACAATGCTCATATCCTCTGCAATGCTGAAGGAACCGTCGGCGTTGATTTCCCCCTTCACCTCATGACGTTCAGGCGGCTGCACTCCATACTGGTAAGTGGCGAAGCCGGTGACAACCCGCCCGCGCTTTTGCAGCTCCATGGTGACAGGGTTGTAGTCCTTTCGGTACAGGCCTTTGTAGCGCAACTCCCAGTCACTCCCGGTCACGCCCAGCTTGGTATCCGCCGGCCCGGACGGCTGGGCCGCAGCCGCGTCTTGTTTCACCGCTGCCTGCCCCGCAGGCGGCTTGGCGGGCTTGTCGTCACAGGCGGACAGAGCAAGCGCTACGGCCAGAAGCACGGGAAAACACGTCCGGTATTTCATCGTGATTTTCTCCACATCTTAAAAATTTCGCAGACTAGCGTCCCTTTGTGGCCGGCCTGGCCAACGTCTGGTTCTCGGCAATGATGGCGCCGCGATAGCTGGGGCTTTCTCCCAGAACATCATGCACGCGCCATCCGCCCGGCGTGTTTTCCATCACAAGCGACGCGGCGCCGGGCTCGAAGTTCTTGAACCGGACCTTGACCAGCACACGGCCGTCGGCGCTGGGCGTGAGCGTGATACTGTTGACCTTGATGGTTCCGTGGTCCTGGCAGCCGCAGATCGGGTCGGACCCGGTTGCGGCGCCCGCTTCACCCTGATTGAGCTTCACGTTGGTGGCGATCAGGCTCAGGGTGCCGGGCGTGAACACGCTTTTGCGATCCATCGGATCGGCGCACTTCGCCATGCTGGCCTTGCATTCCTTGTAGCTGGAATAGACGCGGGTTAGAAACGCCCGGATCGCGGTTTGATCCCGCGCGGAGACCGCCATCGGAGCGGCGCTGGCGCCTGCCAGCGACGCGATCACCAGTGGAACGAAGAGAAGATTGCGCATCAATGCATGATCCCCAGTTGGAACATCAGCCAAAGCAGCAGGGCCGATAGGACGACATTCAGAACCGGCACCCCGAACAGCATGAGGGCGAAGCGCCAGCGCCGGAACAGCCAGGGCAGAACCGCCCCCAGCAGGCAGGAAACCGGGAAGAAGGCCATGGAGCCGACCGCCGCTATTAGCCACATATCTTTCTCGGACCCCGGCGCGTCGAACGCCATGGACAGCATTACCAGGGGGAACACCGACGCCACCCCCACGCCAACCCAGGCGAGAGACAGCAGCAGCCACCAGCGGCTTTTCACCATTGGGCGCGTCTCCGTCCGCTTTTCATTTTTCCACCGTCACGCTGCCGGTCGCGCTGTTGATCCGCACCCGGGCGACGCCTGGCCGGCTGGACCCGTCGCTTTTTTTCATGTCGTAAATCCTGACCGGCACCGTCAGCAGTACGCCTTTCTTGGGGTCGTAGGAGGATGTCAGCCTGGCGAAATCAACACCGGAAAATCCGCCGGTCTTGCTATCACTCACGATATGGCAGGCGGGCGCGGCTTTCTTGCCTGCGCCCGCCGGGCTCTGGATCATCAGGTGCCAGGAGCAGCAGGCCGGCTCCTCCGTATCCATCACGCTCACGCGTATGGCGCCGTTGGAAAAGCGGCGCGTGTATTTCTCCTGGGGCTGGGCGGCGTTGGCCGGCTGCGCCACATTCGGATTGTCGGCGCAGCGCGTAACGCTCGCCCCCGCAGCGGGAAGCACCATCGCGGACAGGGCCAGCACGCCGAGCAGAAAGTGCTTCATCTCGAATCTCCTAGGGCTTCAGATAGGTGAGGTGGTTGTCCAACTCGCCTTCCTTGTAAAAGGCCGTGACAGTCTTGCCATTGGCCGCCGCGATGTCGGACGTGACATGAATGGAAAATGTCATCGCCTTGCCGTTGGCGGGTTTGATGCGAATATTGGCGTCGGGCATGCCGGGGGCCGCCGCCTTGTCCGCCCCTTCAAGCGTGCCGGTCAACTGTTTCCACCTCGGATCGGCGCCCGCTTGCATCGGCGGTATCAACGATTTGCCGTCCAGCCGCAGGTCGCGCAGGGGCGGCGATTCCGAACTGATGTAATAGAAGGGGATATAATCGCCGCCGACCAGTTTTTCCGGCGGGGTGGTCAGGCCCAAGGTCTCGACATTGGCCAAGAATGCGAAATCCTTCGCGCCGCTTTGGAGATCGAAGATGATCAGGTAATGTGGATGGCGCATGTCCACCACCTTCGTGACCTGGCCGTATTCATGCAGTTCGTCATCGGTCCAGTCGCGCTCCTCTGCGATCGATGTTTTCAGCGCCGTCTGCACCGCGGCTGGTTTGGACGAGGCGGCGGGCGGTTTGGCGGGCTTGTCGTCGCAGCCGCACAAAACAAGCGCGACCAGCAGGGGCGCCATCATCTGTCTCATGGTTTTCGCCTGATGGGCGTGAGGGCGACGACCTCCATTTCCCTGTCCAGCTTTTTCCACACCACTGCCTCCCAGCGGCTTTTGTCGGCAAGTGTGAGATGCAGGCGATAATTGAGGCCTGCTACGACCTGCGTTTCCACTGCGGTGATCCGGGCGAGCTTCGCCTTGGGCTGTTTGATCCGGATGGCGGTGATGGCCAGGGCGGCCGCCTGGCGCGCCTCGGCATCAACCACGGATTTTTCCCAGCCGCCGGCGATCACCCGGTGGTCGGGCAGCTGCGCCAGTGCCACGGTGGTAGCCAAGATCATGAAGGTCGAGGAAAGGATTTTTCGCTTCATTTTTTCGGTCGCTTCATTCCGCCCCCGAAGCCGCCCGCCCAAGGCTGGTCGTGAAAAAAGAAGGGGTGCCACCAGATTGTGACGTCGGGATTGGCATCTTCCACTGCGGTCATGAAATCGGCTGGCCAGCCAATGAAGTTCGACGACGCATAGGGCCAGTCGAACATGGTGCGCGGCAGGAAGCGGTATTTGCGTGGTTGGCCGTCGCGGCCCTTGTATTCGATGCGCCACACCCCACGGTGATTGATCCTGGTGCCGGTGGCCTTGATCGCAGTGATGTCGGTGAAGGGAATTTTCTCCTCTTCCCTGCCGCCTTTCAGGAAATAGAGCGCATGGTCGTCGAACTGGGCGCGCTTGGTGTGCGTAACGAGATAATAGAGCGCCGCCAGCCCCGCCATCAGGCCCAGCGTCCAGGCGTTCCACGCATTGCCCGTGACCATGATCCAGCCCATCAGCCCCATCGCCATGACCGGCAGATAGCGTGTGCTGCGGAAACGGTTGCTGAGAACCGTGCGGTCAGGATGAGCCTTTCCGGCGTCCAGAACCCTGCCCATCGGATTACTTCGTGATCTGGGTGAAGGTGGCGGTGCGCCCCACCCGCACCTGGATCGGCGCCTCGGGGTCCTTGGCACTGATGGTGATCGTGCTTTGCGGCGTCGAGGTCATCAACAGCCGGTCCGGCTCGTCCAGGTCATAGCCGCGGGATTTGAGGAATTTGTACACCACCCAAGCATAGTCCTCCTCCAGCTCTTGGTCGCCGGAGGTGATGATGATGTCGCGGTTCTTGGGCAGGGCCAGAAACATCGCCCTGGTTTTGGCGTCCATCGCCAACTTGCTGGGCGTAGGAGCTGGCGCGGACGCCAGCACGGGCAGCCCCGAAATGAGGGTCGCGAAGGTCCAGATCTGGCCGCTGACATTGGCACAGGGCGCCAGCGCCGCACCGTTATTGTCCGCGCCACCATTGACGATGTCGGCGCATTGTCCCTTGCGGAAGGTGCTGGCGAGCTGGAAGCTGCCCGGCACGGCTTGCGGCCTGAACTCCCAGACCTGTCCCGAATAATTGCCGCATGGGGCAAATGCCAGCTTGCCGTCTCCCGGCCCGCCATTGGTCACGTCCAGGCACATGCCGTCGCGAAATTGGCTTTCCACCCGGAAGAATTTTCCAGACTTGTCGTTCGCCTTGATGAAGAAATTTTGCACCGCCATTCCGGCGCAGCTGGTCAGTTGCGCGCGATTGACTTTGGCGCCGTTGATCGTAGGCCCAAGACACATCTTGTCGCCGCGAAACTGGGTCGTGATTTTGTGGACTTCGGGATGGAAATAGGCCGCTTGCGCGGCGCCCGCCAACCCCACAGCCATCATGCCCGCGCACACAATCCAACCCGCCAAATTTTTCATTGGCACCGCCCCCAATCTTGCCCCACGCCAAACCTAAGGCAAAAGCGAAGTTGACACCATCAGCAAAAGTTCCCTGGCGGCCAAGGGCTTGTGTTGGCCGCCGGAACAGGACCGAGCAAACCAGCCCAGCAGCATTGCCCTGAAAACCCAGGCCAATCCGAATGTCCGCTTTGGGTCACAAGCGGACATTCCTCCAGACTTGGCTTGCCTAGGCTAAACGGCATGCCGCGAAACAGACTGCTTGCCTCATTGGAATGGGGAGATTCAATGTTGTGATTTAGGCAGATTAAGCACGATGCCGTCCAGCGCCGGGCTCATGCGAATCTGGCACGACAGACGGCTGCTGGGGCGCGTATCGGGGGCGAAATCCA
Organism: Rhizobium sp. Q54; assembly: GCA_945882615.1. Lineage (GTDB taxonomy): Bacteria > Pseudomonadota > Alphaproteobacteria > Micropepsales > Micropepsaceae > Rhizomicrobium. The sequence goes on along the minus strand of CAMCWK010000014.1, from coordinate 57,117 downwards.
GCATCGTGTCTTCCATCTCGCCTTTCGGCGGCAGCTTGTCCTGCCATTCCGGCGCGACATAGACCTGGCAGGTGGCGCAGGCGCAGGCGCCGCCGCAATCGGCGTCGATGCCGGGGACCAGGTGCTTGACCGCACCTTCCATCAGCGACCAGCCCTCCGCCACCTCGACGGTGTGCGACTTGCCGGTGTCCTCGATGTAAGTGACTTTGTACTTCTGCGGCGGCATCAGCCCATCTGTTTCATGGGGATGGCGGTATCGGCCAGCGTTTCGGCCGCGACCCTTTTGCCTTCCGCGATCATCTTCTTGCCCACCAGATACTCCGGAGCGGCATTCACCGCCTCCACCGCCGCAACCACGCCATCCCGCAGGTGAAAGACGGCGAATTTGCGGCTTGCCGGTTCGCCGCGCTGCACGAGGCGGTCGGTGGGCCGCGCCAGCCCGGCGATTTGCAGCTTGAGGTCATACTGGTCGGACCAGAACCACGGCACTTCGCTGTACGTCTTGGGCTTGCCGGTCATCGACAGGGCGGCGTGCTTGGCCTGGTCAATGGCGTTCTGCACGCATTCCAGGCGAATTTCCTGCCCCTCGCGACCGGTGTGACGGGTGCAGTCGCCCGCCGACCAGATATGGGGATCGCTTGTGCGGGCGTTCTGATCCACAACAATGCCGTCCGTGCAGGCCAGGCCCGCCGCTTCCGCCAGCTCCTGGCAGGGAATGACGCCGATGCCGACCAGCACGATATCGGCCTCATAGGTCTGACCACCGGCCTTAATGCGTTCCACCTTGGCGCCCCCTTCAAAGCCTTCGACACCGGTGTTCAGCTTTAGTTTCACGCCAGCCTTTTCGTGTTCGGCGGCATAGAAAGCCGAAAGCTGCGGCGACACCGCGCGCGCCATCAGCCGGTCCATCGCCTCGAACACCGTCACGTCCAGCCCGCGCTTGGCACCGACCGCCGCGACTTCCAGCCCGATATAGCCGCCGCCGACAATGGCGATGCGCTTGCCCGCCTGGAACACGGCCTGCAACCCGTCCACATCGGCGATGGTCTTGAGGTAATGGATGCCCGGCAGGTCCGCGCCCGGGCACTTCAGCTTGCGCACCCGCGCGCCGGTCGCCAGCAGCAGCTTGTCATAGGCCAGCAGCCGCCCGTCCGTCAGCTCGACGGTGCGATCGGCGCGGTGGATCGCCTTGGCGCTGGTGGAAAGCAGCAGTTCGCAGCCCGCTTCCGCGTAGAAGGAGTCCGGCTTGAGGAACAGGCGCGGCCGTTCGAAACTGCCCAGCAGGTACGCCTTGGACAAAGGCGGGCGCTGATAGGGCGGATAGTCCTCATCGCCCACCATGGTAATGGCGCCCTTGAAGCCTTCGCTGCGCAACGACTGGACCGCCTGCTGGCCGGCCTGGCCGGCGCCGATAATGACGATATTTTCGGGCATTTCTGACTGGATTCCGGGATGCGGGCGCGGGGTTACCATGCCGGTGGATGGCCCACAACCAGCCTCTTTCGGACGCGCGACTGGCAGGCTAAATACGATGGATATGGCCGAAATATCAGAGACTTTCCGCGCAGCTATGCCCCTGCCCGACCTCGACGCCACGGCGCGTCTGGGCGCGGGTATCGCCGATGGTCTCAGGGCCGGCGACGCGGTGGCCTTGTGGGGCGATCTGGGGGCGGGAAAAACCACCCTGGCGCGCGCCATACTGCGCCAGTTGGGTGTCGCCGAAGACGTGCCCAGCCCGACCTTCACCATCGTGCAGAGCTATGACACGCCGCGCCTGGCGGTAAGCCACTTTGATCTCTACCGCGTGAAGCAATCGCGCGAGATGCAGGAACTGGGTTTCGACGATGCGCTGGATCAGGGCGCGGTGCTGGTGGAATGGCCGGAGCGCGCGCCAGAAGTGCTGCCGCCCGATGCCTTGCATGTGCGGCTGGGGATGCAGGACGGCGCGCGCACCGCGCGGCTGACCGGTCCGGCGCGTTGGGAAAGCGTGTTGCGTGATGTCTGATCGCCAAAGCGCGATGCGCGAATTTCTCGTCGCTTCCGGCTGGGGCGACGCCATTGTCACGCCGCTGCCGGGCGATGCATCGACGCGCCGCTATGCGCGGCTGGCGCGAAATGGCGAAAGCCACATGCTGATGGACCAGCCGCAGGGCGCCGAAGCCCCTACCGCGCCGCCGGATGCCAGCGAGGCCGAGCGCCAGGCGCTGGGCTACAACGCCGTGGCGCGTTTGGCGGGGGCGGACTGCGCCCGCTTCGCGGCGGTCGCGGATTATCTGCGCGGGCACGGATTGGCGGCGCCGCAAGTCCATGCGGCCGATCATGCCCAGGGCTTTGCCATACTCGAGGACCTGGGCGACGCGCTGTTCGCCGATGTGCTGGCGCAGGGCGGTGATGAAGACGCGCTGTACAAAGCCGCGGTGGAAGTGCTGGCGCGCATCCATGCCAAGGACGCGCCGTCCGCGTTGTCGCCCGACAAGCCGCTGTTTGCCTATGACCAGACCGCGCTGATCGCCGAAACCAGTTTGCTCACCGAGTGGTTCCTGCCGCTGGCGCTTGGGCGGGAGACTACCCAAGCAGAAGCCGCCGAGCATCGCGATTTATGGAAGTCCGCGCTGTCGCAGATCGAAGGCGGGCGCCGCGTCTTTGTCCATCGCGATTACCACGCCCAGAACCTGCTGTGGCTGCCACAGCGCGAAGGCGTGGCCCGCGTCGGCCTGATCGATTTCCAGGATGCGGTCGCGGGCAGCCCCGCCTATGACCTGATCTCGCTCACCGAAGATGCGCGGCGCGATGTCAGTCCCGAACTGGCGGAAGCGGCCACCCGCCACTACCTTGCCGCCATGCAGGCGCAGGGCACGCCGGTCGATGAGGCCGCGTTCCGCCGCGAGATGGCCGTGATGGCGGCGCAGCGCAACGCCAAGATCGTGGGCATCTTCGCCCGGCTCTACCAGCGCGACGGCAGGTCGCGTTATCTAAGTTTCCTGCCGCGGGTGTGGAATTACCTGGAACGCGACCTGGGCCATCCAGCGCTCGGCGATCTGCGCGCCTGGTATGACCGGGTTATTCCCAAGGCCCAACGCAGCCTGCGCGTGATGGAGACGTCATGAGCAAGGTCACGCGCGCGATGATCATGGGCGCAGGGCTTGGCACCCGCATGCGCCCCCTGACCGACGACCGCCCCAAGCCGATGGTGACGGTTGCCGGGCGTACCCTGATCGACCATGCGATTGACCGGCTGATCGCAGCAGGCGTGAACCGCATTGTGGTCAATGTTCACTACAAGGCCGATGTGCTGCGCGCCCATCTGAACAAGCGCCACGATGTCGAGATCGTCTTTTCCGACGAGACAGAGAAGCTGCTGGACACCGGCGGCGGCGTGGTCAAGGCGATGCCGCATTTCGCCGGCGAGCCCTTCTTTGTCATTAATTCCGATTCCATCTGGGCGGAAGGCGGCACGCCGCCCCTGCCCGCCATGCAGCGATTGTGGGATGCCAGTCGCATGGACGGACTTATGCTGCTGGCGGAGATGGAAACCGCGATGGGCTATGAGGGCAGCGGTGACTTCGTGCTGGAGGCGGACGGCAAGGTGGCACGCGCCAAAGATCGCAGCGAGCAGCCCTATGCCTATCCCGGGGTGCAGATCGTTCATCCCCGCCTGTTTGACGGCGCGCCGGACGGCGCCTTTTCTACCAACATCATGTGGGACCGCGCCATCGCCGGCGGAAGGCTGCACGGCACCGTGCTGGACGGGGTGTGGATTCATGTCGGCACACCGCAGGCGCGTGATGAGGCGGAAAACTATCTCGCCGCGCTCTCTCCCGCTTGAGGGCCCCCGCTTGAAGCGCCCTTCGGTTTACACGCTTCCCGCCAGCGCGCATTTCGCGGAAAGCCTGGCGCGCGGATTACTGCGGCGGGTCGGCGACGATCCCATCGCTTTGTCTTCCGCCACCATCTATCTGCCGACCCAGCGTGCGGCGCGCACTTTTGGTGATGCTTTTGCACGTGTGATGGGCGGCGCGGCGCTGCTGCCGCAGTTCAAGCCGCTGGGTGACAGCGACGAGGAAGACCTCCTGTTCCAGGCCGCAACCGATGGCCTCGAGACCCTGCCCGCGATCGCTCCGCTGCGGCGGCAATTGCTGCTGGCGCAGCTTGTGCGCGAATGGGACCGGCAGGGACGCGAAGCCACGCTGTCTTTCGCCCAGGCCGCGACACTGGCAGACAGCCTCGCCCGGGTGATGGATGAGGTCGAAACCCAGGGCTGCGATCTTGGAAAGTTGAAAGACCTGCTGCCGCCGGAAATGGCGGAACACTGGCAAGGCGTCACCCGCTTTCTGAACGTGCTGCATGTCGCCTGGCCGGACCTGCTGGCGGCGGAGAACAAGCTGACGCCTGCCGCGCGGCGCGTGCTGGCGCTGAAAGAATTGGGCGCGCGGCTGCAAGCCGCCCCGCCGCAAGGTTGGGTGATTGCCGCGGGTTCCACCGGCTCGATCCCCGCCACGGCCGAGCTGCTGGGCGTGATCGCCGGGCTGCCCAACGGTGCGGTGGTGCTGCCGGGACTGGACCAGCGCCTGGACGAGGAAAGCTGGAGCGGGCTGGAAGACGATCCCGGCCATCCCCAGTTCGGCCTGCGCCAATTGCTGAAACGCATGAAGGCCGACCGCGCCGATGTGGAAGACTGGTTCGCGGCGCCGCCCAACGCGGCACGCGAGAAATTGCTGCGCGAGACATTGCGGCCCGCCCCCACCACCGATGCCTGGCGGGCGCTGACGCAGGCCGGAAGCGAAGAAATCCGGCAGGGTTTGAACGACATCGCGCTGGTCGCGTGCGCCGATCCGGCGCAGGAAGCGCTCGCCATCGCGCTGGCCTTGCGCGAGGCGCTGGAAACGCCGGACCGCAGCGCGGCGCTGGTGACGCCGGATCGCAACCTGGCGCGGCGTGTCGCCGCCGAGATGAGCCGCTGGGGCATCACCATCGACGATTCCGCCGGTCGCCCACTGGCCCATACCACCGCCGGCGCATTCCTGTGCCTGCTGGCGGAAGCCGCCGAAGCCCAGTTTGCGCCGGTGCCGTTGCTGGCGCTGCTCAAGCATCCTTTCGCGAGGTGCGGCCAGGACGGCGCGGTGTTTCGCGCGCACGCCCGCGAACTGGACCGCTGGTGCCTGCGTGGTCCCCGGCCCGATGCCGGGCTGGCCGGAATAGCCAAGGCGGTTGCCAAAGCCGCCTTGGGCCGCAACCCGCCGCCACCCGAGGCGCTGAAGGCGCTTGGCGCCTGGTGGAACGAAGTCGCGGCCATCCTGTCACCGCTGGAGGCAGCCTTCGCCCGGCAAGACGCCACGCTGGACGACCTGTTGACCGTGCACGTCACCGCCGCCGGAGCTCTGGCCTGCGACAGGGACGAAAATTGCATCCTGTGGAATAACAGCGACGGCCTCGCTGCAGCCGAACTGATCGCGGCGCTGCGGCTCGGTTGTGAAGGCCTGCCGCCCATCGAGCCGGGCTCCTGGCCATCGCTTTTCCGCAGCCTGGCGATGAAGATTCCGGTGCGCACCGCCTTCGGCCAGCATCCGCGCCTGGCAATACTGGGCCCGCTGGAAGCCCGGCTGCAGCATTTCGATCTCACCATTCTGGGCGGCCTGAATGAAGGCAGCTGGCCGGCATCTGCCACGACCGATCCCTGGTTTTCCCGTCCCATGCGCAAAAGCCTGGGGCTGGAACAGCCCGAGCGTGGCATCGGCCTTTCCGCGCATGATTTCGCCATGTTGGCGGCGGGTCCCTGCGTCTTGCTCACCCGCGCCCTGAAAGCGGACGGCGCCCCCACCATCGCCTCGCGCTGGCTGCAACGGCTGGAGCAACTGACACGCGGGTTGAAGCTGGATGCGGAGCTGAATCCCTCTTGCGACTATGCGCATATTGCGGCGCGGATGGTGGAGGTGCCGCGCGCCAAGCCCATCGCCCGTCCCGCCCCCAGGCCGCCGGTGGCGGCGCGGCCGCGCCGTCTGTCGGTGACCGAAATCGAAACCTGGCTGCGCGATCCCTATGCGATCTATGCCAAACATGTGCTGAAGCTGCGCCGCCTCGACAGGCTCGATGAGCCGGTCGGGCCGCTGATGCGCGGCACGGCGCTGCACAAGGCGATGGAAGAGTTCATCGCTCAGTATCCTGGCGAATTGCCGGAAGATGCCGCAGGGAAGCTTGGCGAAATCGCCGATGCGGTTTTTGCCAGGGCGGGCATTCCCAAGGCGGCGCTGGCGGTGTGGCGGCCACGCTTTAAAGGCGCTGCGCAGGGTTTCATGACGGTGGAGCGCGAACGGCGCGGCGGGATCGACCGCTCCTTCGTGGAAAAACACGGGACGCGAAGCTTCAAGTCGCAAGGTGGCGACTTCGTCCTGTCGGGACAGGCCGACCGCATCGACATCCGCAAGGATGGAAAAGCCGCGATCATGGACTACAAGACCGGCGCGACGCCGACACGGCCGCAGGTCGAAGAACTTCTTGCGCCGCAATTGCCGCTGGAAGCCGCGATATTGGCGGAAGGCGGATTTCCTGACATCGGCAAGCGCCTTACCGAAGAATTGATCTATTTGTCGCTGGCGGACGGCAAGAAAGCCTCCCGCCCGGTGCAGATCGACAATGCGCAAGCGCTGGCGGAGGAAGCCGCGCACAAACTGGCGCAGCGCATCGCCCGGTTCGACGATAAGGACACCCCTTACCTCTCGCGGGTGCGGCCCTACCGTACCGACAGTGTCGGCGACTACGACCATCTGGCGCGGGTGCGCGAATGGTCGGTTTCCGGCGGCGAGGAGGGCTGATGCGCGAACCTTCCGTCATCGCCTCCGATCCGCAGATTTCCGCCTGGGTCGCCGCCAATGCCGGTGCGGGCAAGACCTATACCCTCGCCAACCGGGTGGCGCGGCTGCTGATGCTGGAGGGCAGCAAGCCCGAGCGCATCCTGTGCCTGACCTTCACCAAGGCGGCGGCGGCGGAGATGCAGGCCCGGCTGTTCCGACAGCTCGGCGAATGGGCGATGCTGCCGGACAAGGAGTTGCGCGCCGCCATCGTCAAGATCGGCGGCGATGCGCATGGCGACCTGGCGCAGGCGCGCCGACTGTTCGCCAATGCGCTGGAAACGCCGGGCGGGCTGAAGGTGCTGACCCTGCACGCCTTCTGTCAGATCGTGCTGTCGCGCTTTCCCATCGAGGCGGGCATACCGCCCGCTTTTGACGTGCTGGACGACCAGTCGGCGCGTGAACTGGTGGCGGGATCACGACAGCATATCCTGGAACGCGCCGGATCGGGCGATGCGGTTCTGGCCGATGCGGTGGCGCATCTGGTCACCGAAACCAGCGAAGCCCGGCTGACCGGCATACTGGATGCCGCCTTGGGCGCGGACCGCCGAAAGCTGGAAGTCCTGCTGGACGAAGCCGAAAGTATTTCCAGCTTGGCGCGTCAGCCATTCGACATTGGTCCGGATGAAACCGCGCAAACCGTCGCGGAGACTTTCTGCGGCGCGCTGAGCCGCGAGATCGCGCAATTGCGTGATGTCCAGACATGGCTTGGCGGCGGCACCGCCAACGATGTGAAAGCGGCGGCGCGTCTGGCTCCCTTCCTGGTGGATTCCGCCGGCGGTTTCGATGTCATCGGCCAGTTCCTGCTGACCGGCGAGGGTGAACCGCGCAAGGCGATGGCGACCAAGAAATTGTCTGACGCGCGCCCGGACCTGCTGGCCTATCTTCTGGGCCTTCAAGATCGCTATTGCGATGCCGCCGCGCGCCGCCGCGCCGCGCGTGCCGCCGGGCTGGCGCAAGCCGCCTTGATCCTGATCGACGCGGTGCGCCGGGACTTCCGCCGCGCCAAGCGGCTGCGCGGGGTGCTGGACTATGACGACCTGATCGCGGAAACCCGCAACCTGCTGAAAAAGCGCGGCGCGGCCCAGTGGGTACTTTACAAGCTGGATGGCGGAATCGACCATCTGCTTATCGACGAGGCGCAGGACACCAGCCCCGAGCAATGGGAGATCGTGAAGGCGCTGACCGATGAGTTTTTCTCGGGCGCGGGGCGCGAGCGCCGCAATCCCCGCACGATTTTCGCGGTGGGCGACGAGAAACAGTCCATCTTCAGCTTCCAGGGCGCCGACCCCGCCCAGTTCGAGATCAACCGCCAGTATTTCGAGGAAAAGGTTCTGGCGGCCGGACAGGACCTGCGCAGCGTGCCGCTGATCACCTCGCGCCGTTCGGTGCCCGAGATTCTCGGCTTCGTGGACGCGGTATTCGCCAGCGAGAGCGCCCGGGCCGGGCTCACCTCGCGCGGAGAAGCCATCCAGCACCAAGCCCATCGCAAAAACGACATGGGCGGCATCGAATTCTGGCCCACGCTGAAGCCGGACCCGCAGGACGACAGCGATCCCTGGGCGCCGGTGGATGCCTTGCCGAAGGACAGTCCCGCATCTCGCCTGGCGGCGCGGGTGGTGGCGAAAATTTCCGGCTGGCTGGACAGCGGCGCGCGGCTGCCTGGCCACGACGCGCCGATCCAGCCGCGCGACATCATGATCCTGCTGCCGCGCCGCGAACCCTTCGGCAGCGAAGTGATCCGCCAGATGAAGGCACGCGGCATTCCCGTCGCCGGTGCCGACCGGGTGCGGCTGACCGAGCAGATCGCGGCCATGGACCTGATCGCGCTTGGCCGCTTTGTCCTGCAGCGCGAGGATGACCTCAACCTGGCGGCGCTGCTGCGTTCACCGCTGTGCGGCATCAGCGAAGAGGCATTGTTCAGCCTGGCGCATGGGCGCAAGGGCGAGTTGTGGCAGGCGCTGGTGGCGCGGCAGAGCGAGTTCGCAGATGCCCATGGCTTCCTGTCGCAGATGCTGGAACGGGCAGACTACGCGCCGCCCTTCGAATTCTATTCCCATGCGCTGACCGCATTGGGCGGGAAAGAAAAACTGCTGGCGCGGCTGGGGCCGGAATCGGCCGACGCCATCGAGGAATTCCTCAGTCTGACGCTGACCCACGAGCGTAGCCACTCCCCCTCGCTGGAAAGCTTCCTGCACTGGGTGGAGGCCGGCGGCGTCGAGATCAAGCGCGACATGGAACGCAGCCGCAACGAAGTGCGGGTGATGACGGTGCATGGCGCCAAGGGGCTGGAAGCCGATATCGTGATCCTGCCCGACACCACCTCCCTGCCCGGCGGATTGAACCGCGGCGAAGGCCTGCTCTACACCGAGGGCGGTGTGCTGTTTCCCTTGCCCAAACAGGACGCGCCGGAGATTGCGCGCGCCGCCAAGGCGGCCGCCGACGAAGAACTGAAGCGCGAGCACCGCCGGCTGTTCTATGTCGCGCTGACGCGGGCCCGCGACCGGCTGTGCATCTGCGGCTTTGAAGGCAAGAAGCCTTTTGCGCCGGATTCCTGGTATGGCCTGGCGCAGGTTGCAGCCAGAAAGCTCGACCTGGACCTGACGCGCGGCAATGACGTGATCCGCACCATCGGCACGGTCGAAGAAACCCATGGCGGAACCACCATCGCCGCTGATACCCCGGGGCCCCTGCCCGCCTGGATCAGCCAGCACGCACCCGCTGAGCCCGCCATCCCCAATCCGATCCGCCCCTCCGACATTTCCGGCTCCACGCCGCCGGCCTTCTCACCGCTTGGTGCGGGCAAAACCCGTTTCCTGCGCGGCAATATGGTGCATGCCCTGCTGGCGCGGCTGCCCGAGATACCAAAGGAAACGCGCGAGAAGATCGCCCTGAAGTTCGCCCGCGCCAGCGGATTCGCCGAGCGCGATGCCGAGGCGCTGGTACGCGAGACCCTCGCCGTGCTGGATCATCCGCTTTTCGCCGCCGCCTTTGGGCCGGGCAGCAGGGCCGAGGTCGCCATTCACGCCGCGCGGCCCGATCTGGGGCTGAAGGCGCCCATCACCGGACGGCTCGACCGGCTGGCGGTGACGGGCGATGAGGTGCTGATCCTGGATTTCAAGACCAACCGCCCGCCACCCGCCAATGAGGCTGATGTCGCGCCGCTCTATCTGGACCAGATGGCGCTGTACCGCGCCGCGGCGCAGAGCGTGTTCCCGAACAAGCGAATCGTTTGCGGCTTGCTGTTCACCGACGGCCCGCGTCTTTTACAGCTTTCCGATGTGGTTCTGGACGCTCGATTGGCGGCTATTTCTCTTGTTATGCAGGGCCATAAGAGCCCGCCTTGACCCGGCCGGGGTGCGTTCCTAGATATGGTGACGCGATAGTCACAGGATTTGATCTCATGCCCCTGAAAGTATCCGACGCCTCCTTCCAGACCGATGTCCTGGATGCCAAGAAGCCCGTGCTGGTGGATTTCTGGGCGGAGTGGTGCGGACCCTGCCGCATGATCGCGCCGGCGCTGGACGAACTGTCCACCGAGCTGGGCGACAAGGTGATCATCGCCAAGCTGAACATCGACGAGAATCCGCATGTGCCGAACAAGTATGGCGTGCGCGGCATTCCCACCATGATGATCTTCCAGCAGGGCCAGGTCGCGGCCACCAAGGTCGGCGCGCTGCCCAAGTCGAAGATCAAGGAATGGATCGAGAGCTCTATCTAGGAGTTCTCGGCCAGCACTTTACCCGCCAGATATAACGATCCGCAGATCAGGATGCGCGGCGGCACGTCATTGTCACCCAATCGCGTCCAGGCGGTGACCTGCAGCATGGCATCGTCCAAGTCTTCGGCCGGTGCCGCGTCCAGGCCGGCCCTGCGGGCGGCATCGTAAAGCGCGCCCGCGCCCAGGCTGGCGGCCTCGCCCGGAATCGCCAGCGTCACCACATGCCGCGCCAACCCGTTGAAGGCGCGCAGATAGCCCACCGCATCCTTGTTGGCCAGCATGGCGCAGATCAGGTAGAGCGGCCGTTCGCCATGCTCCTCCATGTCGGCCATGGCGCGCGATACGACTTCGGCACCATGGGGATTGTGCCCCCCATCCAGCCAGATTTCCGCGCCGCGCGGCGCATAGTCGATCAATGGTCCCTTGTGCAGGCGCTGCAGCCGCCCCGGCCATTCCACCTGGGCCAGGCCCTTCTCGACCGCAGCATCTTCGCCCCAGCCGCGCCTGGCGTGGCGCAAGGCGGCGATGGCGACACCGGCATTCTCGATCTGGTGACGGCCGATCAACTTGGGCATTGGAAGGTCCAGCAGGCCGATTTCATCCTCATAGACCATGCGGCCATGTTCCTGGCGGCTGGCGAAATCCTGGCCGAATTCGAACACCGTCACGCCCAGCCGGTCGGCCTGGGACAGGATCGCGTCATGCGCGATCTCGCTTTGCGGCCCCACCACCAGCGGCGAACCCTGTTTGATGATTCCGGCCTTCTCAGCCGCGATGCCCGCCAGGTCGTCGCCAAGGAATTCGCGGTGATCCAGGCCCACCGGCTGGATCACCGTCATGGCGGGATTGGGAACCACGTTGGTGGCGTCATACTTGCCGCCCAGTCCCACTTCCAGCACGCAGACATCGGCGGGGTAGCGGGCAAAGGCAAGGAACATGGCTGCGCCCGTGATCTCGAAGAAGGTGATCTCGCGCCCCTGATTGACCTGCTCGACCTCTTCCAGCAGCGACACCAGCGCTTCTTCAGAGATCAACCGCCCGGCAATGCGAATACGCTCGTGAAAGCGCACCAGATGCGGCGAGGTATGGACATGCACCTTGAGGCCCTGCGCTTCCAGCATGGCGCGGGCAAAGGCGCAGGCGCTGCCCTTGCCGTTGGTGCCGGCGACATGGATCACCGGCGGCAGCCTGAGATGCGGATCGCCCAGGTCATCCAGCAGCCGCAGGATGCGGTCCAGCGCCAGGTCGATCTTCTTGGGATGCAGCGTCAGAAGGCGTTTCAGAACCGCGTCACTGCGGCTGGTCTGCGATAACATTACGACGCCGCGGCGGCGTTGCCATTTCCGTTGCGCTTCGGCATGGGCAGAATCTTGCTCTTGGGCTTGGCCTGCTTGAGCAAAAGGTGGAGCACCCGCGACAGGGTGCCGCGCATCTCCTTGCGATGCACCACCATGTCCAGCATACCGTGTTCCAGCAGATATTCGGCGCGCTGGAAGCCTTCGGGCAGTTTCTCGCGGATGGTCTGGGCAATCACGCGGGCGCCGGTGAAGCCGATCTGCGCCCCGGGTTCGGCGATCTGGATATCCCCCAGCATGGCGTAAGACGCGCTGACGCCGCCAAAGGTCGGATCGGTCAGCACCACGATATAGGGCAGCCCCGCTTCGCGCAGCATGTCGACGCAGATGGTGGCGCGCGGCATCTGCATCAGCGACAGGATGCCTTCCTGCATCCGCGCCCCGCCCGATGCCACGTACAGGATATAGGGACGCTTTTCCTTCAGCGCCGCCTGCATGGATTCCACCAGCGCCTCGCCCACGCCCAATCCCAGGCTGCCGCCCAGGAAATCGAAGGGCTGCACACCGATCATCACCGAAAGACCATCCAGCGTGCCGCGGGCGGCGGTGAAGGCTTCGGGACGCCCGGTCTTGGTGCGCGCCGCCTTGATCTCGTCGGTATATTTCTTTTCGCCCTTGAAACGCAGCGGATCGGCCGGCACGGCGGGCGGCGCAAGTTCGGTGAAGCTGCCGGGGTCGAAAGTATAGGCGAAGCGCTCCGCCGGGCCGATCCGCAGGTGATGGCCGCATTGCGGACAGACATTCAGCGCCGCGACCAGATCGCGGTGGAAGATCATCTCGCCGCAGCTGGGGCACTTGCGCCACAGATTGTCGGGCGTATCGCCGCGGTCCTTGCCGCCCATCAGGCCCTTGATACGGGGCCGGACGATATTGGTGATCCAGTTCATGCCGGCACCTTACCATGGCGCGCGGCATGGGTGGAACCGGCCAAAGCGCGGGTCAGTTCCAGCACTTCGGCCACCACCCGCTCTTTACCATGTCCCAAATTGTCGGCGACGCGGCCCACGATCGCCGACCCCACCACCACGCCATCGGCGATGCGGGCGATGCCGGCCGCCTGTTCGGGGGAACGGATGCCAAATCCCACAGCGCAGGGCAAATTCGTCGCAGCGCGGATTCGTGTCAGCGCGGCGCGGACTTCCTCTTCCGGAACAGCCTTGGTGCCGGTCACGCCGGCAACCGAGACATAGTAAAGATAGCCGCTGGCGTCCGCGACGATGCGCTTGAGCCGAGCGTCGTCGGTGGTGGGGGTGACGAAGCGGATCAGGTCCACGCCCTGCGCCCTGGCGGGCACGCGCAACACTTCGTCTTCTTCCATGGGAAGATCCACCACGATCAGACCATCGACACCAGCCTGCGCCACGTCCTTGACGAACTTGGCGGTGCCATAGGCATGCACGGGATTGTAATAGCCCATCAGCACGATCGGCGTGGTCTTGTCCTTCTTGCGAAACTTTTCGACCATCTTGAGCACCTTGGCGGTGCTGGCGCCGGCCTTGAGCGCGCGAACGGAAGAAGCCTGCACGGCCGGTCCATCGGCCATGGGATCGGTGAAAGGCAGGCCCAGCTCGATCACATCGGCGCCCGCAGCCGGCAAGCTTTCCAGGATGGCGAAGCTGGTCTCCATGTCGGGATCGCCGGCGGTGATGAAGGGCACGAAGGCGGCACGGCCTTCCTTCTTCAACGCGGCAAACTTGTCCTTGAGGCGGCTCACAGCTTTTCTCCCAGCTTTTCGGCGACGGAGAAAATGTCCTTGTCGCCGCGCCCCGACAGACAGAGGGCGATGATCCGGTCCGACTTCATCTGGCCCGCGATCTTGCTGACATGGGCGATGGCATGCGCCGGTTCCAGCGCCGGAATGATGCCTTCCAGCTTGGACAGCAGCATGAAGGCGTCCAATGCTTCCTGATCGGTGACGGAATGATATTTCACCCGGCCGATATCCTTCAGCCAGCTATGCTCCGGTCCGATGCCGGGATAATCCAGCCCGGCCGAAATGGAATGGGCTTCCAGAATCTGGCCGTCACCATCCTGCAGCAGGTAGGAACGCGCGCCATGCAGCACGCCCGGTGTGCCCTTGGAGATGGTGGCGGCGTGACGCGGCGTATCCACGCCATCGCCCGCCGCTTCCACACCGTGAATTTCCACACCGGCATCGTCCAGGAAAGAATGGAACATGCCGGCGGCGTTGGAGCCGCCGCCCACGCAGGCCACCACCAGATCGGGAAGCCGCTTCTCGCGGTCCAGCATCTGGGCGCGCGTCTCGTTGCCGATCACTGCCTGGAAATCGCGCACCAGCGCAGGGTATGGATGCGGCCCCACCACCGAGCCGATGATGTAGAAAGTGTCGTGGACATTGGCGACCCAGTCGCGCAGCGCCTCGTTGGTGGCGTCTTTCAAGGTGCGCGAGCCAGACGACACACCCTTCACTTCCGCCCCGAGCAAGCGCATGCGAAAGACATTGGGCTTCTGGCGCTCCATGTCCACTTCGCCCATATAGACCGTGCACGGCAGGCCGAAGCGTGCCGCCACGGTGGCGGTGGCCACGCCATGCTGGCCGGCGCCGGTCTCGGCGATGATGCGGGTCTTGCCCATCCGCTTGGCGAGCAGGATCTGGCCCAGGCAATTGTTGATCTTGTGCGCGCCGGTGTGATTGAGGTCTTCGCGCTTGAGATAGATTTTGGCGCCGCCCAGATGCGCCGTCAGGCGTTCGGCGAAATAGAGCGGGCTCTCGCGTCCGACATAATGCTTCAACAGGTCCGACAGTTCGGCGTGGAACGCCGGATCTTTCTTGGCCGCCTCATAGGCAGCCTCCAGCGACAGCACCAGCGGCATCAGGGTTTCGGCGACAAAGCGTCCGCCATAGGCGCCGAAATGTCCGGATGTATCAGGAGCGCTGCGCAGGGAATTGGGAATCTGGTTCATACGCTTATGTACTCGCAGGAGCTGGAGACTTGGTAGCATTGATGAACGCGGCAATCCGCGCAGCGTCCTTTATGCCGGGCGCGCTTTCCACGCCGGAGGAAACATCGACCAGGCCGGCGCCGGACAAGGCAATGGCGCGCGCGACATTGTCGGGCGTCAGCCCGCCGGCCAGGAACCAGGGCCTTGTGAAGCTGCGGCCGGCCAGAAGCTTCCAATCGAAAGCCGCGCCATGGCCGCCTGCCCGCTCCGCGCCCTTGGGCGGGCGGGCGTCGAACATCAGCATGTCGGCGAATTCTTCATACCCGGCGACCGCATCGAGATCGGATGCTTCCGCCACGGGCAAGGCTTTGATCACTGGCAAACCAAAACGGCGGCGAATTTCCGCTGTGCGCTTCACCGCCTCATTGCCGTGAAGCTGCAGGAAATCCGGACGCGCGCCTTTGACCACCGCATCGATCCCCGCATCGTCCATGTCCGCGATCAGCGCCACGATCTTGAGGCGTCCACGCATCCGCTCCGCCAGCATGCGGGCCTGCTCCAGCGTCACGAAGCGCGGTGACTTGGGATGAAACACCAGCCCGCCATAGACCGCGCCGGCGTTCACCGCCGCGTCGACCGCGTCGGGGCCAGTCATTCCGCAGATTTTGACGGCCATGGGCATGGGTTGGGGTGTATGGCCCTGCAAGGTGGGGAAATCAAGGAACCGGGTTTAAAGCCCTGAAATGCCTAGGCTTTGTGCAATGTCGCGCGCCGCCTGGGCGGGGTCGGGCGCCGCCGTTATCGGGCGGCCGATCACCAATAGGCTGGCGCCCGCGTCACGCGCCTCCGCCGGGCCCATCACCCGGCGCTGGTCGCCCACGGCGCTGCCGGCGGGACGGATGCCCGGCACCACCAGCAGGAAGTCGGGACCAAGCTCCCTGCGCAGGGTTTCAATCTCATGCGCCGAACAGACCACGCCATCCAGCCCGCATTGCTGGGTCAGGCTGGCGAGCCGCAGCACCTGGTCGCCCACCGGCGGCGTCAGCCCGACCGTGGGCAGGTCTTCGTCGGACAGGCTGGTCAGCATGGTGACGGCGATCATCTTCGTTGCGGGATTGACGCTCTTCACCGCCTCTAGCGCCGCGCGCATCATCGCCGCGCCGCCCTGGGCATGGACATTCAGGATCGACACGCCCAGCGCTGCGGCAGCGCGGCAGGCGCCCGCCACGGTGTTGGGACTGTCGTGAGAGTTGAGGTCCAGAAAGACCGGCAGCCCCATTTCGGTGAAGGGACGCACACCATCCGGACCATGGGCGTTGAAGAATTCCAGCCCCAGCTTGAGCCCGCCCACTGAGCCGCGCACACGCTCCGCCAGCTGGCGGGCATAGTCGGGATCGGTGGTATCGAGAGCTACAAAAACTGGATTCAGAAGAGGGGCCGGATTCGTGTTCACGCTTCCGGCGTACCGCCGTTCAGGCGTTCGCGCAATTCCTTGCCGGTGCGGAAGAAGGGCGCGCGCTTCTGGCCGACCGAAACCGGCTCGCCGGTGCGCGGATTGCGCCCCATGCGGCTGGGGCGAACCTTGACCGAGAAGGCGCCGAAACCGCGAAGTTCCACGCGATGGCCGTCCGCCAGCGCCTTGCTGATGGAATCGAGCACCGTCGTCACGATGCGCTCGACATCGCGGTGATATAGATGCGGATAGCGAGCGGTAAGGCGCGCAACCAGTTCTGACTTGATCATCCCCAAGCCCCTTAAGGGACAAGGCCGTCCCCGTGGCTGCACATAAGCTGTCAGGGAAGTTGGGACGCGTCAACGGGAAGCATCTGAAAAGTCAGTCTTTTTTCGGCTTTTTGGCGGATTTGGTCCGCAGACGGTGTTTTTTTGCCGCTTCCGGCCCTGTTGCATGACGCCTTGCGGGATGGCCGCCCCCAAGGGAAAGTCCGGACAATCAAATAAGAGATGGGGAGTCGACATGAAATTCCGGCATTTGGCGCTGGCCGCCGCCTTGATTCTGGGCACCGCGACGGGGGGTTCGGCCCAAGTACGTATCAAGGACAACTGGCTGGGGGCCTGGGGTTTCGTGCCGACCCCGCCGCCGCCGGGCATGAGCCCGTCGCCCGCTTTGTCGCCTGTCGTTCCCCTGTCCGCCGTTGCCGTGCAACCGCTCGCAGTTGCAGCCCCCACGCCGCCGCTGCTGGACAATCCGGGAAATGTTCCCCTGGTGGCGCCGGAAAGCGACCCGAGCAACGTCACTGTCAGCCAGCTGGTTCGGGTGGCGGTGGCCGGCAACCGCATCCGCCTGCGTTTCACCAACGAAGCCGGCGCTGACGTGCTGGTGCTGGGCGCGGTGCATGTCGGCATGGCCGGCCCCGATGGCAGCGTGGTCGCGGGCACCGATCAGGTCGTGACTTTTGATGGCCGGGGCGGCGTTGCCATACCCGCTGCCGCGCCGCTGCTGTCCGATCCGGTGAACATGAAAGTGACGGCGCTGCAGAAGCTGGTCATCACCAGCTATGTGCCCGGCAAGATCGCGCTGGGTGGCCACAGCCTTTATCAGTATGTCTCTGGCGTCCCGGGCGACCAGACCGCCGCCGCGCAATTGCCCAGCCAGCGCATCATGCGGCTCACCAGCCTGGTCAGCCAGGTCGAGGTCGACGCCACCACCGCCAACGCCGTCGTGGTCGCGATCGGCGACTCCATCACCGAAGGCGCGCAGGCCACCAACAACGCCTTTCGCAGCTATCCCGACCGGCTGGCCGAACGCCTGGTCGCCGCCCGCAGCAAATGGTCAGTGGTCAATGCCGGGATCGGCGGCAACCGCTTGCTGCGCCATGGCGCCGGCCACAGCGCGCTGGCGCGGCTGGACCGCGACGTGCTGGGCGTACCGGGCGTGAAGGCAGTGATCGTGCTGGAAGGCATCAATGACATCGGCCGCGGCTTCACCCCGCTGGGACCGCAGGAACCCGTTACCCTGGAAGCCCTGATCGCCGCCAACAAGCAGATCATCGAGCGCTGCCGCGCCCATGGCATCAAGGTCTATGGCGGATTGCTGACGCCCTATCAGGGCGCCGGTTATGCTTCGCCGGCGGGCGAAGCGGTGCGCACGGGCTTGAACAACTGGATCCGCAGCAGCGGGGCCTTTGATGGGGTGATCGATTTCGCCACCGCCACGGCGGACAAGACCAATCCGCTGACTTTCGCGCCCGAATATAATCTGCGCGACAAGCTGCACCCCAACGATGCCGGCTATCAGGCGATGGCCGACGCGGTGGATATCGACTGGTTCAAATAGACCCGCTGCAATCGGTCAGGCGGCCGCGACCATCAGGTCGCCCTGCTGGATCAAAACCCCGGCAGTGTCGAAGAAGCCCTGATGTTCGGTGATCTTGCCGTCCTTGACGGTCCAGCGCATCGAGATGTCGGACTTGACATAACGGCCGGTGGGACGATGCCGGGCTTCGGCCGCGAACACGCCCCAGACCTGGTCGCCCTTGGTGGTGATGGCCTTGGGATCAAAGCGCACGAAGTGATAATGCGTGAACAGCAGCGCGGTGTATTCGCGCATGCCGGCCAGGCCCCGATGGGTGCCGCCGAAACGGAAGAACTGGCGCGGCGCGGTGGACGTCCACACCACATCGGGATGCAGCGCCTCGAACAGGGGCGCCAGATCGCTGTCCTTGAAAGCGGCGATCACGGACAGCATCAAATTCTTGTTGGACAGTTCGTCGGACATGACAGATCGGACCTTTGCAGGCGAGATGTGCCTGCGGCTGGATATGTGAATCGGGTGAAATGTCGGCGGTTGCTCAAGAATCACTTCGCAACCGCAATAAAAACGGCGTGTGGCTACAACCACGAGTAAGCAGTGTCAACGCATAGCGGTTCTGCACGCCTGTCTGCGGCGTTTCGCACCCGCATGGGGAGTAAATACTGGCCAGATTTGCCGCAATCACAGGCATGATGAAAATATCGCCATGCTTGTCCGTAACGGACCGCGAAGGCCGCGGCGCGTGCTAGAAAGAACGGCACGGAGGCCCCATGACCCTGTTCCTGCTGTCCTATCTGGGCGGCGTCCTGACCATTCTCAGCCCCTGCATTCTGCCGGTCCTGCCCTTTGTCTTCGCGCGTTCGGACCAGCCCTTCATGCGCTCTGGCCTGCCGCTGCTGGGCGGCATGGCACTCGCGTTTGCGGCCATCGCCACCATTGCGACGGTGGGCGGAAACTGGGCTATCCAGGCCAACCAGGCCGGCCGCATCGCCGCGATGATCCTGCTGGCCGTGTTCGGCCTGACTTTGCTGGTGCCGTCGCTGGCCGAACGGCTGACGCGGCCGCTGGTGGCCTTGGGATCACGGCTGTCCAGCCGCGCGCAGCAAGCGGATGGCGGCAGCATTTGGGCTTCCGCATTGCTGGGCGTGGCCACGGGTCTGTTATGGGCGCCCTGTGCCGGCCCCATCCTGGGCCTGATCCTGACGGGCGCGGCCATCCAGGGCGCCAGCGTCAACACCAGCATGCTGTTGCTGGCCTATGCGCTGGGCGCGGCGACCTCGCTGGCGGCGGCGCTGCTGATCGGCGGAAGACTGTTCGCGGGCATGAAACGCTCGCTGGGCGCGAGCGAATGGGTACGGCGCGCGCTGGGCGTTCTGGTGCTGGCGGGTGTTGCCGCGATCGCCCTGGGGCTGGATACCGGACTGCTCACGCAGCTCTCGACTGCCAGCACCAATAAAATCGAACAATCACTGCTGCAGACGGTTGGCCTCGAGCGCAAGACGACATCCACCGCCGTGGCGGGCAGCGATCTGCCGGTGGAAGGACATTTGCCGGAATTGACCGGCGCGACGCTGTGGCTGAATTCGCCGCCGCTGACGCGCGAACAGCTGCGGGGCAAGGTGGTGCTGGTGGATTTCTGGACCTACTCCTGCATCAACTGCCTGCGCGCCCTGCCCTATGTCAGGGCCTGGGCGGAGAAATACAAGAATCACGGGTTGGTGGTGATCGGCGTGCACGCGCCGGAATTCGCTTTTGAAAAAACAGAAGCCAATGTCCGCCGGGCAGTATCAGACCTTGGCATCACCTATCCCGTGGCGCAGGACAACAACCTGACCATCTGGCAGGCGTTTAACAACCAGTATTGGCCGGCGCATTACTTCATCGATGTCGAGGGGCGCATACGTCACCATCACTTTGGCGAAGGCGAATATGAACGCTCCGAAGCGGTGATCCAGCAGTTGCTGCGCGAAGGCGGCCGCACGAATGTGCCGGGCGGCACGGTTGATCCCAAAGCCGAAGGAGCCCTGGCCGCCGGCGCGCCCACCGCGAAAACATCGCACGAAACCTATCTGGGCTATGGCCGGGGCCAGAATTTCGCGTCCGGCACCGCGCGGACCGATGAAAGCGCCAACTATCAGACCACAGCGCAATTGCAGCCCGGCCAATGGGGCCTGGATGGGCAATGGACCATCGGCAAGGAGATGTCGCGGCTGGACGCGCCCGGCGGCAAGATCAGTTTCCGCTTCCATGCCCGCGACGTGCATCTGGTGCTGGCGCCATCAAAAGAGGGCGGCGGCAAGCCGGTGCGCTTCAAGGTGACGCTGGACGGCCGCCCCCCCGGTGATGGCCATGGCATGGACGTGGCGGCGGATGGCAGCGGCAGCGTGACCGAAGACCGGCTCTATCAGCTGATCCGGTTGAAGAGTCCTGGCGATCACACCTTTACCATCGAATTTGCCGACCCTGGTGTGCAGGCCTTCGCCTTTACCTTCGGATAATGTCATGGCATGGCCGATGTCATGACCATGACCTATGTGATCCTGTTCATCGCGTCGCTATGGGCCGGCACGCAGAACGCGCTGGCCGGCGGCGGCACCTTCATTACCCTGCCCGCCCTGATGCTGACCGGGATGAACGCGCTGCAGGCCAATATCACCTCGACCGTTGCGCTGTTTCCCGCCCAGATCGCCTCGACTTGGGGCGGGCGCGGCCATGTCACGGGCGTGGGCGGGCTCTCTTTCAAATGGCTGATCGCACTGTCGCTGGCCGGCGGCATACTGGGCGCCCTCCTGCTGCTTGTGACGCCCTCGCCCATCTTCGCCCGGATGGTGCCGTGGCTGGTGCTGTTCGCCACCGCCATCTTCGCCTATGGCAGTTTCGTGCCGCGTAAGGCCGATCGCCCCCCGGTGCTGAACAAATGGGGCATCGGTGCAGCGCAGTTCGGCATCGCGGTCTATGGCGGCTATTTCGGCGGCGGCATCGGCTTTCTGATGCTGGCGGCGCTGACCGCGGCCGGCCTTGCCATCCGCAGCGCAAGCGCCAACAAGAATGTGCTGGCGGGCGTGATGAATGCCAGCGCGGTGGCGATCTTCGCCTTCTCGCCGCAGGTCCAGTGGCTCCCCTGCGCCATCGCCTGTGCCGGCGCCACCATCGGCGGCTGGATCGGGGGCAACATGGTCAACAAGGTCAACGAGAAATTCCTGCGCCTGGCCGCTGTCGCCATTGGCGTGGTGCTGACCATAGGGTTGTTTATCCGGGCGGCCTGAAGCGCCCCACTGAAGCGCACAGAGAAACGCACGCAAAAAAGCCGCCGTTCCGGTTTTGGGAACGGCGGCTTTTTTTGCGCAGTGACGGTTACTGCTTGATGATCTGGCCGTCGGGCAGGCGCACTTCGCCCCAGCCGCCGTTCAGCGGATGATTGCGGTTCCAGGGATACTTGGCGACCGCCGCCTCGTTGATCTCGATGCCCCAGCCCGGCGCCTCGTTGGCATACATGTAACCGCCCTTGGTCACCGGCAGGCCTGAGAAGATTTCGTGCGCCGCATCGTTGAAGAAGGCGTTCTCCTGCACGCCGAAATTGGTGCAGGAAAGATCCAGCGCCAGGTTGGCGGCATGGCCGACCGGGGAGGTGTCAGCCGGACCGTGCCAGGCGGTGCGGACGTTGAAGATCTCGCCCATCGCCGCATATTTGCGGCAGGGGGTGAGGCCCCCCATCTGCGACACATGCATGCGCATATAGTCGATCAGGCGTTCGGCGATCAGGGGCACGATCTCATGGGGTGAATTGAACAGCTCACCCATGGAAAGCGGCGTGGCGCATTGGGCGCGGATGTTGCGGAACCAGGCAATGTCTTCGGGCGACACCGGGTCTTCCAGGAAGAACAGACGGAACTGTTCCACATCCTTGCACATCTTGACCGCCTGGGTGGGGGTGATGCGCTCATGCACGTCGTGCAGCAGTTCAACCTCCATGCCCAGTTCCTTGCGGCAGGTTTCGAACAGCTGCATCGCGCGGCGGATATAGCCTTCGCGCTCGAACACCGGGGCGTCATGCAGCGCCGGAATGCGCTGGGTCTTGCTGGGGCCGGCGCCATAGCCGGCCATGCCGGGCACGCCGACCTGGACGCGGATATGGCGGAAGCCGTTGGCCATGTGGCGCTTGGCCTGGTCCACCACGTCCTTGATCTCGCTTCCGCTGGCATGGGCATAGCAGTCAGCGGCCAGACGGGCCTTGCCGCCCAGCAGCTGATAGACCGGCATGCCGGCCTGGCGGCCCTTGATATCCCACAGCGCCTGGTCGACGCCGCTGATGGCGTTGTTCAGAACGCCGCTGTTGCGCCAGTAGGAGGAATTGTAGGCCATCTGCCACGTATCCTCGATACGGTCGGCGGGTTTCCCCACCAGCAGCGGCTTGAGATATTTCTCGACCGCGATCGGGATCAGGTCGGCGCGCTGGGTGAAGGTGGCGCAGCCATAGCCATACAGGCCGGCCTGGTCGGTGGTGACCTTGACGATCACCAGGCGCACGCCCTGGGGCGAACACTGGATGACGCTGATGTCCCGGATGATGGGGGATTTCATGCCGCGGCCGACCTGCTCCACCCGCTCCTGGGCCTTGGCTTCCTTTGTCGCCAGCAACGCTGCGCTGCTTGCCACCGCCGCACCGATCAGTTCACGCCTGCGCATACTTGAAACTCCCCCTTAAAATGACCCGCCGCATCGCGGCTGAGGCCCGCTTGTTGTTGGCGCGACCGTAAGTGGCCGGACGCCCGGCGGCAAGTTTGGGAACGCGGTAAAGCATGTTGCGGCGCGGTAAAAAACCGCCGTTGTTTGCGGACATTTTTCGATCTACTATGGTCATAGGAGAATTTTCATGACGCGAACAGCCGCCATCATCCTTTGCGCGCTCTGCGCCGCGCCGGCCCTCGCCCAGGAGAGCCGCTATGCCACCTTCCGAACGGTGCAGGACGCGTTTGGCAGGACGGAGCACCAGGTTGATCGTGGCACCATCAAGCAGGAAGGGGCTTACAAGACCTTCTGGAGCCGTGTTTGGAAAGACAAGCAGCCGGTGGCCATCAGCTCCGGGGGACAGCTTTACATCTGGTCGCAGAAATTCGCGGTGGACTGCGCCAATCGCCGCTTCGCCGCCCGCTTCATCGACAGCACCAATCCCGGCGAGAGCAAGAAGAACGCAAATTTACAGACGGTGCGCTGGACCGGACTGGATCAGAACCCGGCGGTGAACCGCGCAGTGTGTGGAGGAAAGTGATGCGTACTGCGGCACTGTTGTTAATTTTGATGACCATAACGGCACAGGCGCAGACCGCCCCGATCGTCGCCAAGCCCGCAGCGAGCGGTAACCTGCCGGCCGGCTTCTATCCCAGATCACCCTGCATCAAGCCGGGGCCACCGGATTTCGGCCGCAAGCCGGACCAGCGCAATTTCAAGGCCGTGGAGGCCTATAACGAGAAAATCCGCGCCTATAACAAGGCGATGGAAGACTTCAATCCCTGCATCCAGGATTACGCCGCCAGGGCCAACCATGACATCCAGGAAATCCGGGCCGCCGTCGCCGCTGCCAACGCGAACTGACGTGACGCCCATGTAGACTTTGCAGGGCGGCCCGGGCTGCGTGGGCCTATGATGCCCCCGACTCGGGGCTTTCATGACCTCTTCCCACCTCTCCCTGCGTGACACGCTGCTGGCGGTGCTGGTGGTGTTCATCTGGGGCACCAATTTCGTGGTGGTGCGCTGGGGCCTGGACATGCTGCCGCCACTGATGATGGCGGCGATCCGCTTCACGCTGGTGCTGTTTCCCGCCATCTTCTTCCTGAAAAAACCTGACGTGTCCTGGCGCATTCTGGCGCTGTACGGCTTTTGCCTGGGGACGGGGCAGTTCGGGATGCTGTATCTCGCCATGGACGGGTTCATCTCGCCGGGCATGGCCTCGGTGGTGATGCAGACCCAAGTCTTCTTCACCATCGCCATCGCGGCCCAGCGCACCGGCGAGAAGCCCAAGCTGCATCACCTGCTGGGCTTGGTGCCGGCCACCGCCGGACTGATCCTGATCCTGACGCACAATGGCGAAGACATCACCGTTGCCGGGCTGGCCCTGGTGCTGGGCGGCGCGATCTGCTGGGGCGCCAGCAACCAGGCGGCGCGCGAAGCCGCCCATCAGTCCGCCAGCCGCGGCCATCCCATGAACCCGCTGGCGTTTGTGGTGTGGGCCAGCCTGTTCGCCATGCCCGGATTGCTTTTGATGTCGCTGCTGCTGGAAGGCCCGGCGCGGGTGGCCCAGGCGATGGCCACATCGGAATGGACCATCTGGCCAACCCTGGTGTGGCAAAGCGCGGCCAATACCCTGTTCGGCTACACCATGTGGGCCTGGCTGCTGTCGCGCTATCCGGCCGCGACGGTAGCCCCCATGTCGCTGCTGGTGCCGGTGTTCGGCATGGGGGCCTCGGCCCTGATGATGTACGAGCCGCTGCCGGCGTGGAAGCTGGTAGCGACCCTGCTGATCATGGCGGGCGTCGGCATCAACCTGTTGTGGCGGCCCCGCAAGACGCTGGTGAGCGGCGAAGCGGGCTAATCCCTAAAGGACGACGCAAACGCAGCCCCGCCTCCCCCTTCTTGCGAAGCAAGAAAAGGGGGAGGTGGTTTCAGCTCGCGCGGCAAAGCCGCGCGAAAGCTGAAACCGGAGGGGGTTGAACTACTTTACAGTCTTGAAGGCTATGAACTTGATGCGCTTGCCGGGGTCCAGCAGCATCTGGTGCGCCGTGCCGGCCGGGATCAGGAAGTAGTCGCCCGGCCGCATCGGGCGGCTGGTGCCACCGGTGATGGACTTGCCGCGATGCTGGCCCGGCGCCGTGACCTTGGACCCATCGATCTTGCCGCCCGTGACGAAGGTGGCTTCGCCTTCCTGCACAAAGATATGATCGGTCCAGCCGTCGTGGATTTCCGCCTCGCCCGGCTTGTCGCGGGTGGTGTTGATCACCCGGTAGGCGGGCGCCTGGGTGATGATGATCTCGGAATAGAAGGCATCCTTGGTCATGCCCTTCTTCAGTTCCGCGTCCAGCGTGCGGCCTGTGATGTGGCGCACAGCCTTGTCGCCCTCGGTCTTGGTCTGGGCGATGGCGGCAAGCGGCAGCAGGGTCAGTACGGCGGCAATGGCGATTGTCTTGTTCATGGACGTTTCCCTCAGTGTTTATGCTTGAAGATCAGGTAGGTGAACGTATTGCCCTTGGTGGCGGTGAAGAGATGCGGCAGGCCGGGCGGCAGCACCAGCCGGTCGCCGGAATGCAGCGTGATCACCTTGCCGCCATTGAGGGTGCCGCCGCGGGTTTCCATATTGCCCACATCGCGCGCCCCGTCCTGGGTGCCGCCATAGGTGATGGTGCCTTCGCCGTCCAGCACATGGATGTAGTCGTACCAGTGGCCATGGGTTTCAGGATTGTTGCCGCTGTCGCCGCGGGTGACATATTCGACGAAATAGCTTTCGTGATCGGCCACCACCTTGGAATGGGTCTTACGGTCGGGCCACTGAGTCAGGGCCTTCACCTCGGCGGCGGACTGGTAGACGAAGGGATCGGGCGGGGTGGCACGCAAGGTGCCCGCCGTCGCGGTCTGGGCAGTGAGCGGCGCGGCGGGTTGCGGTGTCTGGGTCAGAGCTGGCGAAGCAAAAGTCACCGTCAGTGCGATGGCCGCCGGAAATCCGTAGAAGCGCATAACGTCCCCCTTGTTGTTATTTTAAGGGAACTTTAGCCCTGCCCCGCCGAAAAGCCAGCGCCGACAAAAGCCCTGAGCTGAAAAACGGAAAAAGGGCGCAGACCCAACGGTCCACGCCCTTTCCTTACGCAGTTGCGAAAGTTCTAGCGCTTCTTGGTCTTGCGCTTGGCCTTCTTCTTGGTGGCCTTTTTCGCGGTCTTCTTGGCCTTCTTCACGACCTTCTTGGCGGCTTTCACCACCTTGGCCTTCTTGGCCTTACGCTTCTTCTTCTTCGCCGGCTTGCCGGTGAACAGGCCCGCGACCGCGGCTTCCAGTTCCGCCGCGCGCTTAGCCAGCTTGCTCTTCTTCGCCATGACTCAACTCCCTCTAACATCAACGTTGATGGCGCGAATCTACCGTGATTCTGAACGCAATCAAAATCTCTGTGGACAATTGTCGGTCAGACATGCCCGAACCAAAGAAAAAGGCGCGCCTTGCGGCGCGCCCTTTTTTGCATTGAGACGGTGACGATTACTCTTCGTCGTCGCTTTCCGCAGCGCCGGCCTTCTTCTTGGGCGTCTTCTTCTTGAGGGCCGCACCTAGAATGTCGCCGAGGCTCGCGCCCGAGTCGGACGAGCCGAACTGCGCCACGGCTTCCTTCTCTTCCGAGATCTCGCGGGCCTTGATCGACAGGCTGACCTTGCGGCTGGCCTTGTCCATGCTGGTCACCAGCGCATCCACCTTGTCGCCCTTGCCGAAACGTTCCGGGCGCTGGTCGTTGCGGTCGCGGGCCAGGTCGGCGCGGCGGATGAAGGAGCGCACGCCGCCCTCCAATTCCACTTCGATGCCGCCGTCATTGACTTCGGTGACCGTGCCGGTGACGACCTGGTTCTTCTTGAGGGCGCCGCCCGACGGGCCGGCCTTCTCGATCGGGTCGCCGTCCAGCTGCTTGATGCCCAGGCTGACGCGCTCCTTCTCGACGTCGATGTCCAGCACCTTGGCCTTGACCATCTGACCCTTTTCATAGGTCTTGATGGCTTCTTCGCCCGCCACCGACCAGCTGAGGTCGGAGAGGTGGACCATGCCGTCGATGTCCGAATCCAGGCCGATGAACAGGCCGAACTCGGTGATCGACTTGACCTCGCCCTCGATGATCGTGCCGGCCGGATGATTGGCGGTGAAGGCGTTCCAGGGATTTTCCTGGGTCTGCTTCAGGCCAAGGCTGATACGGCGCTTGTTGGAATCCACTTCCAGCACGGCGACATCCACATCGGTGCCGGGGGTGACCAGCTTGGACGGGGCCATGTTCTTCTTGACCCAGGACATTTCGCTGACATGGACCAGGCCTTCGACGCCCGGCTCCAGCTCCACAAAGGCGCCATAGTCGGTGACGTTGGTGACCTTACCCTTGAACTGCACGCCCACCGGATACTTGGCGGCGACGCCTTCCCAGGGATCGGTCTGCAGCTGCTTCATGCCCAGGCTGATGCGCTGGGTTTCGTGGTTGATCTTGATGATCTGCACGGTGACGGTCTGGCCTACCGACAGGACTTCGGTCGGGTGGCTGACGCGGCGCCAGGCGATATCGGTGACGTGCAACAACCCGTCCACGCCGCCCAGGTCCACAAAGGCGCCGTAATCGGTGATGTTCTTGACCACGCCTTCGACGATCTGCTTTTCCTGCAGGCTGGCGACCAGCGAGGTGCGCTCTTCGGCGCGGCGTTCTTCCAGAACGGCGCGGCGCGACACGACGATATTGCCGCGGCGGCGATCCATCTTGAGGATCTGGAACAGCTGCGGCTGGTTCATCAACGGGCCGACATCGCGCATCGGGCGGACGTCAACTTGGCTGCCGGGCAGGAAGGCCACGGCGCCGTCGAGATCGACGGTGAAGCCGCCCTTGACGCGGCCGAAGATCACGCCGGTGACGCGGGTGACATCGGTGAAGGCCTTTTCAAGCTTGACCCAGCTTTCTTCGCGGCGGGCCTTGTCGCGGGAGAGAACGGCTTCACCGAGCGCATTTTCGACGCGCTCCAGGTAAACCTCGACGGTGTCGCCCACCTTGATGTCGGCGGGAATGCCGGGCATCGCGAATTCCTTGAGGGAAATGCGGCCTTCGGTCTTGAGGCCGACATCGACCATGGCGAAGTCGTTCTCAATGGCGACGATGGTGCCCTTGATGACCTGGCCTTCCTGGGGGGACTGGGTTTCGAAGCTCTGCTCAAGCATCGCGGCGAAGTCTTCGCGCGAGGGAGCGGAAATGGAGGAGTCGGTACGTTCTTTGGTTGCGGCGCGAGCCATAAAGTGAGTCCTAACAGTCGTTCATGCCAACCGGCGGCTTCTGGCCATCGGCGGACTTCCCAGGAGAATGCCTGGGCGATTGGGTTTTGAGAAAGTAAGCGGGATGCTCTTGAGGCCGCCGGGCCTCCTTAGCCCCTGTGGCGGTCCTTGAGCGCGCCTTCGACCTTGGGAGAAACCAAAGCGAGGGCTGCCGCGAACGCGGCGTCTATACCCAAATCGGAGGTATCCAGCAAGTCGGCGTCCGGGGCCTGTTTCAGGGGCGAAATGGGACGGTTCTTGTCGGCCTCGTCCCGGGCGCCCAGTTCGGCCACCACATCCTGCTCGGCCCGGCGGATTCCCATGGCCTTGAGTTCCGCCCAGCGGCGGCGGGCCCGGGTTTCCAGCCTGGCATCGACATAGAGTTTGGCGGTGGCGCTGGGGCAGATCACGGTGCCGATATCGCGCCCGTCCATCACCGCGCCGGGCCCCCCGCCGGGCGGGCTGGCCAGGAAGTTCTTCTGGAAGTCGAACAGCGCGCTGCGGACCGCCGGGATGGCGGCAACATAGGAGGCGGCCTTGCCGACAATATCGGTGCGGATGCGCGGGTCGCCGGCCAGGTTGAAATCCATGGTCTGGGCGCCGCGCAGGGCGTCGGCCTCGTTGGACGGATCGCCGCCCGATTCCAGCACGCTGAAAGCGGCCAGCCGGTAAAGCGCCCCGGAATCCAGATGGGCGAAACCGAAATGCGCCGCCAGCTTCTTGGCCAGGGTGCCCTTGCCGGACGCGGCGGTGCCGTCCACCGCGATGACGATGCTGCTGACTTTGTTCATGGCGCTTCCATAACCGCGCCAAGGCCTTTCATCAAATCCTGATACTCGGGAAAGGATGTCGCGATCATGGTGACGTCGTCCACCGTCACCGGCTGTTGCGAGGCGAGCCCCATGGTGAGAAAGCTCATGGCGATGCGGTGATCCATGTGGGTCGGGACCGTGCCGCCGCCCGGCACGCCGTCAGGCCCCATGCCTTCGACCACCAGGTCGTCGCCTTCGATCTCATAGCGCACGCCATTCAGCATCAGGCCCAGCGCAACCGCCTCAAGACGGTCGCTTTCCTTGACCCGCAATTCTTCCAGCCCGCGCATCGCGGTCTTGCCGGTGGCGAAAGCGGCAGCAACAGCAAGAATGGGATATTCGTCGATCATCGAGGGCGCGCGGTCGGCCGGCACTTCGACGCCTTTCAATTGGGAACGGCGCACCACCAGGTCGCCGATCTCCTCGCCGCCGCTGGTGCGTTTGTTGCGCACGTCAATCTGGGCACCCATTTCCAGCAGGGTCTGGATCAGGCCGGTGCGGCGGGGATTGAGCAGGATGGCGGGCAGCTCGATCTCAGAGCCCGGCACGACCAAGGCCGCCACGATGGCGAACGCCGCCGAGGAGGGGTCGCGCGGCACTTCGACATTGCAGCCGGTCAATCTGGCCGGGCCTTCCACCGTGATGACTTCGCCACCTTCAGCGCGCGGCGAAACGCTGATCTTGGCGCCGAACGCCGCCAGCATCTTTTCGCTGTGATCGCGGGTCAGGGCATCCTGGGAAATACGGCTGGTGCCTTGCGCGTTCAGTGCCGCCAGCAGCAGCGCCGATTTCACCTGGGCCGACGCGGTGGCGACATGGGTGGTGATGGCCTTGGCCGCCTTGGCGCCATGCAGGGTGAGCGGCATCAGCGCCTTTTCGCCCTGCCCTTCATAGGTCACGCCGAAGGCCAACAGCGGTTCAACCACCCGCGCCATGGGACGCGACCTTAAACTGGCATCGCCGGTGAAGGTGGCGGTGATCGGCGTGGTGGCCATCGCCCCCATCACCAGCCGCGAGCCGGTGCCCGAATTGCCGAAGTCGAGCGGCGCCGCCGGGCTTGTCCAGTTCCCCACCCCGGTACCCAGGACCCGCCAGCGGCCCGGGCCCTCCTGGGTCAGGGTGGCGCCAAAGGCGCTGAGGGCGCCTGCGGTGGAGTGAACGTCGCCGGATTCCAGCAGACCCGTGATGCGGGTTTCACCGTCCGCCAGCGCGCCCAAGATCAGCGCCCGCTGGGAAATGGATTTGTCACCGGGTATCTGGGCCGTCCCGGTCAGGGGGGCGGCGCGCCGGGCACGCAATGGGGCGGAATTGGCGTTGTGCATCAGGGGCTTCAAAAGACCTTTACAGGCGGGGCAACCCGTGGCAAACGCGCCCCTCCAACAACCCTCTTCTTGCGGGAAGCATCATCTTGGTCAAGGCAGATCTTGGAACCAAACGGGCGTGCCCGAGCTGCGCGGCGAGGTTTTACGACCTCACCAAGCGCCCGATCGAATGCCCCAAGTGCGGTTTCAGCTATGAGCCCGAAGCGCTGTTCAAGCAGCGCCGCAGCCGCGTGGCCGAGACCGTAGAAGCCAGCAAGGTCGTCGCGGCCGATACCGAAGACGAGGATGAAGACGACGAGGACGAAGACGAGGACGGCGATTCCGAGGACGAGGAAGAAGAAGCCGAAGCCGTTGTCGAGGCGCCGCTGAAGGTCGCGGCCACCGGCGAGGACGAGGACGAAGAGGCCGAGGAAGAAGAAGCCGAAGCGGAATCGGGCATGTCGGTGGTCGATGCCGACGAAGCCGACGGCATCGAGGATATCGAGGACGACGAAGACGAGGAAGACAACGATCTTCTGGGCGAAGTGGAAGACGAGGAAGACGATGTCTCCGGCATCATCGATCCCGGCATCGCCAAGGACGAACCCTAGGTTATAAGTTCGGGCCGGACACCAGACCGGCCTGTCATTGGTACGGGGCCATAGCTCAGCTGGGAGAGCGCCTGCATGGCATGCAGGAGGTCAGCGGTTCGATCCCGCTTGGCTCCACCAATTCCCGCCCACCCGGCGGAGACCACTCATCACCACTGCGGATTGCGGGAATTGGTGGAGCCAAGCGGCCTCGCCTACACCGCGCTATTGCGGCCGAGGCGGCGCTAGCGCCAGCGTAGCGCGCCGCCGCTGGCCGCGCGCGGCGTGCGAGGCGCGCAGGCACCCTGCCGAAACAATGATGGTGAGGGTGACTCAATCTATCCGTGCCGCTACTCTCCCGCCATGCGCTTCACCAACAAACACATCGTCATCACCGGCGCAGCCTCCGGGCTGGGCCTTGCCATCGCCAAGGCCGCCGAGGCCGAAGGCGCCACCATCACCGCCATCGACCGCGTCGCCGCGCCCTTTGCCACCAGCCGCATCTGCGATATCAGCGATGAGGAACAGGTCAAGCGGGCCCTGTCGGAGCTGCCCCGCCTCGACGCGGTGGTGAACAGCGCCGGCATCGCCCGCCGCGCCAAGGTCGATGAGACCGACATGGCCGATTACGATGCGGTGATGGCCGTGAATGTGCGCGGTGCCTTCCTGGTGTCGAAATACGCCCTGCCCCATCTGCGGGCCTTTGGCGGATCGGTGCTGCATCTGTCGTCGGGCGTGGCCACCACCGGCACGCGCAACCGCGCCGTCTACAGCGCCAGCAAGGGCGCCATCGTGTCGCTGACCCGGAACATGGCGCTGGACTATGCGCAGGACAAGGTGCGGGTGAACTGCATCTGTCCGGGCTTCGTCAACACGCCGCTGCTGGCCAACCTGCCGCCGGAACGCCGCGCCAAGCTGACCGCCCTGCACCCGCTGGGCCGCATGGGCGAGCCCGAGGACATCGCCCATATGGCGCTGTTCCTGATTTCCGATCAGGCGTCATGGATCACCGGCCAGGCCATCGCGGTGGATGGCGGCTTCAATGTCGGCCACAGCGAAGACATTTAGGATTTCGGTTTGAGCGAATTTGTCGACGCCCGTACGCTTGCCCCCGGCACGGTGCTGACGCCCGATATCGCCATTGTGGGCGGCGGACCGGCTGGCATCAGCCTCGCATTGGCGCTGGCCTCGACAAAGCTCGACATCCTGCTGCTGGAATCGGGATCGGCGAATTTGGATCCCAATGTTCAGGCGCTTTATTCCGGCAGCCAGTCGGGCGTCGCCTATGCGCCGCTGGATGCGGGACGACTGCGCACCCTGGGCGGCGGCACCAATCATTGGGGCGGCTGGTCGCGCCCGCTGGATACCATCGACTTCGAAACGCGCGACTGGGTACCCCATTCGGGCTGGCCATTCCCGCGCAGCGCGCTGGAGCCTTATTATCCGCGCGCCCAACAGCTGATTGAAGCGGGTCCGTGGATTTACGATCGGGGCGACGATTTTGCGTCCAGCCAGGGTCCGATGCTGCCTCTGGGCGATGGCGGCCTCTACACCAGCTGGTTCCAGTTCTCCAAGATGCGCGGCGATGTGCTGCCGACCCGTTTCGGCGTGCGTTATGAGGCAGACCTGAAAGCCGCCGCCAACATCAGGCCGCTGCTGAACGCCAATGTCACCGCCATCCGCCTGACGCCCAATGCAATGCAGGTCGAGCGGCTGGATGTCGCCAGCCTCAATGCCACTGGCAGCATCAACAACCGCTTCACGGTCAAGCCGCGCCACGTCGTGATGGCGGCCGGCGGCATGGAGAATGCGCGGCTGCTGCTGGCCTCCAATGACGTGATGACGGCGGGCGTGGGCAACCAGAACGATCTGGTGGGTCGCTTCTTTGGGGACAATCCCATTCCGCGCAATGTCGCGACCCTGGTCGTGTTCCCGGGCAAGGCCGCCTCCTATTACGTCAGCACCCAGAATATGGGGGGCGCGCGGATGCGCGCCGTCTTCGCACCGACCCCCGGCTTCGCCCGCAGCCGCCGCGTGATGGGCTCGCTGACCACGGTGGAATATCCGGTGGAACTGGATGAAACCGGCAAGGCGGCCGTGATCACAACTGCGGGCGCGCTGGGCGTGGATGCCTCAAGCGCGCAGGCCTATTCGGTGGGCTGCGGCATGGAGCTGCTGCCGGACCCTGACCGGCGCCTGACCCTGACGGGCGACAAGGACGCGCTGGGGCTGCCGCGCCTGAACCTGCACAACATCATCAGCGATACCGATTTCGCCTTGTACCGCCAGACCCTCAGCGAGTTGGGGCGGCAGGTGCTGGCCTCCAGGGCCGGCCTGCTGCGGCTCAACTGCAGCACGCGCGCGGACTGGCTGAAGAACATGGACTGGGGCCATCACCATCTGGGCACGGTGCGCATGCATACGGATCCCAAACAGGGCGTGGTGGACGGCGACGGCAAGGTTCATGGCATCGCCAACCTGTTCGTCGCCGGCAGCGCGGTGTTTCCCACCTATGGCGCGTCCAATCCGACCCTGAACCTGATCGCCCTGACCTTGCGGCTGGCCGACCATCTGAAAAGGGTCGCGACATGAACCGCCGCGCGCTCCTGGCAGGGCTGGCGGCGGCGGGCGCGGTGGTGGCCGCCGGGCTTTATCGTTTCACCGACATTTTCGGCAAGCCCTACCCGTCCACGCCCTATGACGATCTGCTGACCCAGCTGACGGACCGCGAGCAGGCCGCCAAGCTGGGCGCCGCTGTGCGCGACGCGCCGGACGCGCCCGCACTGGCGGCGCAGCTGAGGGCCGGCATGACGGGCGACCTGGCGGCGGCGGCAGAGGCCGATATTGCGGCGGGCCGGCTGTTGGAAGTGCAAGGCTGGCTGCTGCCGCAGAGCGTGGCGCTGCTCGCGGCACTGGCGGCCAAAAGCTAGACGGGTTTGGCCGGGATCAATCCGCGCAGCGAATTGCCGAAATAGAAGCCATTTTTCAGATCGCCGGGCGTCAGTGTCGCCTCGCGCGCCCTGCCCTGTTCAATCAATTCGGCGCGCAGACAGCCGCCCAGCACCCCCGCGTCAATCGGCGGGGTGAGCAAGACGCCACCCTGCTCGACGAAGATATTGCTGCGCGCGCCCTCGGTCAGTTCGCCGCGCTCATTGCAGAACACCACTTCATCCATTGCCAGGCGCTTGACCTCGCTTTCATACAAGTCGCGCCAGCTTGTCTTGTGACGCAGCAGGATGTCGGCGCTGTGGGTGCGTTCGCGCGAAATCGCATAGTTCCAATGGGGTGGATCGGTCCCCAGATCATAGGCGACGGCGTCGTGATCGCCCTGCTCGTTCAAGGTAAGACGCACACGCTGGGCGCCCGACTTGCCCGCCACCGCGTGATGCAGGGCGATCCGGGCGGTGCAGGAATCGAAATGCAGGCCGAAGACCCTGGCCGACGCTTCCATGCGGGCGAAATGCCGGCCCAGGCGGACAAAGTTATTTTGCCAGCGCAGAGTTTCGATCAGCTCCAGCGGGCGGCGGTCCTGCGCGAAGAAGCGGGCCTTGAGCAGACACTCGGCATATTCGCTGTCGGCGCGCGAATCCTGCACCACGCCGCCGCCGATCCCCAGTTCGCCCTGGCCTTGTGCAATTGTCAGGGTACGAATGGCGACATTGAACCGCGCGGAACCGTCGGGCGCGAAATAGCCGACCGCGCCGCAATAGACGCCGCGCGGGGAGGTTTCCAGTTCGTGCAGGATTTCCATGGCGCGTATCTTGGGCGCGCCAGTGACCGAACCGCAGGGAAACAAGGCGCGCAGGATATCGGCCACGCCCACACCGGCGCGCTTTTTCGCCGTGACCGTCGAGACCATGGTGTGCAGGGTGGGATAGGTTTCGACCTGGAACAGGTCCGATACCTCCACGCTGCCGCCTTGCGCGATGCGGGACAGATCGTTGCGGATCAGGTCCACGATCATCAGGTTCTCGGCGCGATCCTTGGCGCTGGCAGACAGCCGCATCCGTTCGTCCCGCGCATCATCCCCGCGCGGCGTCGTGCCTTTCATCGGGCGCGTGGTCAGCCGGCCGTCGGCGGTCAGTTCGAAAAACAATTCGGGCGACAGGCTGAGGATCTGGCGGTCCCCGGCATCGACAAAACCGCAATGCAGCGCACCACTCTTTGCCAATAGCTGTTCGTAAAGCGCGCGCGGGTTCCCCGCAAAAGCAAAGCCGGCACGGAAGCTGAGATTGGCCTGATAGATGTCACCGGCGGCGATGTAGTCCTTCACCGCCGCAAAGCGCAGGGCATAAGCGGCTTCGTCCCATTCCGCTGTCAGGGGGCCGGCATAGGCCCGGCCGACCGTCGCAGGCGCCTGGCCGGGCCCATCGAACACCCCCAGCCGCAGCAACGGCGCGTTTTCAGGGGCCAGGCCGGCCAGTTTCGGCTCCAGAACGGCGCCAAGCTCATAACCCAGCCAGCCCGCCACATGCCGGCCGGCCGCCAGCGCGCCTTCCAGGGCCGCCAACGCCGCTGGTACCTCCGCCGGCCGGTCCGCCCGGATGACCTGCCGGGGGGCGGCGAAAGCCCGCCGTCCGGACGCGTCATCAAGGAGTACCAGCATATGCAACCTTTGGTTGTTTCCTCACAGGAAAACGCCTTGAACGAGAACGAAATGGCACCATATCAGATCAGGACCGCGCCGCCCGAAAGGGGGCTCAAAGCGGTCCGCAGCCGCTCAAGGGAGGGCTGGACATGAACAGGCATACGACATTCGCGCGCCCTTATCTGCTGGCTTTTGGGACTGCGCGATCCGGTGGTGACAGGCCTTCAACGACGCGATCAGCGTCATCGCACAGGACCGCCCGCTGGCGGTTCATCGGTAGGCAGGTGCAGACCGATGGCAAAACGTTCCTTCACCGCGGCAATGCGGCGCGACATTTTTTGCGCGGCTTCGTCCGGCGCGGGGGCATCGAAGTGAGGACAGCCGCGTTGGAAAATGGATTGCTCAAGGCCGATTTGGCCCGCAGGCAGATCCAACCGAGCGCGCGGACCGTAGAAAACAAGACTGGAGGCTTATCATGACGGACAGATTTGAAATCGACGATGGTGAAGAGGCCCGCACTGTGGCCGGCCGCATCGCCTACATCAAGCCCACGGGTAGCGACGAAGCGCACCGGCTGGGTCTGCTTCCGGCCAATATCGATCTGCCTGCCGGGATGAAGCTCTATGTGCTGCACGCCGAAGACGGCAGCGTGCTGGGTTTCACCGATGGCTATGCTTCCGCCTATGGCGCCGCGGTGCAGAACGAGCTCACCCCCGTCAGCGTCCACTGACGCTGCGGCATGAACAATAAAAGCCGGGCCCTCGGGTCCGGCTTTTTTGTTTGGCAAAGCTTGCTAGTATGGTCGCCATGCGCACCACACTGTTCGGGCTCACCGCCCTCGCCCTGCTCTTCGCCGCCCCTGCCCTGGCCCAGAATGCCGAACCGGAAGCGGTCAATCCCGCGCCGCCACCGGCCGTAATGGCGGCGCCCAGCAACCCGCCCATGACCGGGCCCAGGATTTTGATTTCCACCGCCATGGGCGACATCACCCTGCAGCTGGATTCAGTACGCGCGCCCAAGAGCGTCGCCAACATTCTCGACTATGTGAAACGCAAGCATTACGACGGCACCATCGTCTACCGGGTTGCGCCTGGCTTTGTGATCCAGATGGGAAGCTGGGAAGCGGGCGGCAAAGGACGCGGCGTTCGCCCGGCGCCGGTGGCGCTGGAAGCCAATAACGGCCTTTCCAATCTGCGCGGCACGGTCGCCCTGGCGCGCGAGGAAGGGCCCGACACCGCCAAGGCGGAGTTCTTCATCAACCTGGTCGACAATATGAACCTGAACCGCAACCCCAACGATCCGGGCAACAATACCGGTTATGCCGTATTCGGTCAGGTGATCGCGGGCATGGATGTGGTGGATGCCATCGGCAAAGTGCCGGTGGGCGATAATGGCCCGATGCCGGGCCAGGCGCCGGTGACGCCCATCCTGATCAAGCGAATTGCGGTCGTGAAATAACGATCAGGCTGCGGACGAAGCCGCGCCGTTCTTGTCGCCTGTCAGGATCGCGTAGATCGCTTCGGGCGTGGAGGCGGCGCGCAGCTTTTCGCAGATCGCCTTGTCGCGCAGCAGGCGCGAGACCCGGGCCAGCGCCTTCAAATGATCGGCGCCGGCATTTTCCGGGGCCAGCAGCATGAACACCAGATCCACCGGCTGACTGTCGACCGCTTCATAATCGATGGAATTTTCCAACCGCGCGAAGATGCCCATGATGGATTTGGCTTCGCTCATCCGGCCATGCGGAATGGCAATGCCCGCCCCCACGCCGGTGGTGCCAAGGCGCTCGCGTTCCACCAGCGTCTCGAAGATGCGGCGTTCGGAAATGTGGGTCAGGCCATGGCAGCGTGCCGCCAGTTCCTGCAGCAACTGCTTCTTGGACTGCGCTTTCAGCGCCGGCAGAACGGCGTCGGGCGCGAGCAGATCGGCGATGTTCATCAACAGTCCCGGTGAGGTCCACGCGATATGTTCCGCGCGGAGAGATATTACCGCCCTGCATTCCCGGCAGGGTGCTGCTCAAAAGCGGCGGGTTCATAAGCCGCCCCCCCGGCAATGTCAATCTTGACTTAGGTCACGGCAAATAAAGTGCAGAGTTTCAGCGATAACTCGCGGCTTGCGGCGCCTCGCCCGCTTTCAGGCGGCGGCGTTCGACAGAAGACGGGATGCGCAAGGCCTCACGATATTTCGCCACCGTGCGACGCGCGATGTTCACGCCGTCGGCGGTCAGCAGCGAAACAATGCGGTCGTCGGAAAGGATTTCGCGCGGTTCCTCATTCTCGATCATTTCGCGAATGCGATCGCGCACCGCTTCGGCGCTGTGCGATTCGGCGCCATTCACCGACTGGATCGAGGCGGTGAAGAAATATTTCAGCTCGAACAGCCCGCGCGGCGTCGAGATATACTTGTTCGAGGTGACGCGGCTGACCGTGGATTCGTGCATCGAGATCGCGTCGGCGATGATTCGCAAATTGAGCGGTCGCAGGTGGCGCACGCCATGGGTGAGGAATGCATCCTGGTGGCGCACGATCTCGCTGGCGACCTTCAGGATGGTGCGGGCGCGCTGGTCCAGGCTCTTGACCAGCCAGTTGGCGTTATTGAGACAGTCGGCGAGATAATTCTTGCTGTCCTTGTCACGCGCGGTTTTCGACACGGTGCCGTAATACTGGTTGTTGACCAGGAGGCGCGGCAGGGTGTCGGAGTTAAGCTCGATCAGCCAGCCGCCATCGGGACCGACCTTCACGAACACATCGGGCACCACCGGCGTCACC
Organism: Rhizobium sp. Q54; assembly: GCA_945882615.1. GTDB lineage: Bacteria > Pseudomonadota > Alphaproteobacteria > Micropepsales > Micropepsaceae > Rhizomicrobium. The sequence continues at coordinate 18,942 of CAMCWK010000014.1, read as the reverse complement.
GGTTCCGATCCGAAAGCCAGGCCCGGCTTGGGATTGAGCTGGCGAATCTCGGAGATCATGTCGGCAATGTCTTCGGCATCGACGCCGCACAGCGCCGTCAGCTGGCCCATGTCGCGGCGGGCCACCAGATCCAGCCGGGTCATCAGCGCTTCCATGGCGGGATCGAGGCGGTCTTTCGCCTTCAATTGCAGGCTCAGGCATTCGGCCAGGTCACGGGCTCCCACGCCGACGGGATCGAAACCCTGCAGCACGCCCAGCACCGCCTGCACGTCCTCGATTTCACAGCCCAGGCGGTTGGAAACGTCCATCAGGTCGGCGCGCAGATAACCGGTCTCGTCCACCGCATCGATCAGCGCCAGTAGGATCATGCGATCTTCCGGCAACAGGGCGGCGATGGAAAGCTGGCCTTCGAGATGATCCTTGAGTGACGCTTGCGCGGCGACGGAGGATTCCAGCCCGTCCTCGCCTTCATAGGCATTGCCCGACTTCACCGTCGTCCAGTCGGTCAGCGAGCCCGATTGCGGCCCCTCGGCGGCGCGGGTGGCGGGAATGTCGCCGTCATACATATTCTCGTGCGCCGCCTGATCCATGTCGGCGGTCTTGGAAAAATCGTCCCGCGACAGGGCTTCATCGGCGCGTTCGCCGGCGGCATCCGCAGTGCTGTCGGCGGCCTCTTGCACGGGCGCGGCCTCGCGGTCGTCGCGCTCCAGCAGCGGGTTCTTTTCCAGCTCGGATTCGCAATATTCGGCCAGTTCGATGTTCGACAGCTGCAGCAGCTTGATGGCCTGCTGCAATTGCGGCGTCATGACCAGCGACTGGCCCTGCCGAATTTCAAGTCTCTGTCCAACCCCTGCCATGACGACCTACAGCGAGAATTTTTCTCCGAGATAGACGCGCCGCACATCGCGGTCGCTGACGATCTCGGTCGGAGTGCCTTCCTTCAGCACACGGCCGTCATGAAGAATATAGGCGCGGTCGATCACATCGAGCGCGTCGCGGACATTATGGTCTGTAATCAGAACGCCAATGCCGCGGTTCTTGAGATGCTTGACCAGATCGCGGATTTCCCCCACCGCGATGGGATCGATACCGGCAAAGGGTTCGTCCAGCAGGATGTAGGAGGGATGCGTCGCCAGGCAGCGCGCGATCTCGACGCGGCGGCGTTCGCCGCCCGACAGCGCCACCGAGGGCGTGTTGCGGATATGGGTGATGCCGAATTCGGCCAGCAGGGATTCGACCATGGCTTCCAGCCGTGCGCCATCGGGCTCCAGCAGTTCGGCGGTGGCGCGGATATTCTGTTCGGCGGTGAGGCCACGGAAAATGGAGGCTTCCTGCGGCAGGTAGCCGATGCCCAGCCGGGCGCGGCGATACATCGGCAGCCGCGTCACGTCATGGCCGTCGACTTCGATGCTGCCGGTATCGGCCGGGATCAGGCCGGTAATCATGTAGAAGCAGGTGGTCTTGCCCGCGCCATTGGGACCGAGCAGGCCCACCGCTTCGCCGCGCTTTAACGAAAGGGAAACCGACCGCACGACCGGGCGTTTGTTGAAGCTCTTGCCGATGCGCGTGACCACCAGCCCCTTGCCGCCTTCGACAAGGCGCAGGGAGTCCGCGGTGTTCTCGCCGCTTGTCTGCCCGTTTTCTGTGCTTGCGTCTGTCATCGCAAAAATCATGCCTGTTCGTGTTTAAGGAACCGTGAATTACTGCTTGTTTCCGCTGGGGCTGAACACCGCCTGGACGCGGCCGCCGGTCGTGGCCTGGCTTTTTACCCCGCCTCCCAGCGTGGCCTGGCCGGTGACGAGATTGACGGTGAGCTGAGAGCCGCGCATCACGTTCTTGTCCTTCTTGAGCACGACATTGCCGTTCATGGTCACGATCTTGCGCGGGACGTCATAGACACCATTGTCGCCGGTGGCGGTGCCGCTGGCCGGAGAATCCACCACCACATTGCCGGTGGCGTTCACCTTGTCGGCATCGCCATCCAGCGTGGTCACGCGCACGGAGTTGGCGCGCATCTTGATGTCGCCCTGGGTGACGACCACATTGCCCTGCCAGGTACCGGTCTTGCCGTTCAGGTCAGCCTGGAAAGAGTCGGAATTGATATTGATATCGGCGTTGGCATTGTTGCGCTTGGGCGCGGGCTTTGCCGCCGGCTTGGCGGTCGGGGTCTGCGCCTGAAGCGTGCCGCTGATGGCGGCGCCGAACGCAAAAGCCAGTGTGAATGAAAAGGTGAAAGCGAGAATTTTTTTCATTTGCCGGATCCGTGAAGCGTCATACGCACATTGCCACTGAGGGTCAGGAGATTGGTGTTGCGGTCGGCGTGGAAGCCGTCGGCGCGAAAGGTGCCGTCGGGGCCCTGCCCGGTTACCGGCTGGTGGCCGTGCACCACGCTCTGTTTCAGGTTCATCGAGGCGCTCTGGCTGTGCAGTTCATAGCCCGTGTCGGTGAAGATATCGATGCCGCCGGTCAGCTCCAGCCTGCCCGCCGCCATATCCACCATGCCGGCGCGGGCGCGGGCATTGACCCAACTGGTCTTGTCCATTGCCAGATCGGCTTCGAGATTCTGAAGGCTGGCTTTCTTGGCGTTCTGGGAATCCTGCACCGCCATGTCAGCGGTGATCACAAACGGATTGCCTTTGGCGTCAGCACCGGTCAACCGGGGCTTGACCATGGCAAGATCGTTCTCGATGCGGCCCAACTTTTCATAAGACATGGAGAGCTGGCGCGGCTGGCGCTGGACGAAAAAGAAGGCCAGCACCGCCGCGATAATCAGGAACGCGCCCAGCGACAGCAGCCGCTTCATCAGATAGACGAATTTGGAATAACGCAGTGCTTCTCTGGCGGTGGTGCGGACCCGTGCCGACCAGTCATACTGCGGGCGGTTCTCATCCGCTGCCATGCTCATGCCATCTCCATTATGCAAGCCCCGCGCGCAGGCAGTCATGGATGTGCAGGATGCCGAGCGGCTTGCCGCCGCCTTCTTCCAGCACGAAAAGCTGGGTGATTTTCTTTTCTGTCATCAGGCTGAGGGCCTCGGCCGCCAGCTGATCGGGATTGGCGATCTGGGGGCCCCTGGTCATCACATCGCGCGCGGCGCGGTTCTCGAAGCCTTTTTCCGCGTGGCGGCGGACATCACCATCGGTGACAATGCCGACAAGATTGCCGTCGCCGTCCACGATGCCGACACAGCCCATCCGGCCCGAGGCCATGGTCAGCAGAACCTCGCGCATCCCGGCGCCTTGCGCGGCCAGCGGGATCTCGCCGCCGCTATGCATCAGGTCGGACACCCGCACCAGGGCCCGGCCAAGCGATCCGCCGGGATGAAAATCGCGATACTGGTCGGGCGAGAAACCCTTGCGCTCCATCAGCGCCACCGCCAGGGCATCGCCCAGGCTCAGCATCATGGTGGTCGAGGTGGTGGGCGCCAGCCCCATGGGACAGGCTTCGGGGGCGCGCGGCAGCAGCAGCTTTACGTCCGCCGCCTTGATCAGGGTTGAGTCCGGATTGGCGCCGATGGCGATGATGGGAAGGCCGTGGCGCTTGGCATAGGTGATGAGGTCGGAAAGCTCCGCCGTCTCCCCGCCCCAGGACAGCAGCAGCAGCGCGTCCTGGCGGGTGATGGCACCCATGTCGCCATGGCTGGCTTCGGCGGGATGAACGAAATAGGCCGGGGTCCCGGTCGAGGACAGGGTGGCGGCGATCTTGCGGGCGATATGGCCCGACTTGCCCATGCCGCTGACGATGACGCGGCCTTTGACACCGAGGATCAGACCCACGGCCCGGGTAAAGTCTGCGTCCAGGCAGTCGGCCAGGCTCTCCAGCGCCGCCGCGGCCGTGCTCAGCACCCGGCGGGCAGCCGCCAAATCGCTGGCCGCGTTATCGACCGTCACGGGTGTCAGGTTTGCCTTGGAGGGTGACATTCAAGCCTTTGATATTATTGCGTATTTACATACGCGCCAGCTTAGGCCACCCAGGTTACGGAGGCGTTAAGCGAATTTCGTGCCAAGTTTCGCGCGAAATGGGACCGACCGCAAGGCGGGCCGGTTTACGGTGCAAACGCTCCGACTACGGAGCATCAATGGGCTAAGATGCCCCCGCGCACATCAGTGCGCAAAAAGGTCAACGTCTTCCCAGCCCGCCAGATCCAGCTCGGCGCGGCTCGGCAGGAAGTCGAAACAGGCCTTGGCCAGATTGGTGCGGCCCTCGCGCGCCAGCATCGCATCCAGTGCCGCCTTCAGCTGGTGCAGATGGGCGACGTCATTGGCGGCATAGGAGAGCTGCTTCTCCGTCAGCGCCTTGGCGCCCCAGTCGGAGGATTGCTGCTCCTTCGACAATTCGACGCCCAACAGTTCGCGCACCAGATCCTTGAGGCCATGCCTGTCGGTATAGGTGCGCACCAGCTTGGAGGCGATCTTGGTGCAATAGACCGGTTTGCACTCCACATTCAGATAGCGGCGGAACATGGCGATGTCGAAGCGGGCGAAATGGAACAGCTTGGTGGTGGCGGGATCGGCCAGAAGCTTTTTCAGATTGGGCGCCGCGTAATTTCCGGCTGCGAACTGCACCGCATGGCAGACCCCGTCGCCCGACGACAATTGCGCCAGGCAGAGCCGGTCGCGAAAAGGGTTGAGACCCAGCGTTTCGGTGTCGATCGCCACGACCGGGCCCAGATTCAGGCCGTCCGGCAGGTCATTCTGATGGAGCTTGATCTTCATCACGGCTCAATAGCGCAGGAAGGGTTAAATTCATAGACTGGCCCGATGGACACCAGTCGGGTCAGGCAAATCCGGGAGCGATGGGGCGGGATCGGCTTTTCGCTGCTGCTGCATGGGGCGCTGCTGCTGGCCGCGTTGTGGTATCTCGCGCACCGCTCCCAAATGCAGCCGACGATATTTCGCGCCCTTCCCGTGGATCTGGTGATCGGGGGCACGCGGGGCCAAGGCAGCACCGCGCCGGCAGCGCGATTGCAGACGGCCGTGGCCCGTCCCGACAGCGCCCCCGCGCCCGCAGGAACCAGGCCGGACAGTGTGCGCGAGCCGGTCGATCCTCTGTCGGCCAGACTGCGCGCGCTGGCACAGCTGAAAGCCCCCGATAGGGCACTGCCCGACGCCGACAATAGCGGCACGCTGAACAGCGGCGGCGCGGGCGGCGGCGAAGGCAACTATGCCCTCCGGGATTTCATACGGGCGCAGATTTTGCGGCGCTGGCTACCCGATCTTGGCATCGCGGGCGCACGCGACCTGCCGGTGGTGGTGCGGGTGCGGCTGCTGCGCAGCGGCGTGATCGACGAGGTTACCGTTGTGGACCAGGCGCGCTTTCACAGCGACGGTGCGTTTCGCAACATGGCGCTAAGCGCGCGCAACGCCGCCTTGCTGTCGTCTCCTATCCGGCTGCCGCCGGGACGCTATGACCGCGTCACGGTGTTGACTATCGATCTCGATCCCAAAGCAGTCCTACGGTAAATCCCGCGCGAGCCGAAATCCGGTCAAGGTTGAATAATCATAATCGCCGGCGCCGTTTTCCGCGGCCCCGGCCCGTGCGGCGCTGCGGATGAAGATCGGGACATTGTTCCACGAGCCCCCCCGAATGCTGCGCCGGACGCAGAAAGATTCTGTCCAGGCACGGCCATCGGTGGGTGCGCCGACATAGGACGGATGCCAGCAGTCCGCGGTCCATTCCCAGACATTGCCCAACATGCCGACGATACCGAAGGGATTGGGCGCGAAGCTGCTCACCGGCGCCAGCAGCTTGTTGTCCCACTGGCTGCCGCAGCCATTGCAGTTGGCATTGCCCTGACCGATCTCCTCGCCCCACCAGCGCGCGGTATTGGTGCCGGCGCGGGCGGCATATTCCCATTCCGCCTCGCTGGGCAGGCGATAGGGATTGCGGGCGCCCAGGGCGGGGCGGGCGGCACGGGCGCGGGCATTGATCCAGGCGATAAAGGCTTCGGCGTCTTTCCAGTCCAGACACACCGCCGGCCATAGCGGCGGCTCGACATCGGTGGGGGTGGCGGCCTGACCGCGAAACAGCTGCTTCCAGCCCAGCCCCAGCATTTCGTTGCAGGGCTTGGGCCGGTAGCCGGTGGCATTGAGGAAAGTGAGGAACTGCCCGCTGGTGACAGGATATTTTCCCAGCGCAAAGGCCTTGAGCGTCACCGCGCGCTGCGGCCCTTCGGAATCAAACCGTCCGGCTTCCCGCGCCGGGCTGCCCATCAGAAATTTTCCCGCCGGAATGCCCACCATCTCCGGGCATTCCGGGCATTCGGTGAAACTGCGGTCTTCCTTGGCCTGCGCGCCCAAAATCAGGACGGCAACCAGCACGAGAGTGATGCGCAACCAGGTCATGGCGTGCATAAGAACAGGAACCCGCGGCCGTGCAACGTGTTTTCCGCTTAAAGAAAGGACATCATGAGCGAAATCACCCCATCGGATGTCATTGCCTTCTGGCGCGAAGCCGGACCCAAAAAATGGTTCGGCGGCGGCGCGGCGTTCGACGCGCAGATACAGGAACGCTTTGGCGAGGCACACCTGATCGCGGCGCGGGGCGATCTGGCGGATTGGGAAAACGCGGCGGAAGGCGCGCTCGCCTTGCTGCTGCTGACCGACCAGTTTCCCCGCAACCTTTATCGGCACTCCGCCCATGCCTTCGCCACCGACGCCATGGCGCGCGAGATCGCGGAGCGGGCGCTGGCGCGCGGCTTCGACGCCCAGACCGAGCCAGGCCTGCGCGCCTTCTTCTATCTGCCCTTTGAGCATCACGAGGATGCCGGGTCCCAGGCGCGGGCGGTGGCGCTGTTTGAAAAGCTTGGCGACAAACTGGGGCTGGATTATGCAAAACTCCATGCGGACCTGATCACGCGTTTCGGCCGCTTTCCCCACCGCAATGCCGTGATGGGACGCGTCTCGACGCCCGAAGAAATTGCCTACCTCGCACAGGGTGGTTTCGCGGGCTGAAACATCCCTCTATAACCGCGCCCCATGAATATCCTGATCGCCTGTGACTCCTTCAAGGACGCGCTTGCCGCCGATGATGTCTGCCGCGCCATCGCCAGCGGCCTGCGCCAAAGCCATCCCGATGCGCGCATTACTGAAATGCCACTGTCGGATGGCGGCGAAGGCCTGCTGGACGTGCTGCGCGGCCCCCTCGGCCTGAACTGGATGGAAAAGGAAGTCGCCGATCCTCTGGGCCGCCCCATCAAAGGGCGCTATGGCCTGTCGGCGGATGCCGCAACCTGCGTGGTGGAAATGGCCGAGGCCAGCGGGTTGCAGCGTCTGAGCCTGGCGGAACGCGACCCGCTCAAAGCCTCCACCTTCGGCACCGGACAGTTGCTGGCCGACGCCAAGGCGCATGGCGCCAAGCGCGCCATTCTGGCGATCGGCGGCAGCGCCACCAATGACGCCGGCATCGGCGCGGCGGCGGCACTGGGCTGGGGCTTTCTGGATGCGCATGGCAGGCCCGTGACGCCCAATGGCGGGGAGCTGAAAAATATCGTCACCCTCGTCCCCGCGCCGACGCCGTTCGAAAGCATGGAAGTGTTATGTGACGTGACCAATCCGCTCTTCGGTCCCACCGGCGCCGCCTGGATTTATGGGCCGCAAAAGGGCGGCACGAAGGAAAGCCTCACCTTCCTGGATGGCGGATTGCGACACATTGCAGAATTGGTGAAAGACCAGCTTGGCCGCGACATCGCCCAGACGCCAGGCGCTGGTGCCGCCGGCGGGCTGGGCTTCGGAGCGATGGCGTTTTTTGGCGCCACCTTAAGGCGCGGCATCGAAATCGTGCTGGACATGACCGGCTTTGACGCGGCCGCGCGCGAGGCCGACTTGATCATCACCGGCGAAGGCCATCTCGACGGCCAGAGCGCGCAGGGAAAACTGATCCAGGGCCTGTGTGGCCGCGCCGGAAAAACCCCGGTGATCGCGCTGAGCGGCAAGCTGTCCGCGTCACCCGAACAGCTGCGCAACATTGGACTGAAAGCGGCCTATTGCATCAATGACGGGGAAAAACCGCTGGCGGAAATGCTGGCGAGCACTGCCAGAAATCTGGAAAAGACCGCGGCGAAGCTCGCCCTCTAGTGAATCCCAATCAGCGCGCTGTCTTCCAGCGACGGCGTGCGGAAGGCGCCGGAGGCCGTGATGTTCAGCACCATGGGGTGATGGTCGCTGGGCCCCTTGTCGAGCACTTCGGACGCCGAGCAGACCAGACCGCGCGCGATGCAGCGGTCCAGCCGCAGATTGACGATCTTGCCGGCGCGATGGGTGCGGCGGCGCGGGCCGATATCGCTGAACCCCTGCAAGCCCACCGGGCCCACCGCATTGAAGTCGCCGATGATGGCGGCGGGGCCTTCCATCTGTTCGATGATGTGGCGCAGCTGGAAGCGATTGAGGAACTGGCCGTGACTCAGATGCACATTGGCGAAAGTGATGTCGCGAAAGACGATGAGCTGTGCCAGGCGGGGCGGCACCCGGCCCGGCAGGATGGAGGCCGGCAGACGGATTTCGGTGGAGGCGGCAAAGGGATGCGGGCTCCACGCGGCCAGGCCATAGATGCGCGATTGCATGGGATGGCGGAAGAAATGCCCTCCCACCAGCGACGGCAGGGTGATGATATCCTCGGTGCATTCCTGCAGCAGCAGCAGGTCGGGATGATGGCTCTTCACCAGCTTGGCGACGTCTTCCACGCCCGCGCCGACCCGGCGCAACAGATTCCAGCTCACCACGCGCAGGGAAGTGTCTGCGGAATGATTCGGAAAAGACGGCGCCATATTCGGCCCTGAATGCGTTATAGACACTATGCTTATTTAAACTGGCGAATTTCGAACAAGTTTCAAGTCTAACCCTTCGAATAGCATAAGAAAAACGGTCTTACGGGAAAATGTTTCCAATCCCCATAGAATGGTCGACCCCGCTGCTGGAGGGGGTAGCACTGAGCGTCTACGTCCTGCTGGCGGGGCTGGTGACGGTCGACATCCTGCTCAAGAAGAACGACGTACCCCGGGCCCTGGGCTGGATTGGGCTGGTCTGGCTGGCGCCGATCTTCGGCTCCCTGCTCTATTACCTGTTTGGCATCAACCGGGTGACGCGACGGGCCGTGAAAATGCGCTGGCTGGACGCCCGGGCCGGCGGCCCCGGTCCCGCCTGTCCGCAAACGGCGGAAAACATCGCCCTGCTTTGCGACGCCAGTGGACGCGTGACGGGCGAGCCGCTGACAGCGGGCAATGCCGTGACGGCGCTGAACAACGGCGACGAGGCCTATCCCGTCATGCTGGAGGCGATCCGCGGCGCCAGGCAGTGCATCGGCCTGACCTCCTACATCTTCCGCAACGACGATACGGGCCGCGAATTCGCCGACGCCCTGATCGAAGCCGCCCGGCGCGGCGTAAAGGTGCGGGTGCTGCTGGACGGTGTTGGCGCCGGATATTTCTTCATCCCTATCCTGCGCCGGATGCGCGCGGGCGGCGTTCACTGCGAGCGCTTCCTGCACACCTGCCTGCCCTGGCGCATGCCGTTCCTCAACATGCGCAACCATCGCAAGGTGCTGGTGGTGGACGGGCGCATTGCCTTCACTGGCGGCATGAATATCGGGATCGAGAACTCCCGGCGCCGGTTCGGTCCGAAGGCCATCACCGATATGCATTTTTGCATCGAAGGGCCCGTGGTGCGGGTGATCATGGATGCGTTCGCCCGCGACTGGACCTTCACCACCGAAGAGCTGCTGGATGACGCATGCTGGTGGCCGCCCTTGACGCCCATGGGTGACGTTTTTGCGCGAGCCGTCCGCTCGGGCCCCGACGCCGACATCTACAAGTCCGAAATGATCCTGGGGGCGGCGCTGTCGCTGGCCAGGAAGCGCATCCGAATCGTCACACCCTACTTCCTGCCAGATCCGCGGCTGCAATTCGCAATCGCCCAAGCCGGGCTGCGCGGCGTTGAAGTGCAAATTGTCGTCCCGAAGAAAAGCGACCAGCGGGTGATGGACTGGGCGATGCGCGGGCACTTGCGCTTTTTCCTGCACATCAAGGCCTGCATCTTCGCCACGCCGGAGCCCTTCGATCACGCCAAGCTCTGCACCGTGGACGGGGAATGGAGCTGGATCGGCTCATCCAACTGGGATGTGCGCAGCCTCCGGCTCAATTTCGAGCTGGATGTGGAATGCGTCAACCGGGATTTCACCGCCCGGCTGGACTTGATCATCGATGAAAAGATCGCGCGGGGCGCCCGGCTGGAGCCCGAATGCCTGGCAGCGGAACCGATATGGCTGCGCCTGCGCAATGCGGCGGCGCGCCTGTTGCTGCCTTATCTCTGACGATAGGCGATTGCCCAGATCGCCAGCCCGCCCAGCGCCAGGCCCGCCCCGACAAAGCCGGTAGCGGACAGGCCCAAGCCCTGGGCAATGGCGATACCACCGAGCAGCGGCCCCAGCGCATTGGCGACATTGAAGGCCGAATGATTCAACGCGGCGGCCAGCGTCTGGGATTCACCCGCCACATCCATCAATCGTGTCTGCAACACCGGGCCCATCGCCCCACCCAGCCCGATCAGGAAAACGGCCAGGGTGATGGTCCAGATATTCCCGGTCATGAAACTATAAAGGCAAAGCGTGGCTGCGAACCATAACAGCAGCCAGCCCGCCGCCTTCATCAGGTTGCGATGCGCGAAAGGCGGCACCAGCAACAGCCCGGCCATCATGCCCGAGCCGAACACCGCAAATACCGGCGGCACCCAGGATGGCGGCACCTGCGTCACTTCCAGCAGCGTGTCGGCCAGATAAGTGTAGACCGTGAACAGCCCGCCAAAGCCAACCGCGCCTACGCCCAATGTCAACCAGACATGCTTGTTCTTCAGTCCCTTGAGTTCGGTGAGCGGACTGGCGCCTTTGGCGGGCGGCTGGTGCGGGGCATGGAGCGCCACCAGCGTTGCGGTCAACAAAGACAGCAGCGCCACGATGCCAAAGCCCCAGCGCCAGCCGATCGCCTGTCCGAGCCAGTTGGCGGCGGGCACGCCGATGATGGTGGCGACCGTCAGCCCCATCAGGACACGCGCCGAAGCCTGGGCGCGGCGCTGATGCGACACCAGCGATGCCGCCACCAGCATGGCCACGCCGAAATAGGCGCCATGCGGCAACCCGCTGAGAAAGCGCAGAAGCAACATCTCGGGATAGGACTGCACCAACCCCGTCAATCCATTGGCCAGCGCGAAGACCAGCATCAGCCCGATCAGCAGCGTGCGGCGCGCGATCTTGGCGGACAGCACCGCGATCAGCGGGGCGCCCATCACCACCCCCAGGGCATAGGCGCTGATCACATGGCCGGCGGTCGGCGCGTCAATGCCCAGGTCGCGCGCGAAATAGGGCAACAGGCTCATGGTGGCGAATTCTGTGGTGCCAATGGCAAAGCCGCCAACCGCGAGCGCGAAGTGAACCAGATCGGGATGGGACTGTTTTGCCGCAGACATGATATGCAGCTATCCGGCAAGGCGCGCCGGTTCAACCGCTATATTGTCCCATGGCTAGTGCGGGCCTGACAGCGAATGGGCGTAAAGGCCAATCATGGCGCCAACGAACCCGCCGGCCACCTTGGTGCTCAGGATGGTGCCATCGGCATCCATCAGCAGCGGAGTCCAGCCCTGTCCATCGCCGCCATAGCTGAAATCATAGCGTCCGCCCCGCGCCGCGATACGAAGGCGCATCGGCGCCTTGTCGGCCAGCGGCGCCGATGCCAGCACCACGCCATCCGCGGGGTCGCTTGCGCCGGCGCGGCGCTCGACCCGTAGCATCCGCTGTCCGCCGTCATTGACGATGCCGATGAAATAGTAATGCGCATCATCCTGATAGACCACGAGGCCCGCCTTATCGCCGGCCACGGGCGCGGCGAAGCTGAGGCTGGTGGAAGCCGTCATGGTGAGGTGCTGCTGGCGGCGGGCGATAAAGCTGGGCTGCAACCTTTCACTGATGCGCGCGGCGCGCGGGTTCAGTTCCAGCCTTCCCCCGCGCAACCGGTGCCAGGCGGATTTCGGAACGCGGGGGGTCATCCAGTAGGGCGCCAGCGCCTTGTGGTCGAACTCTTCGCGCAGAACGAAGTTGCCGCTGGTGGGAATGGCCGGCGGCTTTTCGCGCGGCAGGTCGGGATAGCGCACCACCGGTGCAATCGCCTGTCCCGGCGCGGTGAGGATGGGCCAGCCGTCGCGCCAATGCACCGGAAGCAGGAAGGTCTCGCGGCCGGTATTGTACAGATCGTCGCCATAGGGACGGATGGCCAGGAAAGTCGCCCACCATTCGCCATTCTGGGTTTCGACAAAGTCGGCATGTCCGGCGGAGGTCACCGGATAGCGCCGCTGGGGCTCGAGATCGCGCTGGGTGAGAATGGGCCGGGGGTAAGCCGTCCACGGCCCTTCGGGACGGTCGCCGCGATAGACCACCTGGGAATGGTTGATGGCGGTGCCGCCTTCGGCGGTGATCAGGTAATAGCGCCCGTCGCGCTTGAAGATGTGCGGCCCCTCGGCCCAGATCGGTTTTTGCGAAATATCCACGCCGCCATCGACGATCATGGTGGAAGGACCGCTGGTCTTCAGCGCCTTGAGATCAAAGCGTCGTATCCAGATGGCGCGATGGCCTTCATAGAGCGCAGGCCCGGCCGGCGCGGCATTGTTCATCAGCCAGGCCGAGCCATCGTCATCGACGAACAACGAGGGATCGATGCCGGGGACGTCCGCAATCCAGACCGGATCGGACCAGGGGCCGGCGGGATTCTTCGCCGTGATGATGAAATTGCCGCCGCAATCCACACAGGTATTGACGATATAGAAGATGCCGTCGTGATGCGAAATGGACGGCGCGAAGACACCGCGCGACAGGCCGAGCCCGTCGAAATCCAGCATGCCGGGCCGGTCGATGGCGTTGCCGATCTGGGTCCAGTTCACCAGGTCGCGGCTGCGGAACACCGGCAGGCCGGGAAAATAGGTGAAGGTGGAAGCCGTGAGATAATAATCATTCCCCACCCGCGTGATGCTGGGATCGGAATAAAAGCCCGCCAGGACGGGATTGCGATACTCATTCGCTCCCTTCGGGAAATTGAAGGTGGTGTCGTTCCCGGCATATTCGAACCAGTCGAAGCTGGCGGTCTCGGGGCCCTGCGCCCTGCCCGGGATTGCCGCGAGCAACGCCAGCGACAGCCCCGCAAGAATGCGCCGCGCGCCCTTCACTTGGGCGGCTGCTTGACGAAGGCCGCCACATCGCGCGCCGCCAGTGTCTCCACGCCCGGCTTGTTCAGAAACCCCAGGTCGCGGAACCAGTCGGTAAAGCGGGTCGGCCAGGTGCCCAGCGATGTGCCCTCGCGATAGCTGAGGCCACGGCCATGGGTGCCGATGGCGTAGATATGCATTTCCAGATTGGGAATGCCGGCATTGAGCATCGCCGAGAAATACTCCGTGGCCCAGACCGCGTGAACCTTGTCGCCCCAACCGGGGCAGACGAGGAAGGACGGCGGCGCATCCTTGGGAATCGGCGGCGTGCCCCCCTTGGTGAAGAGCGACGGGCCCGGATAGATCGAACCGACGAAATCGGGGCGCGAGGTGATGCCCGCCAGCGGATCGCTGGGCGCGTTATTCTTCGCGTCGAACTCGGGATACTGGATGGCCGCCGCCATGGTCAGCTCGGCGCCCGCCGAAAAGCCCATTACGCCGATCTTTTTGGGATCGAGCTTCCATTCCGCCGCATGGGCGCGCACCAACCGGATGGCCTGTTGCAGGTCGTACACCGCGTCGACCTTGGCATCGTAGCCATCCTGACGCAGGCGGTGGCGCAGGATGATGGTGGTGACGCCATAATTGAAGAAGAACGGCACCGGATCGATGCCTTCAATGCCGACCACCAGTGTTCGGTGGCCGCCGCCCGGCACCAGGATGATCGCGGCGCCGGTATTGTCGGCCTGCCGCGCCAGATGCACTTCAATCGACGGATTATGGATGTTGACGATACGCTCGACCCGGCCCGGCACGAATGCGTCCATGGTGTAGACTTCCGCTTCCGACACCCGCTTGGCATTCAGAAAGGACGAGCCCGCCGGATAGAGCGGCATCACGATGCCGCCGGGCAGCAGCGTCTGCGGCTGGTACGGCTTGCCCTTGACCACCGGACCGGGCTTGGGAATGCCCTGCGCGGGTGGCACCGGCGGCAATTGCGCCAGCGCGGCGGTGGCGGTCAGCAAAAAGCCCGCGGCAAAGAGAATGCGTTTGTCAGCCCAGCCCATTATTATTTCCCCCACTTGTGTTTTTCGACGCCCGGTACAGCTAAATCGCGTTGGCCTTCACCTGCTTGACGGCGTAATCGGCCGCGCGCGCCGTCAGCGCCATGAAGGTCATCGACGGATTGACGCAGCTGGTGGACGCCATCTGCGACCCGTCGGTGATGAACAGGTTCGGCGCGTCATGCGCCTGGCTCCAGCGGTTGACCACCGAAGCCGTCGGATCGTTGCCCATGCAGGCGCCGCCCATCTCGTGAATGGCGTCACCCGGCACATGCTCCTCGCTGGAGGAACCCACATTCACCAGCCCCGCGGCCCGCAGCATCTTCTGGCCCTCGATGGCGGAGTCGCGCAGCAGCTTCATCTCGTTGGACCGGAAGGTGACGTCGAACACCCCCAGCGGCACGCCGAACCGGTCGACCTTGGTGGGATGCAGCGTCAGGCTATTGTCACGGTAGGGCAAACATTCGGCAAAGGTGGTGAAGCGCAAGGTCCAGGGACCATAGCTGCGCAGACCTTCCTTCATCGCCTTGCCGAAACCGACCGGCGCGGCGATGTTGCGGCTGGCGGCACCCTGCAGGCCATAGCCGCGCACGAAATCGGCGTCGGGATCCTGGCCGTTGATGTTGCGGAAGCGCGGGATATAGACGCCGTTGGGACGCCGGCCATAGGCGATATAGGGATCGAGCTCGCCCTGCGGTACCGATCCCCAGGTATAGGTGCGGAAGGCGTGGTCCATCATGTAACGGCCCAGGGTGCCGCTGGAATCTGCGAAGCTGCGAGTGCTGCCCGAGAGCCGCGAATTGAGCAGAATCTGGACCGAGGCATTGGTCGACGCACACAGAAAGACGATGCGCGAGCGATAGACCTTCGCCTGCATGGTATTGGTATCGATCGCCCGCACACCCGTGACCCGCTTGGTCGCCGGATCATATTCCAGGTTCGTCACCACCTGATCCGACAGCAGAGTGAGGTTGTTGGTGGCGCGTGCCGCCGGCAACGTCACGGCCTGGGTCGAGAAATAGGCGCCGAAGGAACAGCCCCGCGCGCATTGCGAACGGCTCTGGCAGCGCGTCCGCCCCTGCTCCGGCTTGTCCTCGGTCATGTTGGCGGTGCGGGTCGAGATCAGCTTGCGGCCCGGCATGGCCTTTTCCAGCCGTTCCTTCGCCCACAGCTCCGCCACGTTCAAGGGATGCGGCGGCTGGAATTCGCCATCGGGGAGCTGCGGCAATCCCTCTTTCGACCCGGCAATACCCGCATATTTTTCGACATAGGAATACCAGGGCGCGATTTCGTCATAGCTGATCGGCCAGGGGCTGCCATGGCCGTCGCGCGCATTGGCTTCGAAGTCGATCTTGCTCCAGCGCAGCGAGACGCGGCCCCAGATCAGCGACTTGCCGCCAACCTGATTGGGCCGTACCCAGCGATAGGGTTTGGAGCCTTCATAGTCGAAGGGGTTGAGGCGGTCGTTGCTGTAGAAATGCGTCTGGGCGGTGTTGGCGGCGCCGCCCCATTTGGCCAGGCGATAGTCGCGCTCCACCTGGGCGGGCGGCAGGGTGCCGCGATAGGGCAGCTCCCACGGTCCCAGACCTTCGGTGACATAATCGGTCTGGTGCTCGACCATGCGGCCGCGCTCCAGCATCAGAACCTTCATACCCTTTTCGCACAGTTCCTTGGCTGCCCAGCCGCCGCTGACCCCGGAGCCGATGACAATCGCATCAAAATCGTATGTCGCCATGTGTGTGTTTTCGATCAGGAGGAGAAGACGCGCCGGACTTCGGCGTAAGGGTAGGCGCCGTCATAGCGGCCCGGCACCGGCAGATAGATACGCTCCTGCTTGCAGCCGATCTCGGAGGAGTAATAGCCCAGGATCACCATCTGGCGGCAATGCTCGAAGAAGCGGCTGGACAATCCCGGTATGGCTTTCTCCATCGCCAGGGTCAGGATCGCATCCTGTGCCGCCGGGTTCAGCCCTGCGAAAGGCCGCCCGTAACGCACGCGCGCATAGCCTTCCACGACACCAAGCCCGGCCATGAATTCGTTGCGGTCGGTGGGCTCGTACCAGTCGGCCAGCATCATTTCCATAAAACCGGGAACTCCTGCCGCGATGGCGCCTGGCGTGTCGGTGGTAGGGATGATCGCTTCGCTCAGCGCTGCCACCAGGGCGCGCTGCTCGTCGGTGAAGAGCGCGCGCGAGGTGGTGAAGCCCGCCGGTGTGCCTGCTTGCGCCGCCGTCGCGGCGCGGGCCAAAGGTGCGGCCAGGGACGATCCGAACAGGGCGGCAGCGCCGATCATGAGCTCGCGCCGGTTGGACGTCAGCATGCGAAGGTCTTCCCTTATGTTTCAGACAGGTTGGCCGCCTGTATAGACAGAGTCTATCGCTTTTGAGCTTTTTGTGCAGATGCAAAGGCGGGCATGACAGAAAGTCGGACTGGCGCTAGGTTCCAGCAAAACCGTATGAACCGGACATGCCCCTGAAATTCGCCGCCAACCTGTCCTGGATGTTCAAGGAATGGTCCTTCCCGGACCGTTTTGCCGCGGCGGCCGATACCGGGTTCAAGGCGGTGGAATATCTCTTTCCCTATGAATATGAGCCGGACGAGATCGCCCGGCTGCTGTCGCGGCACGGCCTGAAGCAGGTCCTGTTCAACATGCCGCCCGGCGACTGGGCGGCAGGAGAAAAGGGATTGGCCTGCCTGCCCGAGCGTCGGGACGCGTTCCGCGCCTCGGTCCAAACCGCCCTCACCTATGCGCGCGCTACCGCCACGCCCCGCCTGCATCTGATGTCGGGCATCGGGTCCGGAGCCCCCGCGCTGGCGGCCTATCGCGACGCGATTCTGTGGGCCTGCGACGCGGCAGGCGCGGACGGCATCGACATCCTGCTGGAACCGATCAACAACCGCGATGTCCCCTTCTATCTGATGAATGATTTCGGACTGGCGGCCGTGCTGATCGATGAGCTGAAGCGGCCGAACCTGAAATTGCAGTTCGACATCTATCATCGCCAGATCATCCATGGTGATGTCACGCGCGCTCTGGAAGACCTGATGCCCATCACCGGACATATCCAGGTTTCCTCCGCGCCCTTGCGCCACGAACCCATGAGCGGCGAACTGGATGACCGGCGCGTGTTTCAGCTTATCGAACGGCTGGGCTATGCCGGCCATATCGGCTGCGAATACAATCCCGCAGGCGGCACGCTCGCCGGCCTGGGCTGGATGCGGAGGCTTGACTAGCCTCTGGCGAGCTTACCTGCGCGCGGGCGCGAATTTGTCGATCGCTTCCCACAGGCCGTTCAGATAGACCGCGCCCAGCGCCCGGTCGTACAGGCCGTAGCCTGGCTTGCCCTTTTCGCCCCAGATCATGCGGCCATGATCCGGACGGGCATACCCTTCGAAACCGACATCGTGATAGGCCTTCACGATCGCGGCCATGTCCAGCGAACCGCAATCGGACTTATGCGCGGTTTCCTCGAAATCGCCGGCGGCATTGACCTTGACGTTGCGCAGGTGCGCGAAATGGATGCGCCCCTGCCCGCCAAATTCGCGCACCAGCGCCTCGACATTATTTTCCGGGCCAGCACCCAGCGAACCTGAGCATAGCGTCAACCCATTGGCCGGACTGTCGACGATGCGCAGCAAACGCTCCAGATCGTCGCGGTTCTTGACGATGCGCGGCAGGCCGAAGATCGGGCGCGGCGGATCGTCGGGATGGATCGCCATGCGGATGTTTCTTTCTTCCGCAACCGGCACAATGGCCTTGAGGAAATAGGCCAGATGCTGCCAGAGCTTTTCCTCGTTGATTTTGGAATATTCCGCCAGCAGCGCCTTGAGCTCGTCGGGCTTGTAGCTGGAATCCCAGCCGGGCAGCGAAATGCCTTTGCTGATGTCGATGGCTTCGACTTCCCTGGTGCTGAAGGTCAACGTGGTGGAACCATCGGGCAGCAGCTTGGCGAGGCTTGTGCGGGTCCAGTCGAACACCGGCATGAAATTGTAGCAGATCACCTTGATACCGGCGGCGCCCAGGTTGCGGATGGTCTGCTGGTAATTGGCGATCAGGTGATCGCGGCTGGGCTTGCCCAGCTTGATGTCTTCATGGACGGGAACCGACTCGATAACATCCAGCGCCAGGTCATGTGCTTCCACCTTGGCTTTCAGTTCGAGTATCCGCTCCATCGGCCAGACCTCGCCCACCGCCACATCATAGATGGCCGAAACGATGCCATGCATGCCGGGAATCTGGCGGATATAGGCGAGCGAAACCGGATCGCTATCGCCAAACCAACGGAAGGACATTTTCAAGAGGGCGCTCCGTGCCGAATTTTCGCCAGATGACCGTGAAATCGAGGCCCGGTCCATGATTTTATTAAAAAGGACGTTCAGAAGCGCTCGAGTTTCTTGCGATCCTTGAGCACCGCCTGGGCGGCGTTATGGCCGGGGGCGCCAGTGACGCCGCCGCCGGGATGGGCACCCGCACCGCACAAATACAGTCCCGGCACCGGCATGCGATAATCGGCATGGCCCAGCATCGGCCGGTTGGAGAAGAGCTGGTCCAGTTGACCTGCCCGGCTCTTTTTGTACCAAGCGAATTGATAGAAATTGGCTTGGAAAGGAGCTTGGAGATGCGGAAGAAGAGACCGACGCCGGAGCAGATAGTGACGTTGCTGCGGCAGATAGAGGTTGCGACGTCACAGGGCAAATCGA
>CAMCWK010000013.1 GCA_945882615.1 Rhizobium sp. Q54 | reverse complement strand
GGGCGCGGTGCTGGATGATGCGCTGACCGTGGCCTGCGGCGAGGGCGCGCTCAAATTGCTGAAAGTGCAGCGCGCCGGAAAGTCGGCGATGACAGCGGCGGAACTGCTCAAGGGTTTTGCCCTGCCGCCCGGAACGCTGCTCACCTGATGCCGCGCTTCCGCCTGACACTGGAATATGACGGCGGGCCCTTTGTCGGCTGGCAGCGCCAGGCCGAAGGCGCCTCGGTGCAGGGCGCGCTGGAAGACGCCATCGAAAAACTGTCCGGTGAGCGCGTCACCGTCACCGGCGCGGGCCGCACCGATGCCGGGGTCCATGCCCTGGGGCAGGTGGCGCATTTCGATCTGGTGAAGAATTTTGACGCCGGCAAGGTGCGTGATGCGCTGAACCATTATCTGCGCCCCGCGCCGGTGGTGGTGCTGGATGCGATGGAGACTGACGGCGAATTCCACGCCCGTTTTTCCGCCAAATCACGGCACTACCTGTTTCGCATTCTGAATCGCCGCAGCCCCCCAGCGCTGGAAGAGGGCCGGGTCTGGCATGTCAGTCCCAAACTGGACGCCGAAGCCATGCATGTGGCGGCACAGGCGCTTGTTGGTCACCATGACTTTACGACCTTCCGCGCCGCCGAATGCCAGTCGGCCTCGCCGGTCAAGACGCTGGACCGGCTGGACGTGTCGCGTCGCGCCGATGAAATCCATATCGAGGCGTCGGCCCGCTCCT
This sequence comes from Rhizobium sp. Q54, assembly GCA_945882615.1. Taxonomy (GTDB): domain Bacteria; phylum Pseudomonadota; class Alphaproteobacteria; order Micropepsales; family Micropepsaceae; genus Rhizomicrobium. The sequence continues at coordinate 69,979 of CAMCWK010000013.1, read as the reverse complement.
TCCTGCATCATCAGATCCGCTCCTTTGCAGGAACCCTGAAGCTGGTGGGCGAAGGCAAATGGAAACCGCGCGATGTCGCGCAAGCCCTGGTGGCCAGGGACCGCTCGCGCTGCGGTCCGGTTTCGCCGCCGGGTGGGCTTTATCTGGTGCGCGTGGACTATCCGGCTTAAAAAAATTCGTATCCGTGTCGGATTACCAGGTCCGTCGCCGTCCTTGGGACGTTGAAGAAGCCGGAGTCCAGCCAAACCCTGGGTTCCAAAGCGAAAGGACAAGCCATGGCAATCGCCAAGAACACCATCTGCGTCTGGTACAATAAGGACGCGGAAGCCGCCGCCCGCTTCTATGCCAAGACCTTCCCCGACAGCAGCGTTGGCGCCATCCATACGGCGCCGGCCGATTTTCCCTCCGGCAAGGCGGGCGATGTGCTGGTGGTGGAGTTCACCGTCGCCGGCATTCCCTGCGTGGGCCTGAACGGCGGCGATGCTTTCAAGCAGAGCGAAGCCTTTTCCTTCCAGATCGCCACGGACAATCAGGAAGAAACCGACCGCTACTGGAACGCCATTGTCGGCAATGGCGGACAGGAAAGCGCCTGTGGCTGGTGCAAGGACAAATGGGGCGTGAACTGGCAGATCACGCCGCGCACCCTGACCGAGGCAATGGCGGCCGGTGGCGCGGAAGCCAAACGCGCTTTTGAAGCCATGATGACGATGAAGAAGATCGATGTGGCCGCCATCGATGCGGCCCGCCGCGGCTGATTACAAATCCACCAGCGTGACCGCGCCGGGATCGATCGGTTCCCCTAAGAAGATTTCGCCCAGATGGGCGAAGCGGCCCGGCGCATCGGTCGCCAGGAAACGTGGCGCCATCACGCCGTCCATGTTCAACAGCCCTTTTTCCTGCAAGATCGCTTCCACCGCCGCCGCCGTGGTCTGGGCGCTGTCCACCAGCGCCACATCCGGCCCCGCAACCTTGGCGATCGTGTCTATCAGCACCGGAAAATGCGTGCAGCCCAGCACCAGGGCGCGCGGCCGCGGCATGGTGGCCAGCAAGGGACCCAGATAGCGCTGCGCCGCCAGTTCGGCGATTTGCCCGTCGCGCAAACCTTCTTCCGCCAGCGCCACGAATAGCGGGCAGGCCTGCTGCACCACCGGCATGTGCGGCGCGATGGCCTGGATGGCGCGGACATAGGCGCCGCCTCTCACCGTGCCTTCGGTGGCGATGACGGCGATGGGTCCGTCCGGCGCCGCAGCGACCGCAGCCTGTGCGCCTGGCTCGATCACCCCCACCACCGGCAAAGGCGCGAGCGTTTCGGCCAGGACCGGCAGGGCGGCGGCGCTGGCGGTGTTGCAGGCCACCACCAACAGCTTGATGTCATGCTTCATCAGCGCCGCGCTGGCCTGCACCGCATAGCGCGTCACCGTGTCGACGCTTTTGGTGCCGTAGGGCAGGCGCGCCGTATCCCCCAGATAAACGAAGGATTCATTGGGAAGCCGCGCCTTCAGGGCGCGCATCACGGTCAGCCCGCCCATGCCGGAATCAAAAATCCCGATAGGCGCGCTGCTCAAAGCGGAGGCTTCGCGAAATAGGCCTTGAGCAACGCGGCGTAGATATCGGTCAGGGCCGCGATCTCCTCCACCGCCACACACTCATCGGCCTTGTGCATGGTGGCGCCGGCCAGGCCCAGTTCCACCACCGGACAGAAATCCTTGATGAAACGCGCGTCGGAGGTGCCGCCGCTGGTGGAGAAGAGCGGCGACTGGCCGGTGACGCTGGCCACCGTGTCGCTGACCAGCTGGGTGAACTTGCCCGGCGCCGTCAGGAAGGAGACACCGCTGGTCTGGGAGGTGACGTCGATCTGGCAGCCGGACTGGCGGGCCACCTGGGTGACGCGGTCGTTCACCCAGTTGTTCAGGCTGTCGGGCGTGTGCCTGTCATTGAAGCGGATGTTGAAGGCGGCGCGCGCCTCGCCCGGAATCACATTGGTGGCGTCATTGCCGACATCCACCGTGGTGAAGGCCAGGGTCGAGGGATCGAAATGATCGTTGCCCTTGTCCAGCTTGTGGCCGGCCATCTGGGTCACCAGTTCGGCCAGCACCGGAATCGGGTTCTTGGCCTTTTGCGGATAGCCGACATGGCCCTGCACGCCCTTCACCGCCAGCTTGAAATTGATCGAGCCCCGCCGCCCGATCTTCAGCGTGTCGCCGGCCTTGCCCACGCTGGTGGGCTCGCCCACCACGCAATGGTCGATCGTCTCGCCCCGCGCCTTGAGCCATTCCAGAAGCTTCACGGTGCCGTTGACCGCCACGCCTTCCTCATCGCCGGTGATCAGGAGGCTGATGGAGCCTTTCGGGGCCCCGGTTTTCGACACGGCGGCGACAAAGGCGGCGATGGCCGATTTCATGTCGGCGGCGCCCCGGCCATAGAGCATGCCGTCCTTCACCGTCGCGGCAAAGGGTTCCTGCTGCCAGCCTTCGCCCACCGGCACCACATCGGTATGGCCGGCAAAGCAGAAGTGCGGAGCGGAATCGCCCAGCCGCGCATAGAGATTGTCGACATCGCCAAAGGGGAGGCGATGGGTGGTGAAGCCCAGCTCCTTCAGCACCGCCTCCAGCACATCCAATGCGCCGGCATCCTTCGGCGTCACCGACGGGCGGCGGATCAGGGCCTGGGCCAGGGCAAGGGCGTCAATCTCGGTTGTGTTGGAAGTGGGCATTTAATCGCGCAGCAATTCGTTGATGGAGGTCTTGGCGCGGGTCTTCTCGTCCACGCGCTTCACAATAACGGCGCAATAGAGGTTGGGGCCATTGCCTGACGGCAGCGAACCCGACACCACCACCGAATAGGGCGGCACCTTGCCCATATGCACTTCGCCGCTGGCGCGGTCGATGATCTTGGTCGAGGCTGACAGGTAAACGCCCATCGACAGCACGCTGCCCTCGCCCACGATCACGCCTTCGGCCACTTCGGCGCGGGCGCCGATGAAGCAATTGTCCTCGATGATGGTGGGGGCGGCCTGCAGAGGTTCCAGCACGCCGCCAAGACCCGCACCGCCCGAGATATGGCAGTGCGAGCCAACCTGGGCGCAGGATCCGACCGTGGCCCAGGTGTCGATCATGGTGCCTTCGCCAACCCGGGCGCCGACATTGACGAAGCTGGGCAGCAGCACCGCGCCCTTGGCGATAAAGGCGCTGCGGCGAACGATGGCGCCGGGCACGGCACGAAAACCGGCGGCGCGGAATTTTTCTTCCGTCCAGCCGGCGAACTTGGAATCCACCTTGTCCCACCACACCGCGCCGCCGGGGCCGCCGGGAATCAGCTTCATGTCGTTCAGGCGGAAGGACAGCAGCACGGCCTTCTTCAGCCATTCGTTCACTTTCCAGGCGCCGTCGATCTTTTCGGCCACGCGCAGGGAGCCATTGTCCAGCGCGTCCAGAGCGGCTTCCACCGCATCGCGTTCCGCGCCTTTGCTGGTGACGCCCAACGTCTCGCGCCTGTCCCAGGCGGCTTCAATGGCGGCGCTCAAATCACTCATGGTCAAATCCTGATATTCTGCAAGAACTGGGTGAGATTTTCGGTCTCATGGTCGATATCGCCGGCGGATACATCCATCAGCGGCCCGTGATTGCCCCAGGGCGCGTCGGTTTTCAACCATACCGTGGTCATGCCAAGCGCGCGGGCCGGCACCAGGTTGCGGGCGATATCTTCGAACATGGCGGATTCGCTGGGGTTCACCCCGCTTGCCGCCACCACGGCGTCATAGGCGCTGGCTTGCGGCTTGGGGGCAAAGCCGATGGTGCGGATGTCCCAGACCGCGTCGAACAGGTGGGCCAGGTCCAGCCGGTCCAGGATGCGCTGTGCATGGTCGCGGCAACCATTGGTGAAGACGAACCGCTTGCCGGGCAGTGCGGCCAGCGCCGCGCTCAACGCGGAATCGGGGCCCAGTGCGCCCAGATCGATGTCGTGCACGAAGCTGAGATAATCCTCCGCATCGCACGCATGCTCGCGCATCAGGCCGTTCAAGGTGGTGCCATACTGGCGGTAAAGTTCCTTCTGCCGGACGCGGGCGCAATCGCGCGGCAACTTCAGGAAGGCGGCCAGGTAATCGGTCATGCGCGATTCAATCTGCGCGAAGATGCCGTTGCCCGCGCAGTAGAGCGTGTTATCGAGGTCGAAAATCCAGCTTTTCACATGCCGGAAATCGGGACTGAAATCGGGCCGCTGATCGGGTGATTTCCGGTCTTTTTCGGCGCTGGCCGGGCTTTTCATGGGCGCAAACATGGCGCGGGCAGGGCGGGTGCGCAAGCACCGTTAACACCTGTCCACCATGCCTCTTTAGCGGCTGTTAAAGCGCTGGGGTCACAATGCGACGGGGCGGAACGGAAGGAACCATGGGTCAGAAATCGTCGCCGATCGCCATTGCCAAGCCGGGTCTCGACCCGCGCGATGCCCTGGATATTCTGGATATCCGCACCCAGCATCCGGAAGGCGCGCTCCAACTTGCGTCGCGCACCGATGCCGGCGCCGATGTGCTGCAATATCTCGCCGCCCATGGTGCGCCGGCGACGCGCGCCGCCGTGGCGGCGAATCGGAGCGCGCCTGCCGCCACCAACCGGCTGCTGGCGGAAGACGAAAATGAAGACGTGCGCGCGGAACTGGCGGTCAAGATCGCGCGGCTGATGCCGGGCCTGTCGGAGCGGGAAAGCTCGCACATCTTCGCCCTCACCATCGAAACCCTGGAATGCCTGGCGCGCGACGCCGCGACGCGCGTGCGCGCCATCCTGGCCGAAGAGGTCAAGAGCCTGGACTGCGTGCCGCGCGACATCGCGCTGATCCTGGCGCGCGACGTCAATGCGATCGTCGCCGCGCCGATCCTGCAATATTCCCCACTGCTGTCGGATGCCGACCTGATCGAGATCATCGCCTGCGGCCAGATCCAGCAAGTCTTGACCGCCATCGCCAGCCGCAAACCGCTGAACGAGGATGTCAGCGACAAGCTGGTCCAGTCGCTGAATGTTCCGGCGGTGGCGGCGCTGCTGGTCAACCGCGATGCCCGCATCCGCAAGGAAACGATGGAGCAGATTGTCGAACAGGCCGAGGAGATCAACGCCTGGCATGTGCCGCTGGCGCTGCGCGCCGACCTGTCGGCCCGCGCCATCCGCCGCATCGGCAGCCTCGTCGGCGCGTCCATCCTGGAACGGCTGGCGGCGCGCAACGATCTGTCCGACGCCACCCGCGTCCATCTCAACCGCGAATTTCGCGCCCGGCTGGCGGAAAGCTCGGGTCATGAGAATCCGTCTGTGTCCCCGGCGGACGCGGTGGCGGCCGCGCGCAAGGAGGGCCAGCTGGACGGACTGTTCGTGGAACAGGCAGCGCAGGCGGGCCGGCGCGAAGTCGTGGTCGCTGCCCTGGCGGTGCTGGCCAATGTCACCGACCAGACGGTCAAGAAGATACTGTCTGCCGGCAACGCCAAACCGATCATCGCGCTGGTCTGGCACGCGCATCTGTCCATGCGTGTCGCCTTCAAGATTCAGACTTTTGTCATGAAGCTGCCGTCGCGCGACATCATGCCGGCCCGGGGCGGCATCGGATTTCCGCTGAGCAAGGAAGAGATGCGCTGGCATCTCAACTTCTTCAACATACCGGCGTAGCCTGCCCCCGCGTGCGCGCTAGCGCACAAGCGGGGGAGGTGGTTTCAGCGGTCGAGGCGCATCGCGCCGAGAATAAGCTGAAACCGGAGGGGGCAATATTACCTAACCAGGCCCACGGGGCCGATGCGGGCGACAAAGCCGCTGCGGCCCTTGGTGTCGGTGCGGGCAAAGCCGATCTCACCCAATCCGCGCGTCTTGCAATTGCCCGCGCCCTGAATCTCGAACGCCGCCTGGGCGATGCAGAAGCGTTCCGGGCCGGCGACTATGCTGGCGCCGGACTTGCGCTGCGCCGCCAGATACACCGCCTCGCTCGCCAGCGGCGTGGTGATGGCCTTGGCGCAGGCCCCGGGATGCACTGTCCACCAGCCGCGCGACACCGCCTTGCCGCCATCACGCTGCGCCAGCGCCACCAGCAGCGCCTCCTTGCCATCGTTGCAGACGGTATAGCCCGCGGGTGCGATGGACTTGCGCGCCGCATTTTCCAGGGCGTTGAACAGCTCGACATTGCCGTCGCTTTCCTTGAACCGCATCTTCTTGCGGAAGTCGGCCAGCGCCACGCCGGTGGTCTTGTCGGGCGCGCCGTCGATACGCGCGATCTTGTAGCCATTGTCCTTGAGCAGGCGCTTGACCCCGGCCAGCTGCGCCTGGGCCATGGTCATGACCGGCGTTTCGTCGAAGTGCATGGTCCAGACCGAGCGTCCGCGATTGTCCAGCGGGGCGAAAGGCAGGGCGAAGGTATCGTCGGCGGTGCAATAGGGCTGGGTGACGCCCTGGCGGATGGAGAAATTACCGTCCTTGACGCAGACCGGATAATTGCCGCCCCAGGCGCGCGCCGGTCCCGAATGGGCAAGCGATGTGCGGGCATGCACCAGATAGGTTTCGGCGGTCAGCGGTTCCTTGCGGGCCAGGTGACAGTCGCCGGGCGCGATGCGGCTCCAGCCCTGGGTCTCGCTGCGCGGACTCTGGATCGCGGTGGTCGCGGCATAGAGGATATAGCTGGTGCGGTTGCACAAGGTGAGCGCCGCTTGCGCCGGCGACCAGAGGGCAGGCGCGGTCAGGCCCGCCAGCGCCAGCAGCGCCAACGCCAGTGCGCGCATCATTCCTGGGTGATCAGCGTGCCCGCGCCATGCTCGGTGAAAAGTTCGAGCAGCAGCACATGGGGAATACGCCCGTCCAGGATGACGGCGGCGTTGACGCCGCCTTCCACCGCGTCGATCGCGGTCTGGATCTTGGGGATCATGCCGCCGGAAATCGTGCCATTGGCGATCAGGGCGCGCGCCTCGCGGACGCTGAGCTTGGAGATCAGCTTCTTGTCCTGGTCGAGCACGCCTTCGACATCGGTGAGCAGGATCAGGCGCTCGGCTTTCAGCGCGCAGGAGACCGCGCCCGCCACCGTGTCGGCATTGATGTTGAAGGTCTCACCCTTGCGGCCCACGCCGATGGGCGCGATCACGGGAATGGTTTCGGACTTCATGATGGAGTGCAGCACTTCGGGATTGACCGTGTCGGGCTCGCCGACAAAGCCCATGTCCACCGCCACCTTCTCGCCGGTCTTGGGATCGGTCTGGGTCATCGCCACCTTGCGCGCGATCACCAGATTGCCGTCCTTGCCCGACAGGCCGACGGCGCGGCCGCCCGCGGCATTGATGCCGGTGACGATCTGCTTGTTGATCGAGCCGGTCAGCACCATCTCGACGATTTCCACCGCCGCCTGGTCGGTGACGCGCAACCCGTCGATGAAGGTCGAGTTGATGTTCAGCCGCTTGAGCATCGCCCCGATCTGGGGGCCGCCGCCATGCACCACCACCGGATCGATGCCGGTCTGTTTCATCAGCACGATGTCCTGGGCGAAGTCGTCGGTGCCGCTGCCGGTCATGGCGTTGCCGCCATACTTCACCACGATGGTCTTCTGGTCGTATTTGAGAATGTAGGGCAACGCCTCGACCAGCACCCGGCCCGTCTGGCGCCAGCGCGCCAGGGTCCTGAGGGTGCGGTCTTCAGGCGTGTCGTCGGAGGAACCGGCCATGGCGTCGCCCGCTTGAAAGCGGCGCGTTATAGCGCGGGAAATCCGGCGTTTCTACGGCTTATTGGGCAAATGACGCGAGATGGGTGCGCAGGGCGGCTATGCCCTCACCCTTGAAGGAAGAGGTTAACTGAACCTCGGCCAGCGCGGCGGTGTGCTTGGCGGCCGCGGCGCGCGCCGCTTCCAGCGCCGGTGCCTGTTCGGAAGGCTTGAGCTCGTCGCCCTTGGTCAGCACCAGTCCATAGGAGACGGCGGTCTGGTCCAAGAGGTTCATCACCATCTCGTCGCTGTCCATCACCCCGCGCCGCGCGTCGATCAGCAGCAGGACACGGCGAAGCCGGGAGCGGCGGCGCAGGTAGGAAAAGATCATCTCCTGCCAGGCGTCGGATTCGGTCTTGGAGCGCTTGGCAAAGCCATAACCGGGCAGGTCCACCAGCATCAGCCGGTCGGCCAGGTTGAAGAAGTTGATCTGGCGGGTGGCGCCCGGCGTCTGCGACACCCGCGCCAGGGCCTTGCGCCCGGTCAGGGCGTTGACCAGGCTGGACTTGCCGGCATTGGAGCGGCCGACGAAAGCCACTTCATTGAGCTTTTCCGGCGGCAACTGCTCGGCGCTGGTCGAGCCCCAGATGAAATCGCACGGTCCCGCGAACAGCTTGCGGGCGGCTTCTTCCGGGCTGTCTGCCTCAGTCATTCGCCGCTTTGATCTTGGGTGTCTTCTTCTTGTCGAAGAAGCTCACATCGGCGCCTTCGCGCTTCATGATGTACCATTGCTGCGCCACCGACAGCAGGTTGTTCCAAGCGTAATAGATCACCAGGCCCACCGGGAAGGTGGCGAACATGAAGGTGAAGATGACCGGCATCAGCGCGAACATCCGCGCCTGGATGGGATCGGGCGGCGGCGGATTGAGCTTGGTCTGCATCCACTGGGTGACGCCATAGATGATCGGCCAGGCGCCGATGGAGACAAAGCTGATCACCGCGGGGATGTAGGCATGGGGATTGTACGGCAACAGGCCGAACAGGTTGAGGATCGAAGTCGGGTCCTGGGCCGACAGGTCGCGAACCCAGCCATAGAAAGGCGCGTGGCGCATTTCGATGGTGACGAACAGAACCTTGTAGAGCGCGAAGAACACCGGAATGGTCAGAAGGATCGGCAGGCAGCCTGAAATCGGATTGGCCTTTTCCTTGCGGTAAAGGTCCATCATCGCCTGCTGCATCTTCTGTGGGTCGTCCTTGTGGGACTTCTTGATCTCCTCCATCTGCGGCTGGAGCTTCTTCATCTTGCCCATGGCGCGGTAGGAGGCGCTGGCCAGCGGGAAGAAGAGAATCTTGACCACCACGGTCAGCGCCAGGATGGCGAGGCCGAAATTGCCCAGCAGCTTGTTGAAGAAATCCAGCATCATGAAGAAGGGCCGGGTGAGGAACCAGAACCAGCCCCAGTCCACCGCATAGTCGAACTTCGGGATGTTCTGGGTGTCCTGATAATGCTGCAGGATATCGACCACCTTGGCGCCGGCGAACATGCGATGGGTGACGGTGACGGAGGAGCCCGGCGCGATGACGCGCTGGTTCAGCCGGTAATTGGCCTGATAGGCGTCGGCGCCGCTGGCGGTCTTGGTGCCCAGATATTGGCCGTTGAAATTCTCGCCCTGGGGCGGGATGACCGCGGCCATCCAGTATTTGTCGGTGATGCCGACCCAGCCGCCGGTCGAGGAAAAGGTCTGCGCAGGGGCGGTGTATTTCGCATTCTGCTGGGCGCCGTTGGCGACGCCGACAAAGCCTTCATGCAGGATGAAGAAGTCCACCCCCGCCGGACGGTTCTGGCGCGCGACATAGCCGTAAGGATAAAGGTTCACCGCCGCGCCGGTCTTGTTGGCAACGCTGTCGGCTATCGAGAACATGTACTTGTCGTCGATGGAAATGACGCGGGTGAAGGTGAGGCCCTTGCCATTGTCCCAGCTCAGGGTGACCGGATTTCCGGGGCTCAGAACCTTGCCGCCGGTCTGGACCCAGTTGCTGTTCTCGCCGGGCATGTCATTTCCGCCGACCCAGCCGAACTCTGCGTAATAGGGATAGTCCGTGCTCTTGGGCGCCAAGAGCACGATCTCCGGGCTCTTGGGATCGACCGTGTCGTGGTATTTTTTCAGGCGCAGATGATCGATGCGCGCGCCCTTCAAGAGGATCGAGCCGTCCACCATCGGGGTGTCGATGTCGACGCGCGCGCCGCCGACTTTCAGCGCGGCCGGCAAGGCCATGCGGGTTGCTCCGGTCGAGACGCCGGGCAATCCCGGCGCCGCCGCGTTGGTCGTCGTACCAGCGGGCGCGGGCTTGGGCTTGACCTGCTTGGCCAGCTCGGTCTGGCGCGCCTGTTCGGCCTGCATCGACGGCGTGGCGACGAAATACTGCCACAGGAACAGCACGGCGGCCGAAAGCGCGATGGCGAGAAGGACATTCTTGTTGTTGTTCATGACGACCTTCGAAACGCCTAGTGTTTGTGGGGAACAGGATCAAAGCCCGACGAACCGCCGAGCCAGGAAATCGGATGGCAGCGCAACAGCCGCCGGACAGTCAGCCACAGTCCTTTGACGGGACCGTGAATCTGAAGCGCTTCCAGGGCATAGGCCGAGCAGCTGGGGGTGAAACGGCAGGACCGGGGCAGCAGCGGCGAGAGGAAGGCGCGATAGAAGCGGATGGGCGCCGACAAAAGCGCGATCATGATCTTGCGCATGGCTTCAACCCTCTCCCGCTTTGGCGTCCAGCTTGCGATGCGCCGATCTCAGGGCCGAAGTGATATCGGACAAAAGGGCCGCAAAAGGGCGCGCCACCGTGGTGCCGCGCGCGACCAAAACATAGTCATGCCCCTGCCGTCCCAAAAGGGGCAGCAGTTCGTGCGCGGCGGCGCGAAGACGGCGCTTGGCGCGGTTGCGCGCCACGGCATTGCCGATCTTCTTGCTGGCGGTGAAGCCGATGCGCAGCTTTTGCGGTGCGGTTTCGTCCGGTGGCGTGGCGCAGGTTTCCAGGGTGATGGCGCCTTCGACGCGGCGGATTCCCCGCGCTGCTCTTAGAAAGTCAGCACGCTTCTTAAGTCTGTCCACGAAGAGAGGCGTCCCTGGGGCGCCTATGCTCAGGCCGAGAGCTTCTTGCGGCCGCTGGAGCGGCGGCGGTTCAGGATCTTGCGGCCACCGGCGGTCGCCATGCGCGAACGAAAGCCATGGCGGCGCTTGCGCACGAGTTTGCTCGGCTGATAGGTGCGCTTCATGGTCGTCAGGCTCCGAAAAGACCCAGTTGGGCTGGCAAAGAGCGGGGTTTTTAGGCGGCAGGGCCGGTGCTGTCAACGCGGGCCTAAGCCCTTGGATTGAAATAATATTTCAATCCGGCTAGCGACAGCGGTGCGCCGCCGCGCTAGCGGGGCCTGTTTTCGGGCTCAGTCCCCAATAACCACCCCATCCCGGCGGGGGTCCGCCCCCCCGATATAGCCGCCTTTGACCTTGCGGATACCATGCAGGCCGCTGCCCTCGCCCATCACCACGGTCACGCTATGGCCCATGGCCTTCAGCTGGGGCTCCAGGGCGTCATTGACGGCGGATTTTTCCAGCCTTGTGGGGCTGTTCAGGTTGAGCTGGCGGGGCAGGGTTATGGCCTCGGACGGGGTCTTGCCCCCATCCAGCATGGCCACCACGGTCTGGGTGACATAGCCGATGATGGCCGGCCCGCCCGGGGACCCCACCGACAAGAGGAAGTCGCCATTCTGATCGAACACGATGGTGGGCGACATGGCGCTGAGAGGCCGCTTGCCCGGCGCGGGCGCATTGGCCACCGGCAAGCCGTCCAGCACCGGATTGAGCGAGAAATCGGTCAGCGTGTTGTTGAGGAAGAAGCCCCGGACCATGATGTTGGCGCCGAACACCGACTCCACCGAGGTGGTCATGGCGACCACCTGGCCGGTCTTGTCCACCAGGGTCATGTGGCTGGTGCCGTGATTGGCGGGCGAACGCTGCGGCGAGAAAGCCGCGTGCTTTTCGGGCGGATTGCCGGCCGAGGCGGTGCCCATGTCCTTGGCCGGATCAATCAGTGCGGCGCGGCTGGCGATATAGTCCTTGTCGATCAGCCCCTTCACCGGGACTTTCACAAAGGCCGGATCGGCGATGAACCGGGCGCGGTCGGCATAGGCCAGCCGGCTGGCCTGGGCGCGCAGATGCACTTCGCTCAGCGTACCGGGCTGAAGCTCGCTGGAAGGAAAACGCTGCAGCATGCCCAGGATCTGCACGATGGCGATGCCGCCCGAACTGGGCGGGCCCATCGAACAGACGCGCCAGATTCGATAAGGCCCGCACACAGGCGCGCGTTCCAGCGGCTTGAAGCTCGCCAGGTCGGCCAGCGTCATGCCGCCCTGATTGACCGGCGCGGTGCGCACCTTGTCGACGATCGCCTGGGCGATCTCGCCCGTATAAAATGCCTTGCTGCCGCCGCTCGCGATCTTGCGCAGCGAGTCGGCATAGTCGGGGTTCTTGTAAATCTCACCCTGTTCCAGCGGTGTGCCGTCGGCGTGATAAAAGCGCGCCTTGATGTCGGGCATATTGGCGCCGCGTTTGAAGTTGCGAATAGTGCGCGCCAGTTTGGGGCCGACCGGAAAACCCTCATCCGCCAGTTTGATCGCGGGCGCGAACAGCCGCGCCCAGGGCAGCTTGCCGTGCTTGCTGTGCGCCAGCTCCAGCATGGCGATGACGCCGGGAATGCCCACCGACAATCCGCCGGGAATGGCCTGGGGCTTGGTGCGCACCTTGCCGTCAGGGTCCAGGAACATGTCGGGCCGCGCGCTGGCCGGCGCGACTTCGCGGCCGTCAAAGCTGGTGGTTTTTTTGGTCTTGGGATCGAACAACAGCATGAAAGCGCCGCCGCCGATGCCCGACGATTCCGGTTCCACCAAACCCAATACCAGCTGCACCGCAATGGCGGCGTCGACCGCGCTGCCGCCGGCGCGCAGCATTTCCAGACCCGCATCGGCGGCCAGCGGATTGGCGGCGGCCACCATCTGCTCTTTTGCAAACGGTTTGACGAAGCCCGGCGCGGTTTGCGCGAAGGCGCCCAGCGGCAGTGAGAGTGCGAGGAACAGGGAAAGCAGAAGGCGGAAATTACGCATCCCGGCATCGTAGAAGTGTCAGCCGTCAGGGCAACAAAAAACCCCGCCTGCGAAGGCGGGGTTTTGTTGTTTCTTGGGCCTTTTGCCTAGCGCACGAAGACGCGCACTTCGTTGCCGGTGGCGCCCGGATCGGTGGTGGAGGTCACGGCCAGACGCGTGGCGGGCACGCCCATGTCGGTCATGGAGCGCATGACATCCTGGGCATTACGGCGCGAGGCGGACTGGGCGATCTGCACCGAGGCGGCGGTGCCGCGGGTGGGGGAAACCGCCACCACCTGGAAGCCGGCGCTGGGACGGTTCTGCAGCGCCTGGTTCAGCGCGGCATAGAGAATCTGCTGATAGTCGACGCCGGGGCGGTCGAACTTGATCACCACCAGCGGGGTGCCGCCGCCGGCCATCTGCACGTTGCCGAGGGGGCCCATCGAAGCGCCCATGCCGCCGCCATACAGTTCGCCGCTCTTGATCGAGGCGGACAGCACGGTGAGGTTGGCGCGCTCGGTGGCCGCATAGGCGGTGGAGCGCTGGACGTTGTCGGAGATTTCCTTCAGCAGGCGATCCAGCATCACGATGGTCTGGGCGGTCTGGTCTTCCAGCAGGCGCAGCTGGCGATGATCTTCGTCCACGGCGCCCGAGACATTGTAGGTGGCGCTGATCTGGTTCTGCGCGAAATGGGCGGTGGAGGAGTCGTTGGTGGCGTCGGTGCCCAAGGCGTTCATGGCGTTGATATTGGCCGACAGCGCGTCGAGCTGGCCCTGCGCCACATTCCACTGGGCCACCAGCTCGGGATTGCCCCGGGTGGTGCCGATCTGCAGGCGGGTGGTGATGCGGGCCTTGGCGTCCTGATAGGCGCTGGCGGCGCCGGCGCCGGCATTGCGCAGTTCCGCCAGACGGGCGGAATTGACCGAAATCTTCTGCTGCAGGCCCGAAACCTGGGCGCGCAGGGACTGGATGGTCCGGTTGACCTGGGTGCCGGTATCGGCGCCCGCGTCGATGGTGATGGGGGTGATGGTGGCGACCGGTGCGGCGCCGGGAACCGTGTTGAAGGCCGCAGCCGAAGGCGGCGGGGCGCTGGCCATATCGGTGACCGGGGCATCATACGTCATGTCGCTTTCGTCGCTGAACATGCTGTCGATGTCAGAACAGGCCGCCAGGCTAAGCCCGCCCGCCACCGCAAAAGCCAGAAACAGGCACTTCTTGAGCCCGTGCTGTGCTGGAATTCCCCTCATTATGCTCTCCGCTGCCCGGCGCCCCTGCCCGAAGAAGCCGGCGCCCAAACCCAACCCCATCCCGCGCGGATGGCGCGGGCGGACCCTTGGGTCCAAGTCTTAACCAGCAGGGGGCAAGGGGACAAGGGAGCAGGACGCCGCTTTGGCCGAAATCTTCGCGTTTCCACCGGGACTTGGGGGGAAATGGGGGGGGTGTGCCGCCTATGTCTCAGCCAGGGCCGGGTTGTCCTTGCCTTTGGCAGGGCTGATGAATAGGTTCGCGCCTCCAAAACGCACCCGTAGCTCAGCTGGATAGAGCACCAGACTACGAATCTGGGGGTCAGAGGTTCGAATCCTTTCGGGTGCGCCATTTTTTGTTAGTTCGCTTCGCGAACTTACAAAAAATGAGCGCCGCACCGAGCGAAGCGAGGGCGGCCGCCAGCCGAGCCGCTATGCGGCGAGGACCTTCAGCACCACGATAAGAAATGGCCTAGGCGATTAGCGGCACATCAGATGTGCTTGAGGTCGGCCTTCAGGACGTTCACCAGATACTCCTTGTGGCGGTTCATATCGTCCTGAATGGTGCCGTCACGCCCTTGTGCATTGAAGTCGAGCGTCGCCCAGCCGGTCCACTTGTTGGCGCGCAGGATCTTGAAGATGCCCGGAAAGTCGACGCCGCCCGCGCCCATGCGCTTGTAGAGATGCACGCGGCGATGCTCTTCCTGGCTGGGGGCAGGGCCCTTCCAGCCGGCCCGCCGGACATTGTACTTGGCTTCGGCGTCCTTCAGGTGCAGGGCGGCGAGGCGCGAATAATAGATGTCCATCACGCGCATCGGATCGATGCCGCCCAGCGTGGCATGGCCCGGATCGAAGGTCAGCCAGACATAGCGCGGATCGGTGTTCTCCATCAGGTAATCCAGCTCGTGCGTGCGCTCGCACACCGTCCAGGCATGGGGATGGAAGGCGAACCGGACGCCGACATCGGCCATCTGCTTGCCGACCTCATTGATATGGCCGGCGATGACCTTCAGCTCAGCCACCGTCATGTCGCGCTCATCGCTGGGACGGCTGTTGAGATTGACCTTGAGGTGATTGCAGCCGAACTGCTTCACGTATCTGGCATTGTCCAGGTTGTTCTTCAGCGTGTCCTGGAACTTGGTGGTGTCCAGATACTGGCCGCCGCTGCCGATGGTGCAAAGCTCCAGCCCGACTTCGTCCAGCCTGTCCTTGAACACCTCGAAGCTCTGGCCCCTGTCCCGGAATTTCCGCGTCTGGTTATCAAAGGGTTCGATGCCGTGATAGCCGTAATAGGCCGTCATCTTGATGCCCTCTTCGGGATGCGGCTGCATCGGGCTGAACTGATTGCCGCTGGTCGCGTATTTGATCTTGTCGCCCGGCAGCGCAAAGGCGTGCGGCGCGGAGGCGGCGACAGCGGCGGCAGCCAAGCCGGTGCCCATCAGGTTTCTGCGGCTTAACATGTCTCTCCCTTTTTCATAATCGGACAGCCGTGGGGCTTCTCGAAGATTATGACATGAAGGTCCGCACCGAGAGTCCAAATTTAACCCGGACTCAGAGACTTTGGTCCCTTCTGGAAGCCAAAGCGCGTTTGCGGGCGGCCCCGTTGATCGGAAGGTGCTTCAATCACTGAGCAATTTGCGAACGCCGTCCATGATCACCTTTTCCGCCGCCAGCGTGGTCGGAGAGATTGTGATCTCGTAACCGCCCTCGCCATAGGATTTTTCGGTGCCGATATAGCCGAAGCCTTCGGCATAGGCCGCCGTGGCGACGAAACTGCCCGGGCGGATCGCCTGGGCGCCGAGCTGATATTCGATGAAGGCCTCGCCCGGGATGTGCACCGAATAGGCGTCTTTCACGCGCAGGACCGAAAGCGTGGTGCCGTCTTCGAGCGCCTGCGCCCGGGCGTATTTGGTGATCGCCGCGCTGCGCTCGTTGTTCGTGCGCTTCGTGTCGGCGGCGACGGCGCGCGCTTCGTCCTTGAACGCGCCATACTTGGCGGGAAGCGAGATGTCGGTGGCGCGCCATTCCACGTCCGCCGGCGTCAGGGCCGAACGCATCGTCGCGGTCCATGCGCGGCGCATGGCGTCCTGCATCCGCCCGGTAAATTCTTCGCGGGCGCGGTCGGAGCCGTCATTGTATTTGCCCAGCGTGATGTTGCCGCCCGCGCCGTTGAAATGGACCTGGAACACGCCGGTCTCTTTCTGGTGCCGCTCGCGCGCCAGTCCCACGAAATCAGGCGTGACGATGCCCTTGCCGAAGGAGACCTGGGGATGGGTCGCATAATAAGTCAGCGCGGCCAGCGCGCGATTGCCGTTCCAGAAGCTAATCACGCGCACGGCCGGATCGATCAGCCCTTCAGGGGCGTCCTGGGCTTCCTGCGGGTGCAGGATGCTCAGGCGATGCCCGTCCGCATCGGCGTCCACCTTGAGCATGGCGGCGACTTCCGCCGGATAGGCGCTGGTATAGGTCGATTGGCGGTGCATCGCCACGCGTCCGTTGGCGCCCATGATGCGCCGGTTCGAGGCGATCCGTTCCGCGTTCGCCTTGCCCAGTCCGACATGGGTGACGGGCCTGGCCTGGCGCAGCGCCCTGGTCAGCGCGGTGGCCGAATTTTCCATCACCGAGCGCGCCCATTGGCGCTTGTCGGGCAGGCCGGCCGGGACGCGTTCGCGCAACCCATGCCTGGCCCGTTCGTCGTAGATGTGAAAGCCGGCGCCGGGGGCGTCATGCTGGTGCAGATGGTGCACCGTGACCCGGTCCGGCGTGGTGCCTGCCGCCTTTGCCAGCAGCGCATGCCATTCGTCGCGCGCCTTCCCATCGACCCCGCCCCAGTCGACCGCCAGCATGACGATCGGTTTGCCGGCCCCGGTGATCACCACGCCCTTGGCCTGCAGCGGCGCGGCGATGCTTTTGACCACCGAATAGCCCATCTCATAGCCGATCGGCGGCGTCGCATCGGTTTCGAAGGTGGCGATGCGCAGGCTCTGGTTTTTGTCAGCGGCAAGGGCGGGCGGGACGAGGGCCGCGCAGAGCAGCCACAATCCGGTCATCAGCGCGAACTGGTTCTTCGACAGAGAATTCATGATTTCCCCCATAGGTCACCGTCAGAGCGGCGGGTTCGCCCCTGAATCCCGCACGGCAATCGTGCGGCGTTAGGGCGTCTGTTCGAGCAATTTGCGAACGCCGTCCATGATCACCTTTTCCGCTGCCAGCGTGGTCTGAGAGACCGTGATCTCATAGCCTCCTTCGCCATAGGCTTTCTCGTTGCCGATATAGCCAAGGCCTTCGGCATAGGCCGCCATGGCGACGAAATCGTTGGGGCGGATCGCCTGGGCGCCGAGCTGGTACTGGATGAAGCTTTCGCCCGGTATGTGTACCGAATAGGCGTCTTTCACCCGCAGCACCGCAAGCGTGGTGCCCTCTTCCAGCGCTTGCGCCCGGACATATTTCCCGATCGCCGCGATGCGCTCATTGTTCGGGCGCTTGGTGTCGGCGGCGACCGTGCGCGCCTCGTCCTTGAAGGCGCCGTATTTGGCGGGAAGCGAAATGTCGGTGGTGCGCCACTCCACATCCGCCGGTGTCAGCGCGGAACGCGTCGTCGCGGTCCAGGCGCGGCGCATGGCGTCCGCCATCCGTCCGGCAAACTCTTCGCGGGCGCGGTCGGAGCCGTCATTGTATTTGCCCAGCGTGATGTTGCCGCCCGCGCCGGTGAAATAGACCTGGAACACGCCGGTCTCCTTCTGGCGCCGTTCGCGTGCCAGCCCCGGGAAATCGGTCGTGGGAATGCCCTTGCCGAACGACACTTGGGGATGGGACGCATAATAGTTGAGTGCGGCCAGCGCCCGATTGCCGTTCCAGAAGCTGATGACGCGCACGGCCGGATCAATCAGCCCTTCGGGGGCGGCTTTCGCTTCCTCCGGGTGGTAGATGCTCAGAACATGCCCGTCCGCATCGGCGTCCACCTTGATACGGGCGGCGACGTCCGCCGGATACTCATTGGTATAGGTCGATTGGCGGTGCATCGCCACGCGCCCATTGGCGCCCATGATGCGCCGGTTGGCGCCGAGCCGTTCCGCATCCGCCTTGCCCAGGCCGACATGGGTGACCGGCTGGGACTGGCGCAGCGCCTTGGTCAGCGCGGCAGCGGAATTTTCCATCACCGAGCGCACCCAGGTGCGCTTGTCCGGCACGCCGGCCGGGGTCGCTTCCGGCAGGCCAAGCCTGGCCCGTTCGTCGAAGATGGCAAGATCGCCGCGCGGCGCGTCATGCTGATGCAGATGGTGCACCGTGACCCGGTCCGGCGTGGTGCCCGCTGCCTGCGCCAGCAACGCATGCCATTCGTCGCGCGCTGTCCCATCGACGGTGACCCAGTCGACCGCCACCATGACGATCGGCTTGCCCGCGCCGGTGATCACCACGCCTTTGGCCAGCAGCGGCTCGCGGATTCTCTTGACCACCGAATAGCCCATATCGTAGCCGATCGGCGGCGTCGCATCGGTCTGGAAGGTGGCGATCCGCAAGCCCTCAGCGGCAAGGGCGGGCTGGACGAGGGCCGCGCACAGCAGCAACAGCCCGATCATCAGCATGTATCTGTGGCCGGCGGTAACGATGGCAATGGATGCGGTGTCGGCATTGCGCTGCTTGAGCTGGTTCTTCAACAGGAAATCCATAATTCCCCCCATATACACCATCAGAGCGGCGGGCTCGCCCGCTGACATCCCGCACGGCAATAGTGCCTGCGGGCAAGCGGTTTTTTTTACCACAAATTGGGAATAATGATCCATCAGGCGGAATAAAACCGGCGCAGGGGCGGGAAAAGCGAAGAAAAAATTCCGCTCTGCCTTGCCTCACTTTGAGCGAGAGGAGGCTGTTACCGTGCAGGCTCCTGCTGCCCCAGCTTGCGTCTGGGCTGCGCGGCCTGAACCGCCGCCCGGTCGGTCAGCAGCAGCCGCGCCTGCGTGCCCCAGGCGCCGACCAGCAGGTCGTCGCGCTTGTCTCCGTCCAGATCGCCCACCGCCATGCTCCAGTGGCGCCCGACCACCGAATTGGGCATTGCGGTCAGCGTCACATCGGTGAAGTGCCCCTTGCCGTTATTGCGCCAGGCGCGCAGCTGCATGGGCACGAAGCCGGGCACCTGAATGGCGCCGACCACGATGTCGGGTGCGCCGTCATGGTCGAAGTCGATGATCTGGCCGCCCCAGGCGGAGAATGTGTGCGTCGGCAGCCGCGACTTTGTCTCGTCGTTGAAGCGGCCGTCCTCCTGCTGGATCAGAAGGCGGGCTTGCGGATCGCGTTCGTAAGCCCCGGCATTGCTGGTGATGTTGAGGAACAGGATATCGGGCCGGCCGTCGCGGTCGGCATCCAGGATATGGACTTCGCGGGTCTGGGTCGGAACGCTGCTTCCCAGCCTGGCGGTGGCATCGGTGAAGCGGCCCTTGCCGTCATTCAGCAACAGGCGGTTGGTGGGCGTCTGGTTGGCGATCACCATGTCCAGATCGCCGTCCCTGTCGATATCGACCAGCGCGACCCCTTGCGCCTCGTCGCCGGCGGGCGTCGGCAGGTTCTTGCTCGCATCGATGAAGTGGCCCGGTTTGCGCGGGTCGTTCAGCCACAGGAAGTTGCGCGCCACGCCGCCCTTCTCGGCCGAATTGCCGATAACGATATCGGGCAGCTTGTCGCCGTTCACGTCGCCGACCGCCAGCCCGTTGCCTTCACTCTTTGCGGGGAGCCGCTCGCTGACTTCCTCGAAGCGGCCGCCTGGGCGCCCCAGGAACAGCTGATGGTTGGCGCCATCCTCGGCGACGAAGACTAGGTCGAGCAGGCCGTCGCGATCGAGGTCAGCGGTGCGGACATGCTCGCTGTCATGGACGGTGCGGCCCAGCGCGCCCTCGACCCAGCGCAGCTTGCCCTTGCCGTCGTTGAGATAGAGCCGGTTGGCGCCATATTCGACTGCCAGCGCGACATCGAGGTCGCCATCCTTGTCGAAGTCTCCGAACACCGCGTCAAGCGCGTGCAGCTCGGAGGCGGTGGGGACATGCGTCGCGGTTGCGTCAGCGAAGGCGGGGCCGGGCCGCGGCTGCGCGCCGGCTGGGCCGGCAACCAAGGCGGAGCCGGTGCCGGCGATAAGCGCGGCGGCGAGAACAACGAACAGGCGCATGGTCTTACTCCAGTCCTCGATTGGCAGGCGCATTCTTGCGTATGAAAGTGGGCAAACATAAGTTCCTTGGATGACGGACGTCACGGTGATTTGCGCGGTGTGGAGCAAGGATGCGCGGCGGCGCGCCCTGGTGCGCAGCCATCGCGAAAACCTGCTGCGCCAGTCGCGCCCCGTCCACGCCATTTATGTCTTTGACGGCGGCGATACCCCGCCCGATGGGCTGGATGCCGAGACCATCGTTTCCAGTCAGGACCTCACCATCTATCAGGCCTGGAATCTGGCCCTGGCGCGAGTCACCACGCCGCTGGTGATGAACCTCAACCTGGACGACCGGCTGGCGCCGGATGCGGTGGACCAGCTGGCGCGGCACATCACCCAGGAGGATGCCGTGCTGGCGGGCGGCGACTGGCGGATTTGCTATTCCCAGGATGAGACGGATGCGGTGCGGCCCTGCCATCCGGCCGCGGAACTGGGGTTTTCCGGCACTTGTCCGCCGGGCGTCGAGCCTGACCGGCGACTGGGCAGCGGCACGGGCGAGCGACTGACCTTCGGCCCGGCGGTGATGTGGAAAATGGCGGCCCATATCAAGGTGCCGCGTTATCCCTGGCGGCTGAACGACGGCACCCTGATCCGGACCGTCGCCGATGGCGCTTTCTGGTCGATTCTGGGGCATCTGGGGGCAAAGCTGTCGCGGCTTCCCCTGGTGGTCGGAAACTATCATTTCCATCCCCAGGAGCAGGCCGAATACCGGCACCCTGAGGATTTGGCGCAAATCCTTCCCAAACTTCTCAAAATCTGAGCCGGGGGGCGACGTGCCTTAGTTTTGACACCTGGCGCGCGGTATTGAACAATTCACAAAACAACGCGCTTTTGCCGCGATATAATTGGGAAACGGGCCGCGGATTATCCGCGCCATTCCAACGCTAAAGGAGATACCAAGCCGTCATGAGTAGTCCCTGGGGTGCGCAGCCACCCAAGCTGCCAAGCATGGATTTCAACTTCAACCAGCTGCCCAAGCGCGCCATCGCTGCCGGTGCCGCCGTCGTGGTAGGGTTGGTGCTGCTGTTCTCCACCGCCTACACCATTGATGAAGGCGAGCGCGGCGTGATCCTGCGGCTGGGCCGCGTGGTCGGCGAAGCCGGACCAGGCCTGCATTTCAAGATTCCCTTCATCAACAGCGTCGAAAAGATTTCCGTCCAGATCCAGAAGGAATCCTTCGAGAAGACGGATGTGGCCGATACCAGGCTGCAGACCTATTCGCGCGACCAGCAGCCGGCGACCATCGCCATGGCGATCAACTATCACGTCACCGACGCCTCGGCGGTCTATGCCCAATACGGCTCGCTGGAAAACATGAAGCAGCGCGTGATCATTTCGCGCGCCTATGACCAGCTCAAGACCGTGTTCGGTCAGTTCGACGCCGCCGATGCGATCCAGAAGCGTACCGTGCTGAATGCCGAGGTGTTCGAGGCCATTCGCAAGTCCGTCAGCGGGCCGGTGGTGATCGACAGCGTGCAGATCGAGGACATCACCTTCTCGCAGCAATATGAGAGCGCGGTCGAACTTCGCATGCAGGCGATCGTCAAGCAGCAGCAGGCCGAAGCCGACAAGCAGAAGCGCATCATCGATGCCGACGCCCTGGCCTATGAAGTGAAGTCCGCCTCGGACGCCAAGGCGCACCAGATCGAAGTGCAGGGCAAGGCCGAAGCCGGCGCCATCCAGGCGCGCGGCGAAGCCTTGCGCAACAATCCGGCCCTGCCGACCCTGGTGGCTTCGGAAAAGTGGAACGGCGTGCTGCCGACCACCATGATGCCGGGCAACACGGTGCCGTTTATCAACGTGAAGTAATTGTCGCCGCCCGGCAGGCTTTGCCTGCCGGGCGGACTTGACACTGCCGCCATCGGCTCCTTTGCTACGCGTCCAAGCGTGAGGGAGAGACGCCATGTGCGATGAAGACATTCACCCCGGCCTTGTTGAAGATTCCCGGCTTTCGCGGCGCGGCTTCGGTCTTCTGACCGTGGCGACCGCCGGCATGGCGGCCGCGCCTGCGCTGGCCCAATCCAACGTCGTTGAAAAAGACGTGGCGGTGAAAACGCCCGACGGCACCTCGGACTCGGCCTTGTTCCATCCCGTCGGCACCGGCACATGGCCCGCCGTGCTGATCTGGCCCGACATCATGGGCTTGCGCCCCGCATTCCGCGACATGGGCCGCCGCCTGGCGGGCGAAGGCTATGTGGTGCTGGTGGTCAATCCCTTCTATCGCTCGGCCAAGGCGCCGGTGATCGACGACAAGTTCGATTTTTCCAACCCCGAACAGCGCGCCCGGCTGATGGGCTATCGCGGCGCCATGACCGATGACGGCGTGGACCGCGATGCGGTCGCCTATCTGGCGTTCCTGGACGCGCAAGCCCAGACCAGCAAGACCCGCAAAACCGGCGTGCAGGGCTATTGCATGGGCGGCCCGCTGTCGTTCCGGACCGCCGCCGCAGTGCCCAGCCGGATCGCGGCGGTGGGAAGCTTCCATGGCGGCGGGCTGGTGACGAAAAACCCCAACAGCCCGCATTTGCTGATCCCCAAGACCAATGCCGCCTATCTGATCGCCAAGGCGCGCAATGACGATGCGAAGGAGCCGACGGTGAAGGATGACCTGAAAGCAGCCTTCGCCGCCGCCGGCCGCCCCGCGACGGTCGAGGTCTACCCCGCCGACCATGGCTGGTGCGTCAAGGGCAGCGCCGTCTACAACGAAGCGCAAGCTGAGCGCGCCTGGGCGGCGCTCAGCGCGATGTACAGGACGGCGCTGGCCTGATTACGGCGCCGGTTCGCCGGTGGCCTCGATCAAGAGGCGCACGAACTCCTTCATCTTCGGGCCGTCGATCCAGCGCACCACCGCGACGATGTCGTGCTGATAGTCGACGAAGATGATGTTGGCGCCGTCGCCGTTGAAGGACAGGCTGTCTTCGCGCGCCGCCGGATAGAGCTTCTTGCCGGTGTTGAGATACCAGTTGCAGAAGCCGTAACCGGGATTGGGTCCGGTGGGCGTGCGCGCCATCTTCACCCAGGCATCCGACAGCACGGTCCGGCCATTCCACTTGCCGTTGGCCAGGCCCAGCAATCCCAGCCGCGCCTGGTCGCGCGCCGACAGGAACATGCCGCCGCCCCAATGGCCGCCGCCGCTCACCACCTTGACGCGCTTGCCGTCGATGGTGGTGAAGCTGTTGTCATAGCCCTCCCAATGCCAGGTGTCGGACATGCCGATGGGGTCGGCGATGGTTTCCTTCATCACCTCGGGCAGCGGGCGCTTCCACAAATGGGTCAGGGCCAGCGCCAGCGCGTTCACCCGCACATCGTTGTATTTCCATTCCTTGCCCACCGGCGGCGGGCCCTTGGCCAGCTCGCTCCAGGGCTTGCCGGCTTCGGGGCGATCCGCCCACCAGGGCTTGCCCCACAGGGTGCCGATCCAGCCCGACTGCTGACGCAGCATGTCGTTCCAGGTGACCGGCTGGTTGTGCGCCAGCATGTAGTCGGATGTGGGACGCACATAATCGATCACGCGGTCGTTGACGTTCTTGATCATGCCTTTATCGAAGGCGACGCCTGCCACCGACGACAAAAAAGTCTTGGTCACCGAGAAGGTCATGTCGACTTCGCGGGTCTTGCCCCATTCGGCGACGATGTAACCGCCCTTGATGATGATGCCGTTGGCAGGCGCATGCGCTTTTAACGGGCCGATGGGCGAACTGTAGGGTTCGTTGTTGCCGGCATATTTCAGCGGGATGGAAAGGCGCAGGTCGCGGATGTCCACCTTGTCGGCCAGTTCGGGCGGATATTTCTGCTCGGCGGAAATCGCGAAATCGATCGCGGCCTTCAGCTTGGCGGGATCAAACCCTGCCTGTGCCGGCGTGCGGGTGGCCCAGCCATCGCCCCCCTTTGCGGAATCAGCCGGCGGAAAATAGTCGACGGCAAAGGCTGGCGTTGTGAGCAATGCCGCGCCCAACAGGGCGCCGATCCATCTGGTCTTCATGTCCCCACCCTTTTTCAAAAATCCTATGGGCGGGGCAGATGGAATACAAGCGGACCGAAAATGGCCCAGGCTAAATGGGCAAGCTGTTCCTGTTCACGACCGATCTCAGGACCAGGCTGGAGGAAAAGCGCGATACGCCGGGCAGTCGGCGCAATGCGGTTGCGTAAAGCCTTTCCAGCCCTTCGAGATCCGCGACTGCCACGCGAAGCAGATAGTCCGGCGTTCCCGTCAGCAAGTGACATTCCAGGACTTCCGGAATTTTGGCGACGGCTTTTTCAAATTTCACCACTTCATCGTCAGACTGGTTTGCCAGGCCTATCGAGATGATGGCAGTCAGATTCAGTCCGACCGCTGCCGGCTTGATGCGCACCGTGTAGTTTTCTATGACGCCGCTTTCCTCCAGCTTCTTCAGGCGGCGAAAGCAGGCGGATTCCGACATGTCCGCCACGGCTGCCAATTGGGCATTGGTTGCCCGCCCATTGCGCAGCAACTCGCGAAGAATTGCACGATCGCTTGGCTCAAGTGCGACTGGAGAATTATTTCGGTTTTTGATACCTTTTGCCATTGTTTCTCCGATCCTTGGCCAATTTTCTCCATTCTGCGGTGAAAAAACCCACTGCTCAAGGGATAATCTGGCTGGCGGATCAAGAGCCGGAAACCCGCATGTCACTGTCATTCGACCGTTCGGCGCAGTTGATTGCGCAAGGCGCCAGCCACATTGCGGGGGGGGTCAACAGCAATTTCCGCATCGGCATGGCGGGCGGGCCGCTGGTGTTCCAGCGCGGCGAGGGCGCGTATCTGATCGATGTCGATGGCAACCGGCTGATCGATTATTACTGCGGCATGGGCGCGATGGTTCTGGGCCATAGCCCCAAAGGCGTGCAGGAGGCCGTGAAGGCGCAGGTCGATAAGGGCATTCTCTATGCCGGCCAGTCCGAGATCGAATTCGAAGCCGCCAAAATCTTGTGCGAACGAATTCCTTCGGCTGAGCGCATTCGGTTCGGCTCGTCAGGCTCGGAAGTGGCGCAGGCCGCCTTCCGCCTGGCGCGGGCCGCCACGGGCAAGCGCATCATCCTGAAATTCGAAGGCCATTATCACGGCTGGTTCGACAATATCCTGTGGTCCACCGCGCCGGCTGAGAATGCTGCGGGACCGCAAGACGCGCCGGTGCTGGTGGCGGGCAGCAAGGGCCAGGACCCGGCCGACGCCGCCGGGCTGGACGTGATCGGCTGGAACGATCTGGCCAAGCTGGAAGCGCGGCTGGCCAGGGGCGACATTGCGGGCGTGATCATGGAGCCCGCCATGTGCAACCAGGGCGCCATCCCGCCGGGGCCCGGCTATCTGGAAGGCGCGCAAGCCGCCTGCCGCAAGCATGGCGCCATCCTGATTTTCGACGAAGTGATCACCGGCTTCCGCTTGGGACGAAACAGCGCCCAGGGCCGGTTCGGCGTGACGCCCGATCTTTCGATTTTCGCCAAGGCCATCGCCAATGGCTTCCCGGTGGCCGCGCTTGTGGGACGCGCCGATCTTTTGGACCTGTTCGTCACCGGCGGCGTGCTGCATGGCGGCACCTTCAATGCCCAGCCCGTCACGATGGCGGCGATGGTGGCGACGCAGAAGGGGCTGACAGCCGAGCATTACGAGCAAAGCTCCAAGCGCGGTATTCGCTTGCGCGACGGCATCGCGGCGATCCTGAAAGAAAACGGCATCAAGGCGCAGGTCACCGGCTTTGAGCTGGTGTTCCATGTCGGCTTCGGGCTGGACGCCCCGGCGAAGAGCTACCGTGACCTGCTGAAAAGCGACAAGTCGATGTATGTGAAGTTCGCCCATGCGCTGCTGAAGCGCGGGGTGCGGGTACTGGAGCGCGGCGCCTGGTTCGTATCGTCGGAGCATGACGATGCTGTGATCGATGCCACGCTGGAAGCGGTGCGCGGCGCGGCGCCAGAAATCCGATAAAGAGATCGCCTAGGCTTTTGCCTTGGCGCCCTTGTGCTTGAACAGCAGGTAGGTGAGGGCGTGGGCGGTGGAGGACGCCAGCAGCGCCAGGCCGAACGCCGTCCACACGCCGGTGATCGCCAGCAGGAGATAAAGCGAAAAGCAGAAGGCGCCGACCGAGGCGATGCCCATCGACATGCCGGCCACCGCTTCGCGCACCGCGCGGCTGCCATACTGGATGTGGTTGGAGACAGCGATCACCGAGGCGATCACCGGGAAGGTGGAGAACAGGCCCGACCAGCTGGTGCCCAGCGCTTCGGAGAACTGGGTGATCACCACCGTCAGCACCGCGCCGGCCAGCATACGTGCCGGCAGGCCCCACCAGACATGTTCGCGCTGTTCGTCCGAGGCTTCGCCGCGGGGATAGGCGAAGAGGGCCAGGACAAAGCCCAATACCGGCAGCAGTTTGGTCCAGGGCGACAGTTGCTGGGCCTCCAGCATCACCACCGCCATGACGGCCCAGACGGCAATGCCAATGACGATGCACCAGAACCAGTTCAGGAAGCGCGAGCACCAGGAATAGGTCATGGCAAAGCTCAGCCAGGCCACCAGCCCGTACCAGGCGCCCAGCGCACTGGCACTGCCGAAGGCCGTGTCATGGTCCAGGGTGATGAACAGCTGCAGCGGCAGCGCCACCACCGGGAATCCCGACAGCCAGCCCGCCACCCGCGGCCCGTGCAGGCGCTCCATGATGCCCAGCGCCAGAACCGCCAGCGGGATGATGGTGAGTTTGAGGAGCAGCACTGGGTGGGTCCGTTCGACGCCTCATTTCTAGGCCTGAAACGCAACGCGCGCCATTGCTGCAATGCCATAGGTGCCATGCTTGCAACCCTCCCGAAAAACCGGGAAGCTTTGAAAAAAGGGGCCGTCAATGACCAGGGTTTTCATCGCCGGGATATTCCACGAGACCCATTCCTTCTCGGGCGAAACCACCGGATTTGAAGGCTTCGAGGTCCATCGCGGCCAGCAGATTACCGACCGGCTTGGGGATGCCTCGCAGATCGACGGCTTCCTCAGTGTCGCTGCCAAGGAAGGCTGGGAGGTGGTGCCCAGCGTGATCTATACCGGCGGCGCCTCGGGCACCGTCGACCATGAAGTATTCGAGACCTTCTGGGGCGAGGTGAAGCCGGCGCTGGAACAGGCGCTGGCCGACGGGCTGGACGCCATCCACCTGTCGCTTCATGGCGCGATGGTGACTAGCCAGTGCGACGATCCCGAAGGCGAGCTGATGGCGCGCATTCGGGGCACGCCGGGCGCGGAAAGCCTGCCGATGTATTGTGTGGGCGATCTGCACGCCACGCTGACGCCGCGCATGGGCGCGCTGTCGGACTGCATGATCTTCTACCGCGAATGCCCGCACACCGACGCCTATGACAGTGCCGTGCTGACAACAAAGCTGCTGGCGCGCTGCCTCAAGACCGGTGTGCGGCCCAAGCATCTGGTGCTGGTGACGCCGATCGTCTGGCCGCCCACGGGCACCGGCACCAAGGATGGGCCGATGCGGGCGCTGGAAGATGCGGCGCGGCGCATGGAGAAAGACATTCCCGGCGTGCTGGCGGTGAATATTGTCGGCGGCTATGCCTTTTCCGACGTGCCCAATGCCGGTGTGGCCTTCAGCATCATCACCGAAGGCAGCGCGGCGGCGGCGCAGGAGGGCTTGCGCGAACTGGCGCAGATCGCCTGGGACATGCGCGAAGGCGGCATTCCGCCCGAGCATGATCTCGATACGGTGGTGCGCGACTTCAAGCCGGCGGGCCGCGGCCCCGTACTGCTGGTGGAGCCAGCCGACAATATCGGCGGCGGCGCACCCGGCGATGGCACCGATGTGCTGCGGGCGCTTTTGAAATACAATGTGCAGGGCGCGGGCGTGGCGTTGGCCAATGCGAAGAATGTGGCGGCGCTGAAGGATGTGCCCGTCGGCGGCAAGATCACCTTGCCCATCGGCGGCACGTCGCCGCTCGATCCGGGTCCGGTGACGCTGGAAGTCGAGCTGGTGTCCAAAAGCGATGGCGTGTTCGAGCTGGAAGACAAGAATTCCCATCTGGTGGGATCGCTGGGCAAGATCATCCGCATGGGACCGTGCGCGGTGGTGAAGCACAAGGGCCTCACCATCCTGCTCACCAGCAAGGCCCTGCCGCCCTTTGATCTGGGGCAATGGCGCAGCCAGGGCGTCAATCCTGAGGACCTCACCATGATCGGCGTCAAGGCGGCGGTGGGTCACCGCGTCGCTTACGGCAAGATCGCGGCTGGCGAATTCACCGTCAGCACCAGCGGGCCCTGCACTTCCGACATCACGCGGTTGCCCTATACCAGGCTGCGGCGGCCGGTTTATCCGCTGGACCGCCTGGAGGCATAATGGGTTGGGACCGCCGCGCGATGCTGGGCGCCGCGGCGGCGGGTGTCTTCGCCGTGCCTTCATGGGCGCAAGCCCCCGGCACCACGGCGCGCCAGCGCACCATCAACGCCATGATGACGGATGAACCGGCGCACTTGAATTATCCGCTGTTCAATACCCGCATCATGCAGGAGATCTGCGGCAACATTAACGAGTCGCTGCTGCTGTTCGACTGGCAGTTCAGGCCGCATCCCAATCTGGCGCGCGCCTTTGAAATGTCGCCGGACGGCATGACCTACACTTTTTACCTGCGCCCCGATGTGCGCTGGCATGACGGCGTACCCTTCACCGCCCGCGACGTGGCGTTCAGTTGCGGCGTGATGCTGCCCCAGCTCAATCCGCGCAGCCGCAACGCCTTCAGCCATGTGCGCGCCATCAAGGTGATAGACCGGTACACATTGCGCTTCGAGATGAAGCAGCCCTTCAATGCCTTTTTGCTGTCGCTGATGGCGTCGAGCGCGCCGATGATGCCGGCGCATATCTTCGAAGGCACGAATTTCCGCACCAATCCCTACAACTTCAAACCGGTCGGCACCGGGCCGTTCAAGTTCAACCGCTGGGTGCGCGGCCAGTTCATCCACCTGACCCGCAACGATCATTACTGGCGGCCCGGCCAGCCGGGCATGGACGGCATCTACTACCGCGTCTGTCCCACGCCGGAGCAGCGGCTGGTGGCGATGGAATCGGGCGCGGTGGATTTGGCCATGGCCGATGACATCGACACGGTGGTCAATTCGCGGATGATGGCCAATCCCAATGTGGTGGCGCGCGACGATGCCTTTAACGGCACCGGCGAGATCACGGTGATGGAAATGAACCAGCGCCGCTGGCCGTTCAGCGACCGCCGCTTCCGCGCCGCCTTTGTCCATGCCATCGACCGCGATTTCCTGGTCAAGGCGATCAATTTCGGCCTGGGGAAAGTGGCCACCAGCCCGATCCCGTCCAACCTGCCCTATCATGACGACAAGGCGGTGGTGAAATATCCCTTCGATCAGGCGCGCGCCCGCGCCCTGCTGGACGAAATGGGATTGAAGCCGGGACGCGGCGGCGTGCGCCATCGCTTCGGCCTGATGATGATTCCCGATGGTGGCGGGCACTGGACGCGCGGGTGCCATTACGTCAAGCAGGCGCTGTCGGAAGTGGGGCTGGACGTCGAGCTGCAATCCACCGACTGGCCAACCTTCAGCCGCCGCAGTGGCAACTGGGACTTCGACGTCGATTGCAATTCCTATGGCCAGTATGGCGATCCGGCCATCGGTACGGCGCGATTCTTTCTGTCCTCCAACATCCGCAAGGGCGTGCCGCAAACCAATATCCAGGGCTACAGCAATCCGGAAGTGGACGCGCTGTTCCACAAGGCGGCGGTGGCGGTGGACAAGGCCGAAGCGCAACATCTTTACAGCCGGCTGCAGCATGTGTTGACGCGCGACGTCGCGATGGTCTGGCTGTTCGAGCGCCAGCCCATGTTCTTCTACAACAAGCGGCTCAAGAATGTGATCACAGGTCCCAATGGACCGGCCGACGGTTTTGGCTCGGTTACTTTGTCATGAGGGGGGCATGAGGGGCGCATGAACCGTCTCACTTACATTGGCGCGCGCCTGATCAAGACGGTGTTGATCACCATCGCGGTGGTGCTGCTGAGCTTTTTCCTGGTGCGGCTGGCGCCGGGCGATACCGCCACGGTGATGGCGGGGCAGGCCGGCTTTGCCGACGAAGCCTTCATGAAAAGCCTGCGCGCCGAATATGGGCTGGACCAGCCGCTGCCGGTGCAATTGTGGAAATATCTCAGCGCGGTGGCGCAGGGCGATCTGGGCAGCAGCTTTGTACGCCGCCAGCCGGTGGTGGATGTGATCCTGGAGCGGCTCCCCAACACCTTGCTGCTCAATGCCTTCGCCCTGCTGGTGGCGATCGCGGGCGGGGTGGCGATGGGCATGATGGCGGCGCGGCGGCCCGGATCGGCGACCGATGCCGCAATGACGGTGCTTTCCATGCTGTTCTACGCCATGCCGCAATTCTGGCTGGGCATGATGGCGATGCTGGTTTTTTCGGTGTGGCTGGGCTGGCTGCCGCCATTCGGACTGGAAACCATGGGCGCCGATTATACCGGCCTGACGCGCATCGGTGATATCGCGGTTCACATGATCCTGCCGGGCGTGACCCTGGCACTGTATTTCATGGCGAGTTATGCGCGGCTGACCCGCACCGCCATGATCGAGGTTGCCGATCAGGATTTCGTGAAAACCGCGCGGGCCAAGGGCATCAGCGAAGGCCAGGTTGCCCGCCGCCATATCCTGCGCAATGCCCTGGTGCCGCTGATCACCTTCGCCGGCCTGCAATCCGCCATTCTGGTGGGCGGCAGCGTGCTGGTGGAAAATGTCTTCAGCTGGCCGGGCGTCGGCACGCTGGCCTATGAGGCGGTGACCACGCGCGACAATCCGCTGTTGCTGGGCATCTTCATCGTCACGGCAGTGCTGGTCAGCCTGTTCAATCTGGCAACCGACATTGCCTATTCCATCGCCGATCCCCGGGTGGAGCTGGGCCGATGAGAAATTTCCTGCGGGTGTTTCTCTCAAGACCGATCCCGCTGGTGGGGCTGGTGATTTTCGCGGTGGTCGTGGCGCTGGCGCTGCTGGCGCCGCTTCTGTTCGCGCGCGGGCCCTTCACCATTGTCGGCATGCCGCTGCTGCCGCCGGGGGCTCCGGGTCTGCTGGTGGGAAGCGATGTTCTGGGCCGCGACATGGCGGTGGGCCTGGCCTATGGCGCGCGCATTTCGCTGCTGGTTGGTATCACCTCTACCCTGGGCGCGGTGGGCATCGGCGTGCTGCTGGGCGCGGTGGCGGGCTATTATGGCGGCTGGCTGGATGATCTGCTGATGCGGGTCACCGAATTCTTCCAGATCATTCCAAGTTTCGTGCTGCTGATGGTGCTGGTGGCGTTTATGCAGCCATCCTTGAGCTCGACCGTGATCGGCATTGCCCTGATCACCTGGCCGCAGGTGGCGCGGGTGGTACGGGGCGAATTCCTGAGCCTGCGAGGGCGCGAATTCGTCCAGGCAGCGCGAACGCTTGGCATGGGCGATGCCCGCATCATCTTCACCCAGGTTCTGCCCAATGCCCTGCCGCCGATCATTGTCGTCGGCTCCATGATGGTGGGCAGCGCCATCCTGACCGAATCGGCGCTGAGCTTTCTGGGGCTGGGCGACCCCAATCTTCTGAGCTGGGGCAGCATGATCGGCGGCTCGCGCTCGGCCATGTGGGTAGCCTGGTGGACCACGGTGCTGCCGGGCCTCGCCATCATGATCACGGTGCTGGCGCTGAACTTCATCGGCGACGGGCTGAACGATGCCCTTAATCCACGGCGGAGGCGCTGATGGGCGAACCGCTGATTGATATCCGCGATCTTATCGTGGCCCTGCCGCCGGGCGCCGACCGTGCCCATGCGGTGGATGGCGTGAGCCTGACGATCAATCCCAACGAAATCTTGTGCATCGTGGGGGAATCCGGTTCGGGCAAATCGCTGACCGCCCATGCGGTGATGGGTCTCTTGCCGCGCGGGGTGACGGCTAGCGGTGGGCAGATCCTGTTTGGCGGCGCGGACCTGCTGCGCCTCCCGCCCTCTGGCATCCGCAAATTGCGCGGCCGTGATATCGCCATGATTTTCCAGGACCCGATGGCGGCGCTCAACCCGGTGGTGACCATCGGCAGGCAGATCACCGAACAGATCCGCGCCCATCGCGCCATTCCTGAAAAAGAGGCCCTGGAACTGGCGGGCGGCTTGCTGGCCGAGATGGGGCTCGCAGACCCCAAGGCCCTGCTCAAATCCTTTCCGCACCAACTGTCGGGCGGCCAGCGCCAGCGGGTGATGATCGCCATGGCCCTGTCGTTGTCGCCCAAATTGTTGATCGCCGACGAGCCGACCACGGCGCTGGACGTCACCACCCAGGCGCAGATTCTGAAGCTGATCAAGCGCATCCAGACGGAACGCGCGATGAGCGTGCTGTTCATCACCCATGATTTCGGCGTGGTGGCGGACATGGCCGACCGGGTGGCGGTGATGCGCCATGGCCGGGTGGTGGAGGAGGGGGCGGCGGCCGAGGTGCTGGGTAATCCCAAACACTCCTATACCCGCGCCTTGATTGCCGCGGTGCCGCGCGGCGAAAGCGCCTTGCAGCCGGTGGCGCAGGACAAGCCGCTGCTGACGGTGACCGAGCTGAGCAAACATTTCCGCCGCGGCGGGTTTTTCTCGGGTAGCGCCGCGGTCACGGCGGTGGATAGGGTGTCGCTGACCCTCAGCCGCGGCGAGACGCTGGGCATTGTGGGGGAATCCGGTTCGGGCAAGTCCACCCTGGCACGCTGCGTCATCCGGCTGCTGGACCCCGATGCCGGCGAGATTCTGTTCGACGGCGCCGACATTGCCCGGATGACGCCGGGCGCGCTGCGGCCCTTGCGGCGGCGCATCCAGATGGTGTTCCAGGACCCGTTTTCCTCGCTCAATCCGCGCCAGACAGTGGGTGAGATCGTGATTGCGGGGCCACGGGCCTATGGCGAAGACATGAAGGAAGCGCGCGAACGCGCCGCCGACATATTGCGGCTGGTGGGATTGAACCCGGAAACCATGAACCGCTTCCCGCATGAATTTTCCGGTGGCCAGCGCCAGCGTATCGGCCTGGCCCGCGCTCTGATGCTGAAGCCCGACATCCTCATTGCCGATGAGCCGGTTTCGGCACTGGATGTCACGGTGCAGGCCCAGGTGCTGAAACTGCTGGACGATGTGCGCCAGCAGATGAATCTCGCCATGCTGTTCATCACCCATGACATGCGGGTGGCCGCCCAAGTCTGCCACCGGGTGATGGTGATGCGCCACGGGCAGGTGGTGGAATCCGGCCCCACTGGCACCGTCTTCGCCGCTCCGTCCAGCGATTACACCCGCGCGCTCCTCGCCGCCATTCCCGGGCGCGGCAAGCTGGCCCCGGTCTAAGGCGAGAAGGTCTGAAGGAGAACGCCATGCGCATCGCGATTGCGGAATTCAAGCAGGAGACCAACAGCTTCGTGCCCTTCACCACCACGGTGAAGACCTTCGAGGATCAGTATCTCTATCGCGGTGATGATATTCTCACCGCCTTTGGCAATGCCCGGCTGGAAGTGCCCGGCGCGCTGGATGCCTGCCGGGAAGCCGGGGCCACGCCGCTGCCGCTGCTGGCCACCATGGCGATGGCCTCGGGCACGGTGGAGCGCAAGAGCTTCGACATCCTGATGAACGAGATCATCGAGCGGCTGCGCGCTGCGCTTCCGGTGGATGGCGTGTTCCTGGCGCTGCATGGCGCCATGATCCTGGAAGATGAGCCCGATGCCGAGGCCGAGATCGTGCGCCGGGTCCGCGCCGAGCTGCCGCCCGGCACGCCCATCACCGTCTCGCTCGATCTGCATGGCCATATCACGGCCGCCATGCTGCAGCCCGATGTCGCCTATATCGGCTATCGCGAATTTCCCCATATCGACATGTATGAGACGGGTTATCGCGCGGCGCGGCTGCTGATCGACTGGATCCTGGGCAAGGTGAAGCCGGTGATGGCGCTGAGCAAACGGCACATGGTGTTCAGCCCGGATTCGGCGCGCACCACCGCCCCGCCGCTCAGCGACATTGTCGCCGAGGGGCGCGCCATGGAAGAACGCGGTGAGGTGCTGCATGTCTCGCTGTTTCCGGTGCAGCCCTGGATCGATACCCCGGACCTGGGTTTCGCCGCTTTGGTCTGCGGCGAGGACAAGCAAAAGGCGCAGGCCTGCGCCGACAAGCTTGCGAAAATGGCATGGGACCGGCGCACCGAATTCGAGCCCGAGGTGACGCCGCTGGACGAGATCATCCGCATCGGCCTGTCCTCGCCCGGACTGACGGTTGCCAGTGATTCCGGCGACACGCCGTCGGGCGGGGCGGCGGCGGATTCCACCGCCGTGCTGGCGGCGCTGCTGCACGCGGGCGCTGACAAAGCGATGCGCATTTCCATCTGCACCATCTGCGATGCCGAGGCCGCGGCGGAGGCCGCGAAGGCGGGCGTGGGCAAGACCATCACGCTGGCGGTGGGTCACAAGCGTTCCGGGCTGGGCGATCCGCTCACCGTCACGGCCAAGGTCAAGACCATCAGCGATGGCCAGTATGTGCTGGAAGGTCCGGGCGGCAACGGCATGGTGGGCGAGATGGGGCTCACGGTCGTGCTGGAAATCGGTTCCATCCGCCTCAACCTGCGCTCCATCCCGCATTTCGAATGGGACCTGGGGATTCACAAATCGGTGGGGCTGGACCCTGCGCGCGCGGCGCTGGTGTTCGTGCGCTCGCCTTCGCATTTTCGCGTCTCTTACACGCCCATCGCGGCGCGCATCTTCCTGGCCGACACGCCGGGACCGACTTGCGTGAACATGCGGCGAATCCCTTTCACCAAGGTGACGCGGCCCTTCTATCCCCTGGATCTGGTGAACGACTAGCCAGCGCGTTTCGCGGCGGCTTGCGGCTTGTGCTGTATGCGGAAATTCCGCAGCAAATCGCGCAGGCCCGGCTCCGATACCCGCACTGCCGCCTGATCCAGCGGCAGCCAGGAAATTTCACGGGCGCCTTTTTCCGGCCAGTCGTCAAGCTGTTGGATGACTTCCAGCGCGAAGACATCAACGCTGCAGGGTACACCGCCGCCGTCTTTCTTTTCTTTCAGATAGTGATAGCTGCCGATTGGCGCGGCCGCGATCTTGCCGGCGACGCCGGCCTTCCTCGAACGCCTCGCGGGCGGCGGATTCGGCCAACGTCATGTCCGGCATCAACCAGCCCTTGGGCAAAATCCAGCGTCTGGCGTTGAGGGAGGTGATCAGCAGAACTTCCAGCACGCCCTTGGCGC
Source organism: Rhizobium sp. Q54 (assembly GCA_945882615.1). GTDB lineage: Bacteria > Pseudomonadota > Alphaproteobacteria > Micropepsales > Micropepsaceae > Rhizomicrobium. Next base: position 34,500 of record CAMCWK010000013.1, on the reverse strand, counting down.
CAGCGCGCCAGCACAGTGCCGCGACCTGCTTGCCATGTTCACGAAAAAGAGGATCGCCCAAGCCCGGCCCCGCGTGATTCGCTGGGCCATAATACGATTATCCGTCTACGGCCCAAAACGGGCCGAACGGACTAAGTCATCCCGAAGGCGCCGCCCAGATAATAGAAGACCGCGGCGATCAGGCCCGAGGCCGGCATGGTGACGATCCAGGCGGTGACAATGTCCTTGGCCACGCTCCAGCGCACCGCCGACACCCGCCGCGCCGCGCCCACGCCGATGATGGCGCCGGTGATGGTGTGGGTGGTGGACACCGGAATGCCCAGCCAGGTCGCGCCAAAAAGGGTGATGGAGCCGGCGGTCTCGGCGCAGACGCCCTGCATCGGGGTGAGATGAGTGATGCGCGAACCCATGGTGCGCACGATGCGCCAGCCGCCGAACAGCGTGCCCAGGCCCATCGCCGCCTGGCAGGTGATCACCACCCAGAAGGGCACATGGAACGTGCCGCCGCTCATGCCATGGGCGAACAGCAGCGCCGCAATGATGCCCATGGTCTTTTGCGCATCATTGCCGCCATGGCCCAGGCTGTAGGCGGAAGCCGAAACGAACTGGCCATAGCGGAACAGCTTGTCGGACTTGTAGGGCGAGGTCTTGAAGAAGGTCCAGGAGATGAACAGCACCATCAGCAGCGCCAGGAAGAAACCGGTGGCGGGTGACAGCGCGATGGCGCCGACGGTCTTGGCCAGGCCCTGGACCACCACGGCGTCAAAGCCGGCCTTGCAGATGCCCGCGCCAACCAGTCCGCCGATCAGGGCATGGGAGGAGGAGGAGGGGATGCCGGCCAGCCAGGTCACCACGTTCCAGATGATGGCGCCCATCAGCGCCCCGAAAATCACCTGGTCGGAAATCACGCTGGGCGAAACGATGCCGGTGCCGACGGTGTTGGCGACATGCAGGCCGAACACCAGAAAGGCGATGAAGTTGAAGAAGGCGGCCCAGGCGACCGCATACTTGGGCGAGAGCACGCGGGTGGAGACGATGGTGGCGATGGAGTTGGCGGCGTCGTGCAGCCCGTTGAGAAAATCAAACAGCAGCGCGACGCAAATCAGGATGATGAGCAGGGTCATAAGCCCTACACCTGCTCGATCACAATGCCGCTGATGCGATTGGCGACATCCTCGAAGCGGTCCACCACTTTTTCGAGATGATCGTAGATTTCGTTGCCGACGATGAAGGCCATGGCGTCGCCATCCCGGCTCTTCAGGAACAGCGCCTTGATCCCCTGGTCGTGCAGCTCGTCGGCCTGTTCCTCCAGCCGGGTGATTTCCTCGGTGATGGCGTTGATGCGCCCGGAATCCTCGCGCATCGAACCCAGCAGGCCCACCGCTTCCACCGTCAGTTCGGCGCAGCGCAGGATGATGTCGGCCATCTGGCGCATGTGGATATCGAAGCTGGTCACTTCGAACAGGGTGATGGCCTTGGCGGTCTTCTGCATCTGGTCGATGGAATCATCGAGCTGGCCGATCAGGTCCTTGATGTCGCCGCGGTCGAAAGGCGTGATGAAGGACCGCCGGACGCTGAGCAACACGTCGCGGGCGATGGCGTCGGCTTCATTCTCATGCGCCACGATGCGGGCACAGGCCTCGGCCACGCCGGGGCCGCCTTCCAGCAGGTCGCGCAGGGCGACGGCGCCGTCCACCAGGGTGCGGGCATGGGCGTTGAAAAGGCCGAAGAATTTTTCCTCGCGCGGCATCATGGCTTGGAAAAAGCGCAGCAAGAAGGCCCCCCTATTTGGTGGCCACTGCTTGCAATGGCGGGCCCCTTGGCGTCAACGGGACCTAAAACGCCAGCAATACCAAAAGGATAGGGGCGCGGCTTGCGCCGCGCCCCTGTGACATTCGCTTATGTCTATTCGCGTCAGTCTGGCAGACCGAACACAAACAGGTTGTAGCCGTTGGCCGGGCGCTTCACTTCGCGCAGCAAGGTGGCCGGCTTGTTCTGCGGGCTGCCGCCCCCCAGACCCGTGGTGACGGCGATATACTGCTTGCCGTCCACGCTGAAGCTGACCGGATAGCCCTGGACCGTGGTGCCGAGCCGGGTCTTCCACAGCGTGTTGCCGTTTCGGGCGTCTACCGCGCGAAAGACACGGTCAAAGTCGCCGACAAAGGCCAGGTTGCCCGCGGTCGAGACCACGCCGGTCAGGAAGGGCGAACGCTGCTGGAACGACCAGAGCGGCTTGAGGTCGCGCGCCCGATAGGCGGACAGGCGGCCATTGTTGCCGTTGGTGCCGGGCATCTCAAAGTAGGTCTGAGAGCCGTTGCCCAGCATGAAGACGCAGGACTGCTGCAAGGGAATGATCAGCGCATCGCTGGGCTGATGATAGCTGGTCGCCTGCCAGTCATGGCCGCCCTGCGGTCCGGGACAGGAGGAGAGCCAGTCGCTCACCTTCTGGTTCTGAATGTCCTTGCGATAGACGACCTTGCCGGTCTTCTCGTCGAAGTTCTCATAGACATTCTGGAACACTGTCTGCTTTGCGGCCAGGAACTTGCCGGTGTTGGCGTCGATCTTCCACAGGATGCCCGGCTTGCCGATCGTGAGCAGCGACTTCTGGTTTCCGTGCGTCACCACCACGCGCTCGAACACCTCGTCGAGATCGAGGGATTCGCCCGGCGCGTGGTTATAGGTCCATTTCAGCTTGCCGGTGTCGGCATCCAGCGCGACGGTCGAGTTGGCATATTCGGTGGCGCCATCGCCCGAGCCGCGCAGGTCGCGCCGCCAGGGCTTGGCTTGCGCCGTGCCCCAATAGGTCGTGTTGCTTTCGGGATCGTAAGTGCCCGCGATCCAGGTCTCGCCGCCCTTGCGTTCATTGTCGGGCAGGTTGTTCCAGGTGTCGCCGCCCTTCTGGCCCTTCAGCGCGACGGTGACGAATTTCCAGTCACGCTTGCCGGTGCGCGCGTCATAGGCGCTGATATAGCAGTGATTGTCGTCGCCCTTGCGGCCGCAATTGGTCATGCCGACCAACACGCGGCCCTTGATGATGATCACGCCACCGGTGGAGCCGCCGACCATGCCGCTATTGTTGGCGAACATCTTCTCGTCGGTGATGTGGGTCTTCCACACTTCCTTGCCGGTGCGCGCGTCGAGAGCATAGAGATAGCCCTGGGGCGTGTTCACATAGATGTTGTTGCCCCACAGGCCCATGGAGCGGGTTTCCTCGGTCGAGGGGCCGGGGCCGGGGCGGCGCGGCGCCGGACCCAGGCGGTTTTCCCACAACAGTTCGCCGCTCTTGGCATCCAGCGCCTGGATGGTGTTGCTGGTGCCCCAGATGAACAGGATGCCGTTATGGATCAGCGGCGTGATTTCCAGCGTGCCGTTCTCCGGCAGCGACCACATCCATTTCAGGGTCAGCGACTTGACGTTTTCGGTATTGATTTGGTTGAGGGGGCTGTAGCTCCAGCCCTGATAATTGCGGCGATACATCAGCCAGGAACTGTCCGGCGGATTGCGCAGCATCTCGTCGGTCACGGGCTGATAGTTCTGGATGTTGCCTTCGTGGATCAGGCCGAAGCGGGTGGGCAGGCCAAAGCCGCCCGGATCGGGCACGCGCACGCCGGCCATGGCGCGCTGGAAAAGGCTCTGCGCGGGCGCGTTGCCGGCGCCGGAGGCTGGCGCGGATTCCTGCGCGCCGCTGGTCTGGGCTCGGGTGCCGCCGCCCGATTGCGGCTTGGTGGCGGCCGGCGCGACCGGCTTCGGTGTGGGCTTGGGTGTGGCTTGGGCGGTGCGCGGCGCGGCAGCCGGCGGCTTGCCGCTGGCGATGCTGCCGATCGCAACCGCGGTCTTGGCGGTCAGCGGCGTGCCGCCGGCCTTGGCGCCATTGCGCTCCAGGATGTAAGCGACGATGTCCGCGGTCTGCTTTTCGCTCAGGCTGCCCGCTCCGCCCAGCGGCATGGTCAGATGAATCTTGCTGAAGAGCTGGGCGGTGGTGCGGTTGCCCCAGGCGCCGACAAAGGCGGTGCCGCCGAGGGCCGGCGCGTCATTGGTGCCGGTGAGATCGGGCAGATGGCAATAGGCGCAAGCCGCGGCATAGGCCTCGCGTCCGTCATTGACCTGTGCCGTGGTGAAGGGGCCGGCGGCGTTCTGACCCATGGCGGCGGGGCCAAAAGCCGCAACGGCGCCCAGCGCGATGGTGGCGGCCGCACCCATGAAAAGTCCGTTTTTCTTACGCATCTTGCCCGTCTTGAACATTTTAAACGTCCTCAAATTTCGTTGGCGCGCGGCTTTTTAGCGCGAAGGTACATCGTACTGGGGAAGGAACCAGTGATCCTGCTGGGGCACATTGGGGCCCACCACTTCATGGGCCGGGAACAGCCAGCCCCACAGCGTGCCCTTGGGCCCCCAGGGATATTCGGCCGGCGCCTTCTCCGAGTTGATCTGGATATAGAGCTTGCCGGTGCGCAGCATCCGCGCCTGGTCGGCGGTCAGGCTGAAGCTGCCCGAGAGGGTGCCGCTGGTGGATTTTGTCACTTCCAGGTCGAACACTTTCGGGCCGGGCATGCCCGGCAGGTGGGACGAGAAGACATGCGCGCTGATGGCGTTGGACGGCATGTCGCGGAAGTCGCCCTTCACGACAAAGGTCTTGCCGTCATAGCTGGCGGTCGCGTCACCGCGTCCGGCAATGACGAACTTGGTCTCGTCATCCAGCGGCATGGGACCCAGATTGGTCTGGTAATCCGCCGCCAAGGCGGGCGCGCCAAAAAACAAGGAAGCGGCCAGCGCCGCCAGCAACGCCGGCGCAAAAGGTTTGAAAACCACGATCAGAACTCCTTAAGTATGATTGCTCGCCATCCCGGCCGATGGGTCCGGATACGGCTGCCCTATTCCTCCCGAGCCTCGTTGACCGAGGCGTTTTTGTGGGGGCACAGTAGCAGCGCGTGCAGGCGTGGACCAGCGCTGCCAAGGCGCCAGGAGGGCCGAAATTGTCGCAAAAATGCGCGAAAACCGCGCCGGCCGGCACGGCCTTATTTACGGCCCTTTCCTGCGGCATGAGTGCGGTGGGGCTCACCAAGGACCGCGGCGCGGTCTTACCGTCCAAGGACCAACTTTCATGAACCGCAGAAATATCCTGCTCGCCGGGGCGGCGGGGGCGTTCGCCTTTTCGCCCGTGCTGCCGGGCTTCACGGTTTCAGCTTGGGCGGCAAACCCGGCCGAGAGTTTTGTCTCCGACAATATCCAGCGCGGCTTCGACATCATCAATGATCGCGCCGCCAGCGTCGCCGATCGCAAAACCCGCTTCGCCGATTTCCTCATCGGGCTGACCGATGTCAAACGCGTCGCGCTGTTTCTTCTGGGCCGCTATGCGGCGACCGCCACGCCCGCCGACATCGAAGCCTATGTCGCGGCGTACCAGGAGTATGTGCAGTCCGTCTATCAGTCCTACTTCGCGCTCTATAACGGGCAAAGCCTGCGCGTGATCGACTCGCGCGAACGCGCGCCCAATGATTTCGTCGTGCGCACCAATGTCATCAGCGGAAATGCCGCGGAGTTGCAAGTCGATTTCCGCGTGCGCACCGATGGGGCGCGGCCGGTGCTGGTGGATATGGCGGTCGCGGGAATCTGGCTGGCGCTGGCGCAACGCGACCAGTTCCTTGCGGTGCTGGCACAGAGCAATGGCGATGTGAAAGCGCTCAGCGCGCATTTGCGCGACAGAACAAAGCTCTATCGCTAGGAACTTTTGTTCCAACGAGTTTCATCTTGAGTTTTCAAAGCGCGCCGTTTATGTCGGCGTGGCTGGGGTGCAATTCGCGTGGAGCCTTTTGGTTCCGCGCATCAACTGAAAAAGTTTGACGCGCCCGCAAGTTCCTTTCGTTCCATCAGTTCCACAAGCGACCCCAATCATGGAGCCACTGTGTCCAACGCTGAACCTTTTGCCCTGGTAAAAACGCCCTGCCCGCGCGGCTTCGCGCACGCCCTGCTGCTGGGCGGACTCTTTGTGGTGGCGGCCATGACGATGCAGACCCTCAATCATGCCCGCAATGCCGCCAGTCGGCCCATCCTGCTGCAATTGATGAATGAGCCGGTGCGGCAGAATGTTTCCGCTTACCAGTATGAAAGAAGCCTGACGGCCAACCAGCTGCTCAATCGCTGGGACACGCAGATCGCCGAAGCCTCGCAGCGTTTCGATGTTCCCAAGCCCTGGATCCGCGCGGTGATGCGACAGGAAAGCGGCGGGCGCACCATGCTGGGCCATGACCGTCCCATCGTCAGCCGTGCCGGCGCCATGGGCCTGATGCAGGTGATGCCCGCCACCTATGGCGAGCTGGCGCAGCAGCACAGGCTGGGCACCGATCCATTCAATGCCCGCGACAATATTCTGGCCGGCACCGCCTATCTGCGCTGGCTGCACAAGCGCTACGGCTATCCCAAGATGTTCGCCGCCTATAATGCCGGACCGGGACGCGTCGAGCGGGGGGGCCGCTTGCCGGCCGAAACCCGCGCCTATGTCGGGAACATCACCAAGACTTTGCGCATGGCCCGGGTGGATCTGGTCAAGCTGACCCGGCCCAATGGCGTGGCGGTGAAGATCGACGTCAATAAGGTGACCGGCATCCGCGCCGCGCTGCCGGGCGAATATCCCAAAAGTGTCAAGGCGGTGGTCACCATCGCCGGCAAACCCCAGGCCGTACGCGAGAATGTCGCGGTGGCGATCAATGCCATCCGGGCGACGGGCGGGCTGCTCTAGCGTCCGCAGCTTTGGCGGGTAAGATTGGTCCTGTGATCTTTTCGGGACCGGCCATGAAACACACCCTATATATAAGTGCGATTGCCTTGCTGCTGGCGGGCCCGGCCCTGGCGCAGGAAAACCCTTTCGCCAAGCCCAGCACGCTGCCCTATCAGGCGCCGCGCTTCGACATCATCAAGGACCGGGACTATCAGCCGGCCTTCGATGCGGGAATGAAGCAGCATCTCGCCGAGATCGAGGCCATTGCGGGCAGCGCGGCCGCGCCGACCTTCGACAATACGATCACGGCGATGGAGCGCTCGGGCCGGATGCTGGACCGGGTCGCCAGCATCTTCTTCAGCGTGGCGCAGGCCAACTCCAATCCCGCGCTGGAAAAGGTGGAAACGGCGATGGCGCCCCGGCTGGCCGCGCATACCGATGCCATCTATCTCAACGCCAAGCTGTTTGCCCGGGTGAAGGCGCTGTACGACAAGCGCAGCGCGCTGAAGCTGGACGCCGAAGCGTTGCAGACGCTCACCATCTATTACAAGCAGTTCGTCCATGCCGGCGCCAACCTGAACCAGGCGGGCAAGACGCGGCTGATGGCCATCAACAAACAGGCCGCGTCGCTGGAAACATCGTTTCAGCAAAAGCTTCTGGCGGGCACCAAGGCCGGCGGGCTGGTACTGGACAACAAATCCGACCTGGCGGGGCTGACGGACGCGGAGATCGCCGCCGCCGCCGATGCCGCCAAGGCGCGCGGGCTGAAAGGCAAATATGTCCTGCCCTTGCAGAACACCACCCAGCAGCCGGCGCTGACCTCGCTTTCCAATCGCAGCGTTCGCGAAAGGCTGTTCAACGCCAGCTGGACGCGCAGCGAGAAGGGCGACGCCAACGACACCCGCGCCATCATTTCGCAGCTGGCGCTGTTGCGCACTGAAAAGGCAAAGCTGCTGGGCTATGCCAACTACTCCGCCTATGTGCTGTACGACCAGATGGCCGGCTCGGCTGAGGCGGTGGAGAAGTTCATCGCCCAGCTGGTGCCGCCGACCCGCGCCAAGGCGGCAGAGGAAGCCAGGCTGATCCAGGCCGCGATCGACAAGGAGGGCGGCAAATTCCAGCTGCGCCCCTGGGACTGGCAGCGTTATGCCGAGCGCGTGCGCAAGGAACGCTACGATCTGGATGAAGCCGCCCTCAAGCCCTATTTCGAGATCAACCGTGTGCTGCGCGAAGGCGTGCTGCATTCGGCCACCCGGCTCTACGGCATCACCTTCAAGCGCCGCACCGACATCCCGGTCTATCACCCCGATGTGATGGTCTTTGAAGCGTTCGAGGAGAATGGTCAGCCGCTGGGGCTGATGTATTTCGATTTCTGGAAGCGCGACAACAAGCGCGGCGGTGCCTGGATGAGCAGCTATGTCGGCCAGGCCAAACTCTTCGGCACCAAGCCGGTAATCTACAATGTCGCCAACTTCACCAAGCCGGCGGCGGGACAGCCGGCGCTGATCAGCTTCGACGATGTGAACACCATGTTCCATGAATTCGGACATGCGCTGCACGGGCTCTTTTCCAATCAGACGTATCCTCTGGTCTCGGGTACGAATGTGGCGCGCGACTTTGTCGAATTCCCCTCCCAGTTCAACGAACATTGGGCGCTCAATCCGGAAATCCTCAAACGCTATGCGGTGCATTACAAAACCGGCGTGGCGATGCCGCAGTCGCTGGTGGACCGCATCAAGAAGTCCCAGACCTGGGGCCAGGGCTATGCGCTGGGGGAGTTGCTGGCGGCCTCGCAGCTGGACCTGCAATGGCATGCCCTGCCGCCCGGTTCGCCCAGACAGGATGTGAACGCTTTTGAGACCCGGGCGCTGAAAGTCACCGGCACCGATTTTCCCAATGTGCCGACGCGCTACCGCTCCAGCTATTTCCTGCACATCTGGGCCAATGGCTATGCCAGCAGCTATTACGCCTATCAGTGGACGGTGATGCTCGATACCAACGCCTTTGCCTGGTTCAACCGCAATGGCGGCATGACCCGGGCCAATGGCCAGCGCTTCCGCGACCTGATCCTGTCCAAGGGCCACACCATGGATTACGGCCCCATGTTCCGCGCCTTTTATGGCAAGGACCCGGAGATCGGCCCGATGCTGGAGCATCGCGGGCTGGTGCCGCCCAAGCTGGGCAAGCCTTAGGTCAGGGAACCTTTTTTCCGGACCCGCGTTTTTGGACGAATCTGCCTCCTGAGGGGGAGCGCGTCGGTCCTGCGGGGCCGGGAAAGGCTGGGGGGTGGCGTTTTGGCTTGTCCGACTGTGTGTGCTGGCTGGTGTGATGCCGGCCGCGCCGGTTGGCGCCCAGCGTAAGAGCCTTTAGATGCGCCGGCGCCTTCTCACCGTCCTGGGATGCATGTTCCTGCTGGCCGGCCCCGCCACGGCCCAGGGCTCGCTGGAATATGCGGTGAAGGCCGCCTATCTCACCAAATTCATTCCCTTCATCAGCTGGCCGGACGCGGCCTTTGCCGGCGCGGGCGCGCCAGTGACCATCTGCGTGCTGGGCGTGGATGTCTTCGGGGGCAATCTGGAAAAGGCCGCCGCAAGCTCCAGGCTGGCCGACCGCGCCATCGCTGTGCGCTATCTGGCGGGTCCCGATCCCACGGCCTCCTGCCAGATTCTGTTCATCGGTGCGGGCGACCAGACCCTGATCGACGGAACGCTGGACGCCATGCGGGGCCGTCCGGTGGTGACGGTGACGGATTCGAATGTCAGAGCGCGGGGCGTTATCGCCTTTGTCGTCGTCAACAACAACGTACGCTTCGACATTGACGATGCGCTGGCGTCTCAAGGTGGTCTGATCATCAGCTCCAAGCTGCTGGGCCTGGCCCGCACCGTCAAACAGCGGGGCCAGCCATGAGCGCGCAGGGCCGGCAGATCTGGAACCCGTCGGTGGTCATGGCGCTGGCCGCCGCCGCCATGCTGCTGGCGGCGGGCGTGCTGATGGCGATTTATGAGGAGCGGCTTTATACCGCCCAGCAGGTCAAGAACATCCGCGAGCAGGCGCAGATTCTGGCCGCCAGCGTCACCGCCGCCATCGTGTTCGATGACCGCCGCGCCGCGCAGGAGTATGTCGAGGCGCTGGCCGCCAATCCCGAACTGCAGGCGGCGGGCGTTTATGACGGCGAAGCCCATCTGCTGGCGGGTTTCTCGCGCGGTGGCGCGCGGCTTCCCCCCGCCGCCCCCCCTGAGGGCGCCACCTTCGGCGACGCCTTCATGGACATCACCGTGCGTGCCAGCCAGAACGGTACCGCGGTCGGCACCGTGATGCTGCGCGCCGTCACCGAGCCGATCGAGCGGCGCTATGCCCGTTATGGCGGGCTCATCCTGCTGGTGACCATGGGCGCTCTGGTGATCGCGGTTCTGAGTTTTTCGCAGAACGCGTTGGCGCGCCGCGCCCAGCAGCTCTCCATCGTCAATACCCGGCTTCAGGAAGAGATGGAGGAGCGGCGCAAGACCGAGGAGGCGCTGCGCCAGAGTCACAAGATGGAAGCGGTGGGCCAGCTTTCGGGGGGCATCGCCCATGACTTCAACAACCTGATCATGATCGTGAAGGGCAATCTTCGCCTGCTGAAACGACGGCTGGGCCCGGACGCCGGCCAGGCCGGCACCTATATAGCTTCGGCGGACGAGGCGCTGGACCGCGCCGCCCATCTTACCCAGCGCATCCTGGCTTTTTCGCGCCGTCAGCCCCTGACCCCCCAGCGGGTCAATCTTTCCACCCTGGCCCAGGGCCTGTCGGAACTGATCCGTCATTCGGTGGGGGAAAAAGTGCAGATCGAGATGCAGCTAACGGCGCGGGGCTTCATCCTGTGCGACGTTAACCAGATGGAGAATGTGATTCTCAATCTGGCGATCAATGCGCGCGACGCCATGCCCGATGGCGGCAAGGTGATGGTCCGGACCCGCGATGTAACGCTGGATGCGCCGCCGCCGGAGGTGGAAGGGGAGAGCTTCATTCCCGGCGCCTATGTGGCGCTGTCGGTCAGCGATACCGGCGTCGGCATGCCCGAAGAGGTGCGCCGCCGCGCCGTCGATCCGTTCTTCACCACCAAGCCGCTGGGCAAGGGCACGGGCCTGGGTCTTTCCATGACCTTCGGTTTTGTGCGTCAGTCGGGCGGCTATCTGACCATCGACAGCACGCCCGGCAAGGGCACCACCGTGACCATCCTGATGCCCAGGGATGGGGAGGACGCATGATGACAGATGCCCTGCCGCCGATCCTGGTCGCCGAAGACGAAGCCATGCTGCGCGTGCTCGCGGTCGAGATGCTGGAAGATGCCGGTTTCAAGGTGTTCGAGGCGGGCGATGGGGTGGAGGCGCTGGAACTGCTGAAAGCCAATCCGCAGATCACGCTGCTGGTTTCGGACATCAAGATGCCGCGCATGGACGGTTATGCGCTGGTGACGGCGGGGCTGGTGTTCAGGCCCGAACTCAAAGTGCTGCTGATGACGGGCTATGCCGAGGATCCGCCGCCCCAGTTTGTGAAACTGCGGGACATCCAGATCCTGCGCAAGCCCTTCAACCTGGAGAGGCTTTGCACGTTGGCGACGGAGATGACCGCCTAGTTTTCTTGCGCGACGTCAATTGGGTGCGAAGGTCCGCGCGGTTCGACAAGGGTCGCGCGCGCGTATAAAAAGCCGTCATGAGTGAACCTGCCTTCGTTGCCGGTGACTGGGGCACCAGCCGCCTGCGGCTTTATCTGTGCGACAGGTCCGGCCATGTGCTGGCGCGGGGCGAGGGCGAGGGCGCGGCGGCGCCCGATTGCGCCGGGCGCTTTGCCGCCGCCGTGGCGCCGTGGGACTCAAGGTATGGAAGTGGGGCGCATGGCAAGTTGCCCACGCTGTTGGGCGGCATGGTGGGGTCCACCATCGGCTGGAAGGAAGTGCCCTATCTCAGCTGCCCGGCCCGGCCCGAAGCGATTGCCGCCGCCGCCTTGCGCTTTGAAGAGGATGGCCGCGCCATCGCCATCGTGCCCGGATTGAAATGCGTCAACCGCACCGGCGCGCCCGATGTGATGCGCGGCGAAGAGGTGCAGATCCTGGGCGCGCTCAGTCTCCATCCCGAACTGGCCAGGGGCCGCCGCATCTTCTGCATGCCCGGCACCCATGCCAAATGGGTGGTGGTGGAGGAGGGCGCGGTGATGGAATTCCAGACCGCGCTGTCGGGCGAACTTTTTGAAGTACTGCGCAAGCATAGCGTGCTGGCGCCGGGCGGCGGCGAGGTGCGGGCCGACAGCCATGCCTTCACGCAAGGACTGGATTTCTTCCGCCGCAATGCCCAGGCCGACCTGCTGCATCTGTTGTTCAGCACCCGCAGCCGGGTGGTGACGGGCGAAATGCCCAAGGCCGATGGCGCGTCCTATCTGTCGGGACTGGTGCTGGGCGCGGATGTCGATACGGCGGTATCGCTGCTGGATATTTCCCCGTCCGATACGGTGCACCTGATCTGCACCCCGGCGCTGGCCGCGCTTTATGACAAGTCGCTGGCGCAGTATGGTATGAAAACAAAAACGCTCGACGGCGATGCCTGTGCGCTGGCCGGACTGGTGCGGATTCACACGGAAGTCTTTTCATGAGCGATTTTCTGGCCGAGCTTCCTCTTGTCGCCATCCTGCGCGGCGTGACGCCGGCGCGTATCGAAGGCGTCGCGGGGGCGCTGTTCGAGGCGGGTTTCCGCGCCATCGAGGTGCCGCTGAATTCGCCGGAACCGTTCAAGAGCATCGAGATTCTCGCCAAGGCGTTTGGCGACCGCTGCCTGACCGGTGCAGGCACCGTGCTGACGGTGGAGAATGTGGACCGCGTGGCGGATGTGGGCGGCAAGCTGCTGGTGACGCCCAACACCAATCCGGCGGTGATTTCACACGGCGTCAAAAAAGGCATGACGGTGATGCCGGGCTTCTTCACCCCCAGCGAGGGCTTTGCCGCCATCGCCGCGGGTTCGCGCACCCTGAAACTGTTTCCCGCCTCCACCGGCGGCACCGATCACATGAAGGCGATGCTGGCGGTGCTGCCCAAGGATGTGCCGGTTTACGCCGTGGGCGGCGTCGGCGCCGCCAACATGACGGAATGGCGCAAGTGCGGTGCGGCCGGCTTCGGCCTGGGATCGGAACTGTTCAAGCCCGATTTCAGCGACGAAGAGATCGGCAGCCGCGCACGCAAATGCGTCGAAGCGTTTAAGGCAGCGGTTTAAACGCCCTCCTGCTTCGACAGGCTCAGCATGAGGACTACTCCTCACCCTGAGCTTGTCGAAGGGTGAGCCTCACCAGTTTGTGAAACTTCCATCCGGGCGATGGTTGATCGGGATGGGGGCATAAGGTTCGCTCCAGTCGCCGATCAATTGCAGCTTGCTGGTATCGAGCGTCACGCCGAGGCCGACTCGCTCGTTCGGCCACAGCTTGCCGTTCCTGAAGTCATAGCATTCGGGCGCATACGGCCAGGGCTGGCGGCCCGAGGCGGTCATTTCCATCAGCGCCTTGACCGAGGTGGCAGTCAGGCAGTGCACCAGCGCGGTTTCGCCGATCGGGCCGGTAAAGTGCGGGATCATGCCGACATAATGGGTCTCGGCGATGGCGCAGATCTTCATGTATTCGGTGATGCCGCCGACATTGGGCACGGTGCAGCGGGCATAATCGATCAACTGCTGTTCGATCAGCATGTTGGTGTCCCACTTGGCGCCGTAGATTTCCCCCACCGCGATCGGCACGCCCAGACGCGGGCGGATGGTCTTGTAGATTTCGATATTCTCGCCGCGCACCAGGTCTTCGGCGAAATAGGGCCGCAAGGGTTCGATCATCCGCGCCAGGTTGATGGCGTCTTCCTGGTCGAACACGCCATGGAAATCGATCGCCCAGCCGCCGTCTTTTCCTGCGCCCTTGCGCGCCAGTTCGCAGGCCTTGAACGAATCCTGCACCGCCTGGAAGCGGTCGAACTCGCGGCCCGCGATAGGACCGAGACGATAGGCGCGATGACCTTCGGCGATGCAGTTGCGCGCTGCGTCTTCAATGGTGCCGCCCTTTGGCGTCGGATACGAGGTGGCATAGGTTTCGATATGGTCGCGTGCCTTGCCGCCCAGCAGTTGCCACACCGGCACGCCCAGCGCCTTGCCTTTCAGATCCCACAGCGCCAGGTCGAGGCCTCCCAGCGAATGGGTCTTCTCGCGTCCCGCCGGATAGAAATAAGAGCGATACATGCGCTGCCACAGATGCTCGATGCGGAAAGGGTCCTGGCCGATGATCAGCCCGGCGCATTGCTGCATGGTGGAGGGCTCGCCGCCCTCGCCGATGCCGATCAGGCCGCTTTCGGTCTCGATGGTGACGACGTTGGTGGACTGGTTGAAGGTCGGCTGATGGATGTTGGGACGGCCCGCCGCATCGGTGGGCGTCTTGTAGTAGCGCACGCGCTTGATCTTGTCCTTGGGCAGGCCCAGGGCGAAGGCGTCGGGCGGCGTCCACAGCGAAGCCGCAGCCGTGCCAAGCATACCCGTCATCAATGCGCGGCGATCCATAATTCCCTCCATAAACTTTCTTGTTTTGTAATTCTTACGTCAGGCTGCAGACCCAGCCTTCGGCGGCGTCGCAATACCACAGGACGCCATCCTTGATGTCCAGCCCATGCAGCGACGGATCGGTCTTCTTGTCCAGCATGACCTTGCCGACGATGCCGCCGTCGGCCATGCGCAGCTTGTAGATTTCGGCTTGATCGCTGCCGGCGCACCAGATGTAATCGCCTTCCAGCGCAATGCCGTGGGTGCGGATGGTGGGCGCCTGGATGCTGCGCGCAACCGTGCCCTGCTCGGCATTGACCAGATAGAGTTTGCCGCCGGCGGGCGTCGCCAGCCAGTATTGGCCATTGCCGGCCCATTTGACGCCATGGCCGCCCGACTCCAGCGGCAGGTCGCCCGGCTGGCGCGTGCGGGTGAGATAGGCGCCATAGATGCCCCAGCCCGGCGTTTCCCACTTGCCCAGCGTCTTGCCGGTCTTGGGATCGACTTTCAGGGTCGAGGGATAGCCTTCCGTCACCTTGGTCGAAGTGATGAACCAAGCGCCATTGCCATAGGTGATGCCACTGCCATGCAGGGATTCGGTCACGACGCTGGAAATCACCGCGCCGGTCTTCGGGTTGACGGTGAAAACCGTGTTGGGATTCTTCTGGTCCAGAATCCACAGATCGCCATTGGCGAATTGCAGATCGTTGGGCTGGTCGATCACCGGCTTGGTGTTGAACAGCCGGTTCACTTTTTTTGCGATCACGGGCGCGGTGCCGCGCGCGGCGATGGTGGCCTCGGGGATGACGGGATTGGCGGCGAAGGCGATGTCCGGGATCAGCAGTCCGCATGTCGCAAGACCACTATTGGTCAAAAGCCGGCGGCGAGAAATTTCCATCACGTGCCCCTGTTTTTATATTTTTGCCCTTGCGGCAAAATAGGCGTGTTTACCGCTCAGGGCAAAACCACCGCACTGCAACACGATGATTGACGATGCTGTGCGAAAATGCCGCCGTCAGTTTGTCTTCAGTGACATCTTGTCGTATCGTTCTTGCAGGTGTCCGCAAGAAGATGCCGCAAATGAGCGAAGACGGCGCAGACCGTCGGCTGGGGTTGAAGGAAAGAACACAAAAAACAACGAGTTATCGGCGGACGCCGAACGGGCGTGGGTTGATCAACTGATCCTGCCACCCGACTGGACATAAAACATAATGCGGGATCAACCCGCGAAATTGGTGCCGCCTTCTCATCGGAAGGCGGCATTTTTTTTCGCGCCAGCTGCGCGCCGCGCTTTAATGCTCCAGGGAAATGCCGCAGTGCAGCGTAATTCTTGCGGCTTTTTTTTCGCGCATCGCTGCCCTAAGGTTCGCCCCGGTATTTTCCGGTTCAAGCAACAGAAATTGCTTGAGGAATCAAACCGGACGGGGAAGCGAGCAGATCCATCGCTTCAAGGGCCCCGGGCAGCAATGCGCGGCACACACAAATGGGAGTTGTAAATGCGTAATCTGAAATTCGGCGCCACCGCCGCGGCCCTGTTCGCCGTCGCTGTGACGGCGCTGCCCGCCGGCGCCGAAACCACGGTCCTCAGCAACGTTACGGTGATCGATGGCACCGGCAAGCCGGCCGCGCCGGCTTCCGCGATTGTCATGACCGACGGCAAGATCGCATGGGTCGGCCCGATGGCGCAGCTCAAGGCGCCCGCCGGCGCCACCACACGCGACCTCAGCGGCAAGTTTGTGATGCCGGGCATCATCGACGGCCATGTCCATGTCGGCATGATGAAGGACGTGACCCAGGACGTTAAATTCTATGACCGCGCCAATGTCGAAGCCGATCTGAAGACATACGCTGCTTACGGTGTGACCACGGTGCAGGTTGCGGGCACCGACAAGGATGTGATCTTCGACATCCGCAAGGATTTGCGCGCCGGCCGTCCCAGCATGGCGCGGGTTTACACCTCGGGCCAGGGTCTGGTGTTCAAGGGCGGTTATGGCGGTCTTTATGGTCTGAACGTGCCTGTCGGCACCCCGGAAGAAGCGCGCAAGGCGGTGGCCGAACAGGCCGCCAAGGGCGTGGATTTCATCAAGATCTGGATGGATGATGAACGCCGGATGATACCGGTCAAGATGACATATGAAGTGAGCAAGGCAGCCATCGACGAAGCCCACAAGCGCAAACTGAAGGTCATGGCGCACGTCTATTATCTCGACGATGCCAAGGAACTGGTGCGCCAGGGCGTGGACGGTTTTGGCCACATCGTGCGCGACCAGGACGTGGACAAAGAACTGATGGACATGATGAAGGCCAAGGGCACATGGCAGATGTCCTCGACCCTTTCTCGCGAGATCGTCTACTCCATGGCGGTGATGCCGTGGATCAACGATCCCTTCTTCACCCGCGGCGTGACGCCCGGCACCATGAGCGCGCTGCGCAGCCCGGAACGTGAAAAGGCCGTGATGCTGGGCGCCATCCGTTTCCCGGGCCTGCCCTATGAGAAGCGGCTGTTCGCCGACATGGGCCGCACGGTGGTGCAGGCGATGGACAATTACACCGCGATGGTGAAGACCGGCGTGGAAACCGGCATGGGCACCGACAGCGGCCCCAATGGCCGCTTCCCCGGCTTTAATGCCCATGAGGAACTGCAGATGGAAGTGATGGCGGGCAGGACGCCGCTGGAGGCCATCAAGTCGGCGACCAGCGACAATGCCGCCTGGCTGGGCGACAAGACCATCGGCAGCATCGAGGCCGGCAAGTGGGCCGACCTGCTGGTGATGGATGACGATCCCCTGGCCGACATCCGCAACACCAAGTCGATTTCGGCGGTGTATATCGCGGGCAGCTCCGTCCCCACCATCTGGCAGACTTGCCGTGACCGTCCTTCCACTGCCTGCACCGGCACCTGGAAAGACCGTTCGCCGACGCCGTACTAAATCGACTGCACTGTGTTCCGGCGCGGATGGATGTCCATCCGCGCCGTTTGCCTGAAGGAATCTTCGATGTCGTCAATTGCCGCCCGGCCGACCAAAGTCCGTCACATCATCCTGTGGCTGACGGTGCTGCTTTATATGGTCACCTATTTCGACCGGGTGCTGATTTCCGTCGCCATGCCGGAGATCCAGAAGGAGTTTGGCTTCTCGACCGTGACGGTGGGCTGGATCATCGCCGCCTTCCAGATCAGCTATTCGCTGTTCCAGATTCCCGGCGGCTGGATGGGTGACCTGATCGGCCCGCGCCGTATGCTGACCCTGATCGTGACCTGGTGGTCGGTCTTCACCGCTTTTACCGCCATGGCCTGGTCAGTGAATTCGATGCTCGTCATGCGCTTTCTGTTCGGCATGGGTGAAGCGGGCGCCTTCCCCAACGCTACCCGGTCGCTGTCGCGCTGGATGCTGCCGGCCGAACGCGGCTGGGCCCAGGGTGTCACCCACGCCGGGGCGCGCTTGGGCGCAGCCATCACCCCGGTGGTGGTGGCGTATCTGATCTATCATTTCGGCTGGCGCTTTCCCTTCTTCATCTTCACCGGCGTGGGCCTGCTCTGGGCCGGCGTCTGGTACTGGTACTATCGCGACAGTCCCACCGAGCATAAGAGCACCAACAAGGCGGAGCAGGAGCTGATTCACAACGCGCTGGGCAGCGCGCCCAAGCGCAGGACGATCCCGTGGGGTGCGATCCTGTCCAGCCCGCAAATGTGGGTGCTGGCGGCGACATACTTTTGCTACGGCTATGCCATCAACATGTTCCTGGCCTGGTTTCCGAAATATCTGGAAGCCGCGCGCGGCATGACCCTGACCCAGATGGGCATCTTCGCCAGCCTGCCGCTGGCGGCCGGCGTGATCGGCGACCTGGCGGGCGGCTGGTTCTCCGACGAGATCATCAAGAAGACCGGCCGCATCAAGTTCGCCCGCAAGGTGGTGGCGGTGACCGGCTTCTTCATCGCCGGGATCGTCTGCCCGCTTGCCGTCATGGAACCCGATCCGTACATCAGCGCCGCGCTGTTCTGCGTGGCGGTGTTCAGCCTGGAACTGGTTGTGGGCAATGCCTGGGCGGTTTCGCTGGATGTGGGCGGCAATTTCGCCGGTTCGGTTTCCTCTGTGATGAACACGCTGGGCAATATCGGCGGCACCATCATGGCGGTGGCGACCGGCTATATTGTGACGTCCTACAGCTGGGACATGG
The DNA here is from genome assembly GCA_945882615.1 of Rhizobium sp. Q54. Taxonomy (GTDB): domain Bacteria; phylum Pseudomonadota; class Alphaproteobacteria; order Micropepsales; family Micropepsaceae; genus Rhizomicrobium. The sequence goes on along the minus strand of CAMCWK010000013.1, from coordinate 16,077 downwards.
CCTTCTTTGTCGTGGCCGGCCTCTCGCTGGTCGGCGGGTTCCTGTTCCTGTTCGTGGATGCCAGCCGGCAAATCTACACCGAGCCGCCGACCACCCCGGTGGTCTGACGGACGTCGAAAAAGACACGAAAAACCCGCCGAAAGGCGGGTTTTTTGTTGCCGGCCAAGCTGGTCCAAGGGAGGTTCACTTTTCCGCAGAATTGAGTATGGTCCCGCCGCCATGGAACCATTCAACAAGCTCGAAGGGGTCGCAGCTCCCCTCAACATGATCAATGTCGACACCGACATGATCATCCCAAAACAGTATCTCAAGACCATCCACCGCACCGGGCTGGGCAAGGCGCTGTTCGACGAGATGCGCCACAACCAGGACGGCAGCGAGAAGCCGGACTTCGTGCTGAACAAGCCCGCCTATCGGGGCGCCAAAATCCTGGTGACCGGCGACAATTTCGGCTGCGGTTCGAGCCGCGAACACGCGCCCTGGGCCCTGCTGGATTTCGGCATCCGCTGCGTCATCGCCCCCAGCTTTGCCGACATCTTCTATGGCAACTGTTTCAAGAACGGCATCCTGCCGATCAAGCTGCCGCAGGAGCAGGTCGACAAGCTGATGGACGATGCCAGCCGCGGCGCCAACGCCATCATCTCCATCGATCTGGAAAAGCAGGAAATCCGCGGGCCGGATGGCGGCATGATCACGTTCGAGGTCGATGAATTCCGCAAGCAGTGCCTGCTGAATGGCTGGGACGATATCGGCCTCACCCTGCGCAACGAGGACAAGGTCACGTCCTTTGAAAAGCAGCAGAAGACCCAGACCCCCTGGATCTGACCGTCTCTTTTAGTTTTCCGAGGACATCATGAACGAGTACAAGCTGCTTCTGCTGCCGGGTGACGGTATCGGCCCCGAAGTTCTGGACGCCACCATGCGGGTGGTCGGCTGGTACGGCCAGAAGGGACTTCCCTACAAGACCGAGGAAGCCCTGCTGGGCGGGGCGGCGATCGACGCCACCGGCCGTCCCGATCCCGATGAGACTTTCGTGAAGGCGATTGCCGCCGACGCGGTGCTGATGGGTTCGGTGGGCGGCCCCAAATGGGATGGCCTGCCGTTCGAAAAGCGCGCCGAACGCGGTCTGTTGCGCGTGCGCAAGGATATGGGCGTGTACGCCAACCTGCGCCCGGCCCTGTGCTTTGATGCGCTGAAGGATGCCTCGACCCTGAAGCCGGAAATCGTCGCCGGCCTCGACATCCTGATCGTGCGCGAACTGATGGGGGGCGTGTATTTCGGCGAACCCAAGGAAACCACCACGCTCGCCAACGGCGAGAAGCGCGCCGTCGATACCGGTGTCTATACCACCAGCGAGATCGAACGGGTCTGCCGCGTCGCCTTCGACATGGCCCGCCTGCGCGGCAACAAGGTGCACAGCGCCGAAAAGTCCAACGTGATGGTCACGGGCGTGCTCTGGAAGGAAGTCGTCACCGCTCTGCACAAGCGTGATTACAGCGATGTCGAGCTGCATCACATCCTGGCCGACAATGCCGCGATGCAGCTGGTACGCAATCCCAAGCAGTTCGACGTTCTGGTGACGGACAATCTGTTCGGCGATGTGCTTTCGGACGAAGCCGCCCAGCTGACCGGCTCGATCGGCATGCTGCCGTCGGCCTCGCTGGGTGACAAGAAAGAGAACGGCCTGCCGTCAGCACTGTATGAGCCTATCCATGGTTCGGCGCCTGATATCGCCGGCCAGGGCCTGGCCAATCCCATCGCTTCCATCCTCTCCTTTGCCATGTGCCTGCGCTATTCCTTCGCCATGAAGGATGAAGCGGCACGGCTGGAAAAGGCGGTCGACACGGTGCTGGCCGACGGTTACCGCACCGGCGACATCATGCAGCCCGGCATGACCAAGGTCGGGACCACGGCGATGACCGACGCCATTCTCAAGGCGCTGGACAAGTCGGCTTAAGACACCTCCATGGCCGGGCTTGACCCGGCCATCCATTTTCTAGCGCTAGCGCGTACTGGATGGGCGGCTCAAGGCCGCCCATGGCGAGGAAGGACTATTGCTCCTTCAAATCCCGCCGCGCCTGGTGCAGCAGTGGTTCGGTATAACCCGACGGCTGTTCCTTGCCCTTGAACACCAGATCGCAGGCGGCTTTGAAGGCGATGCCGTCATAGCCGGGGGCCATGGGCTGATACAGCGGATCGTCCGCATTCTGCTTGTCCACCACGCCAGCCATGCGCCTCAGGCTTTCCATCACCTGCGCCTCGGTGGCGATGCCGTGCTGCAGCCAGTTGGCGATATGCTGGCTTGAGATGCGTAACGTGGCGCGGTCTTCCATCAACCCGACATTGTGGATGTCCGGCACCTTGGAACAGCCCACCCCCTGATCCACCCAGCGCACGACATAGCCCAGGATGCCCTGCGCGTTGTTGTCCAGCTCCTGCTGAACTTCGTCGCTGCTCCAGTTGGGACGGTCGGCCAGTGGAATGGTGAGAATGTCGGACAGTTTGGCGCGGGGGCGCGACTTCAGTTCATCCTGCCGCGCCTTTACGCTGATCTGGTGATAGTGCAGCGCGTGCAGCGTGGCGGCGGTGGGCGAGGGCACCCAGGCGCAGGAGGCCCCCGATTTGGGATGGCCGATCTTGGCCGTCAGCATGTCGGCCATCTTGTCGGGCATGGCCCACATGCCCTTGCCGATCTGCGCCTTGCCCTGGAAGCCGCAGGCAAGACCAATGTCGACATTCTGATCTTCATAGGCGGCCAGCCATTTGCTGGTCTTCATCTCGCCCTTCCGGACCATCGGACCGGCGAACATCGAGGTGTGCATCTCATCGCCCGTGCGGTCGAGGAAGCCGGTATTGATGAAGACAATACGGTCCTTCGCGGCGCGAATGCACTCCTTGAGATTGACGGATGTGCGGCGTTCCTCGTCCATCACCCCCATCTTGATGGTGTTGCGGGCCAAGCCACAGATATCTTCGATCCCATCAAATAACGTGTTGGTGAAGGCGACTTCCTCGGGGCCGTGCATCTTGGGCTTGACGATATAGATCGAGCCGCTGCGGCTGTTGCGGCGCTTGCCCCTGATGTCGTGCAAGGCGATGAGGCTGGTGATCACCCCGTCCATCAGGCCTTCGCCGATCTCGCTACCGTCGGGCAAGAGAATGGCATCGCTGGTCATCAGGTGGCCGACATTGCGGATAAACAGCAGGCTGCGGCCCGGCAGGCTGAGCTTGCCACCATCGGGGGCGGTATAATTGCGGTCGGGATTGGCGGCGCGCTCCATCACCTTGCCGCTTTTTTCGAACTTGGCGGTCAGGCTGGCATTCATCAATCCCAGCCAGTTGCTGTAGGCGGCGACCTTGTCGGCCGCGTCCACCGCGGCGATGGAATCCTCACAGTCCATGATGGTGGTGATGGCCGCTTCCAGCACCACATCGCTGATGCCGGCCTTGTCGGACTTGCCGATGGGGGTCGTTCGATCGAGGTGGATTTCGATATGCAGGCCGTTCTGTTCCAGCAGGATAAGACCGGGCGAGGCAGCATTACCGACATAACCCTTGAACTGCGACGAATCTTTAAGCGACGGCGCCAGCTTGCCGTTCTGGACCGCAAGATCGGCGACTTCTTTCCACGAGCCAACGGCCAATGGTACGGCCTGATCGAGGAAGTCACGGGCGAAGGCGATGACCTTGTCGCCACGTTTCTGGTTGTAGGCCGCGGCCAGCGCCAGATCGCCGTCCTGCGAAATTGCATCGGTGCCGTACAGCGCGTCATACAGGCTGCCCCAGCGCGCGTTCACCGCGTTGAGCGCAAAACGGGCATTGGTCAGCGGCACCACCAGCTGCGGCCCCGCCAGGATCGCGATTTCCGGATCGACATTCCGGGTACCGATCTGGAAGTCGGCGCCTTCGGGTACCAGATAGCCGATCTCCCGCAGGAAGGCGGTATAGTCCAGCGGGTCAATGGGGCGTTCGGGATTTTCTTTGTGCCAGGCATCGATCGCTGCCTGCAGCCGGTCGCGATGGGCCAGCAAAGCGCGGTTGGTCGGCATCAGCTTGACCGCCAAGGCGGCGAAGCCGGACCAGAATTTTTCGGCGTCGACGCCGCTGCCGGGTAAGGCCTGCTGGGTGACAAAATCGTGCAATTCGCGCGCGACCTGCAAGCCGTGAACCGAAATTCTCTCCACCATGACGCTCTTCTTTTGTGAGGGGTGGCCCAGCCTAAGACGGCGCTGCCGCGGGGTCAAAATGAAAAGGCCGGACCTTTCGGTCCGGCCTTTACTTAGGCAATCGCTTTGGGCGCCTAGTGTGGCGGGATCATCCAGGGGAATACGAACTGCTGCAGCCAGACCAGGACGCTCAGCGCCGCCGTGAAGACGAGGGAGTGGATGAAGGTGCGCCGGAAGATGCTGGATTCCTGGCCCTGTAGTCCGCTGATCGCCACGCCCGTCGCGATGTTCTGCGGCGAGATCATCTTGGCGAAGCAGCCGCCCGACGAGTTGGTGGCCGCCATCAGCACCGGGCTGAGGGGCGGTACCGACTGGTTGGCCGCCACGACCTGCAGATTGCCGAACAGGGCGTTGCCGGAGGAGTCGCTGCCCGACAGGAACACCGCGACCCAGCCCAGGAAGGCCGACAGGAGCGGGAAGAAGATGCCTGTCATGGCGACGGTCTTGCCCAGCGTGTAGGTGAGGCCGGAATAGTTCATCAGATAGGCCAGGCCCACGATGGACATCACCGTCAGCGCCGGCAGCAGGATCTGCTTCCAGGCTGTGGCCACGGCTTCGAGGAACTTGGAAAAGGCCATGCCAGTCGCCAGCATGGTCAGGAGCGCCGTCACCAGGATGGCGGTGCCAGTGGCGAAGGGCTGGAAGCTCCAGATCGCCGCATAAGGCCGCTCATACAAGGTGATGTAGACCTGGTTGTGCAGGCCCGGCCACTGGATCGCCTGGGCGAATACACTCGCAACCTTGAAGTGGGTCCAGACCATGACCACGGCGATCATGATCAGCCAGGGCAGCCAGCCCTGCCAGGCCGGGATGTTGCGATGGACCGAGGTGGGGTCTTCCGCCGGAACCACCAGGGCGAATTCCGGATCGGGCGCGGGCTGCCATACCCGCAGGAACAGCACGGTGGCGATCAGCGAAGAACCCGCCGAAACCACGTCCGTCAGCTCGTAGCTCATAAAGTTGGCCGTGACGAACTGACCTGTGGCGAAGGCGCCGCCGGCCACCAGCAGCACGGGCCACAGCGCCTTGATTGAGCGCATGCCGCCATACATCGCAACGACATAGAAGGGCAGCAGGAAGGCGAAGAAGGGCAACTGACGGCCCACCATCGCGCCCAGGGTCTGGGCGGGAAGGTCGGTGACGCCGGCCAGGGTGGTGATCGGGATACCCAGCGAGCCGAAGGCCACTGGGGCGGTGTTGAAGATCAGGGCATAGACCACCGCATCGATGGGTTTGAAGCCCAGCATGATCAGCAGCGAGGCGGTGATGGCCACCGGGGCGCCAAAGCCCGAAACGCCTTCCAGCAGCGAGCCGAAGCCATAGCCGATGACGATCAGGACGATGCGCTTGTCCTGGGGCAGATGCATCAGGACCCAGCGCCGGAAGGCGTCAAAACGCCCCGACAAAACCGCAGTGTTGTAGAGAATGAGGGCGGAGAACACGATCCACATGATCGGCCACAGCGCGAAGGCCACGCCGGCGGCGGTGCTGGAAAGGGCAAGATTGACGGGCATCTGCCAGACCCCGATGGCGATGACCATCGCCACGGCCAGGCCGGCCAGCGAGGCCTGCCAAGCGGGTCGCCGAAGCACGCCCAGCATCACCAGCACCACGATAATCGGAATGGTCGCGACCAGGAAGGACAGGAACAGGCTGTCGCCAACCGGGGTCAGTAGCTGATTGAACATCTTTCGTCTCCGTATCGTGACGCTGACGCGCCGCTTCCCACCAGCCACGCTTTGACGAACGTGGCGCTTGTCAGTCCTTCGAGGTGCCGGGATTTGTATGCGGACGGGAAACCGATGATTTCGGCTTGCGAACGTCCGATTTCCCCTTCTGGTCCCCGCTCTTGTTGAAACCGTTAGAGCAAAAAAAAGCCTTTAGGCCAAGGCGTTTAAGACGGTGCAGTGCAGCAATCGCCGCCCTGCGCCGGGTCATAAATGACGTGGGCTATAATGACGTGGGCTATACGTTCCAGGTGGACGCGACGTGGTCCTTGTCTTCCTGGCTGTTCCGCTCCGCCATCAGGAAGCCGTAATAGCCGCAGCCGCCGCCGGGATATTCGCGGCAGATGGTGGGACGGGCGGTATAGATGGTGCAGCGGCGCTGTTCGGTATCGAAGAACTGGCAGATCTTGCCGAAATGCTTGTCGGGCTTACGCCGCATGGCGTACTTGGCCTCGGGATCGACCTTGGTGAATTTCTTGCGGGCGGCTTCGAAGTCGAGGCCGAAATGCTTGGCCAGCCGTTCCACGTCACGCTTGTTGAGCGGGATCAGGGGATAGGAGCAGCAATAGCCCGGACACTTCGCACAATTATAAAGGCCCACGGGGTACCGCCTGAATCACTATCAGACCTCTGATTAGCATGAACGCATTACCAGGTCAGACGCTCCATAAGTGACCTGATGCCGCGCCTCTTTCAAGCCGGCTCTTTCAAGCCGCTTGGGGCCATTGTATCAAATGCCATGGTCAAGCTGCGGTCCTGTGCTGTGCTGCTTCTGCTCATGCTGGGCGGGTGCAGCCTGTGGCAGGGCGAGGAATTGCCCCCGCCGCCGCCGCGCACCGATGTGCTTGCCCCCGGGGATAACGTCTGGATCGCCGTGGCGGGCGAGGAATCGCTGAGCGGCCTGTACCCGGTCAAGGCCGACGGCACCGTCTGGATGGAACTGCTGGGCGCGCTGCCGGCCGCGGGCATCGCCCTGCCGGTGTTTCAGGAAAATCTGCGCCAGCGCCTGGCGGCGGGCTATCTGCGCCAGCCCCTGGTCGCGGTGACGCGGGTGACCACGCCGCCGGCGCCGTCCTTGCGCCAGTCTCAATAAGAGCCCCAGTAAAGCCTCAGTGAAAATCTCTTGAAGGGGGCAGCACCCGCACATTGCGCGGATGGCGATGGCCCGGCGCCTGGCCGGGCAGTGCCTCGCCCGACAGCAGGCGCAGGTCGCCGCTGCGGTCGATCAGGGTGTCCGCCATCAGATGGACCACCCCTTCCGGGCTTTTCTGCACCCGACCCTCGGCCAGGATCAGGCGCGCGCCCATTACCTCCTTGCGGAAGCGTTGGAAGACGCGTTCCCAGATCACCACATTGCACACCCCGGTCTCGTCGCTCAGCGTGATGAAGACGGTGGTGCCTTCGCCCGGACACTGGCGCACCAGCACCACCCCGGCGCAGCGCACGGCCGCCCCGTCAGGCAGGTCGCCCACTCCGGCGCAGCTGGTGATGCCCTCGGCGGCAAAGCCCGGGCGCAGGAACTGGGTGGGATGGCCTTTCAGCGACAGCCGCGTGGTCTGGTAATCGGCCAGCACATGTTCGCTGAGCGGCATCAGCGGCAGGGGCGCGATGCTCTCCGCGCCCATTTCAGGAGTGGTACGGGGTGCGAACAAGGGCAGGGGATCGTCGTCGGGCAAACGTCGTACCGCCCACAGGCCTTCGCGGCGGTCCAACCCAAAGCCGCGCAAGGCGTCGGCTTCCGCCAATGTCACCAGGGCGCGCCGGGAAAGCCCGGTGCGGCGGGCGAAGGCGGCGAAGCCGGGATAGCCATAGCCGCGATTGTGCATGATGGCATGGGCATCTTCCTCGCGCAGGCCGTCAATCTGGCGCAGGCCCAGGCGAAGGCAAAGTTCGCCCTTCTGATTGCGCTCCAAAGTGCAATCCCAGTCGCTGAAGGCGGCATCGGGCGCCAGCACGGTGACTTTGCCGTTGTCGCGGGCGCAGCGCACGATCTCGGCGGGGGCGTAAAAACCCATCGGTTGGGAGTTCAGCAGCGCGGCGGCGAAGGCGGCCGGATGGTGGCATTTGAGCCAGGCGGAAAGATAGACCAGCAGCGCGAAACTGGCGGCATGGCTTTCCGGAAAGCCGTAGGAGCCGAAGCCCTTGATTTGTTCAAAACAGGATTCGACGAAATCGCGGTCATAGCCCCGCGCGCACATGCGGCTGATGAATTTTTCCTGGAAGGTGTGAATCGTGCCGACATGGCGGAAGGTGGCCATGGCGCGGCGCAGGCCATTGGCTTCGTCGGGGGTGAATTTGGCGGCGACGATGGCCAGCTTCATCGCCTGTTCCTGGAACAGCGGCACGCCAAGGGTTTTGTCCAATACGTCTTTGAGTTCGTCCTGTTTGTGCGGCTTTCCCGGTTTGGGATAATCGAAAACCTTGCCCGGATTTTCGCGCTTTTCCTTCCGCCGCTTGAGATAGGGATGCACCATGCCGCCCTGGATCGGGCCGGGGCGCACAATGGCCACCTCCACCACCAGGTCATAGAATTCGCGGGGGCGCAGGCGCGGCAGCATGTTCATCTGGGCGCGGCTTTCCACCTGAAAGACGCCGATGGCGTCGGCCCGGCACAGCATGTCGTAAACCGCCGCTTCCTCCTTGGGCACGCTTGCGAGGGTGAGTTTGGGATTGCGGCCTGAGTCTTGCGCGTGGATCAGGTCGAAAGCCTTGCGGATGCAGGTCAGCATGCCAAGCGCCAGCACATCCACCTTCATGATGCGCAGGGTGTCGAGGTCGTCCTTGTCCCATTCGATGAAACTGCGATCCGCCATGGCGGCAGGACCGATGGGCACGATGGTGTCGAGGCAATCTTCCGTCAGCACAAAGCCGCCGACATGCTGGGAGAGGTGGCGCGGAAAGCCGACCAGTTCCCCGGCAAAATGCACGGCGCGCTCCACCGCCGCGTTGGCGGGATCGAAACTGCCCTGCCGCACCTGATGTTCTTCCAGCCCGTCGCCATGATGGCCCCAGACCGTATCGGCCAGCCGGCCGGTGACGTCTTCGGTCAGTCCGAACACCTTGCCGACCTCCCGGATGGCGCTGCGGGAACGGTAGGTGATCACGGTGGCGGTGAGGGCGGCGCGGCGGCGGCCATAGCGCCGATAGATGTATTGAATGACTTCTTCGCGCCGTTCATGCTCGAAATCCACGTCGATGTCGGGCGGTTCGCGCCGCTCGGCGCTGAGAAAACGCTCGAACAGAACATCGAAGCTGTTGGGATCCACGGCGGTAACGCCCAGCACATAACAGACCGCCGAATTGGCGGCGCTGCCGCGGCCCTGGCACAGAATGCCCTTGTTTTGCGCGAATTTCACAATGTCGTGCACGGTCAGGAAGTAATGGGCGATCCCCTGCCGGGCGATGAAGTGCAATTCCTTGAGCGCCAGCCGCGCCACCTTGAACGGCGTGCCCTTGGGGTAGCGCCGTTTCAGTCCCGCCTTGGTGAGATCGCGCAGATGGCCGTCGGCGGTTTTGCCGGGCGGCACCGGCTCGTGGGGGTAATTCTGCTTAAGCTGGTCGAGGGTGAAGGTGATCGCTTGCGCAAAACGCAGTGTCTCGTCCATGGCGTCCGGCGCGCCCTGGAACAGGCGGCGCATTTCCGCCGCTGGCTTGAGATGGCGTTCGGCATTGGCTTGCAGACGCTTGCCCGCCTGTTCCAGGGTCACATGCTCGCGGATGCAGGTGACGATATCCTGCAAGGGGCGTTGACCCTGATGATGATAGAGCACGTCGTTGACCGCGATCAGCGGCACCTTGGCGGTGCGCGCGATTTTCCTGAGGCTTTGCAGGCGGCGGCGGTCTTCGCCGGTATAAAGCATGGAGGCCGCCAGCCAGGTATCGCGGCCCAATGCCGCCAGAGTTTCACCGATCTGTGGCGGCGGGGCGGAATCCGGCATGACGATGGCCAGCAAGCCGGCGCGCAAATCCAGCAGATCGTCCAGCTTGAGAAAGCATTCGCCTTTGGGCGCGCGTGATTTCCCGCAGCTTAAAAGCCGGCAGAGGCGGCCATAGGCATCGCGATCCCTGGGATAGGCCAGAATGTCGGGGGTCCGATCACAAAAGACCAGCCGCGTGCCCACCAGCAGGCGCGGCGGCGTTCCGGGATTCAGCCTGGTATGCTCTTCATAAGCGCGCACCACGCCCGCCAGGGTGTTGCGATCGGCAATGCCGATGGCGGCATAATTCAAATTCTGCGCCTGGACGATGAACTGGCCGGGATGCGAGCCACTGCGCAGGAAGGAATAGTTGGTGGTGACGGCGAGTTCGGCGTAGCTCATGCGAACAGGCCTTGAAGATACCAGCGCGGGTGCAACCCGTTCTGTCGAAAAAGCCCGTCGCGATAGAGCCAGAACCGCTGGCCGTCACTGGTCTCGACCCGGAAATAATCCCGTGTAAGGCCTGCGCTGCGCCACCACTCCATGGCGATGCGTTCCGGGCCTTCGGCGCGCACCACATCGCGGCGGCATTGCCGCCAGACAAAGAACTTGGGTGGGCCATCGGGTGCGATGGGAAATCCGGCTTCGATCTCCTCCGCGCGTTCCAGCAGCCGCAAGGGACGGCGGGGCGGATCGCCGGGCAGACGCTTCAAGGGCCAGTTTGATGGCCCCCAATTTGCGTAAGTATCGTGGTCCTGGGCCGGCACCGCCACGCCCGCCGCCTCGGGAATGTGAGTGTCCTGCGCCACGAAACGCTGCACGCGATGCGCGCCGAAACGCACCGAGAGACGGTCGATCAAAAAACCGATCTGCTGGCGGGCATTCTCATGCGAATCAAAACTGATGGTGGCGGGGTTGGTTTCTTCCGCCAGCACCGCTTCCAGCCGCACCAGGTCGAAGCCGAATCCGGGGTCCAGCGGATCGGCCAGCGCGTCCAGCTTCTGTCGCAACAGCCGCAGCATCACGGATGCGTCGCGCAGTGGTTCACCGGTTTTGACGGTGATGCGCTCCACCTTGCCATCGGCGCGGAAGAAGACCGCTTCCAGCAACCGGGCGCCGCGCCCCTGACGCTCCAGTATTTCGCTCAAATGTTGTGCCAAGCTGAGCAAGGATGCGGCGATGGCGTCTTCGGTGAGAATCGGTTCGGCGAAACGCTGCTCGGCCATCAGGTCGGGCAGGGGGCGGCGTGGTTCAAGCGGCTTTTCCTCCGCGCCCAGCAGGATTCGCAGCCGCGTGACAAAGCCTGCGCCCAGCCGTTCCGACAATTCGCTGTGCTGGCGCTGCGCCACCGCGCCCACCGTTTTCAAACCGGCATGGCGCAGGGCGCGCAAGGTTTTGTCGTCAGGGTCCAGCGCGGCAAGCGGCAGCGGTGCGACGGCGGCCGCTTCACCGCGCGGCGGCACAATTGTGTTGTGCGCGAACCGCGCCAAGGCATGGGCCGCCAGCGACGTGCCGGCAATTGCTGCGCGAACCACAAAGCCCTGCGCGGCGATCTTTTCGCGAACCAGCGCCAGCATTGCCGCTTCGCCGCCGAACAGATGCGCCGCGCCGGTGATGTCGAGATAAAGCCCGTAAGGCGCATCCAGTGTCACCAGCGGCGTGAAGCGGTCGCACCAGTCGGCGATACTCTCCAGCAGCGCGGCATCGGCTTTTTCATCGGAAGGAATGATGCTCAGCGGCTGCACCATGGCGCGGGCATTGGCCAGCGGCTGACCTTGATAGAGTCCGAGTCTGGCGCTGCGCGCATCCAGGGCATGGACGATCAGCGCGTTGTTTGCCTTGCGGCTGATGACCAGCGGCGCCTTAAACGGCACGGGCGATTTGCGGATCAGCCGGTCGGTGGAAAGGCGCGGCAGCCACAGCGCCAGAATGCGCCTCGCAGAAGACGGCATTTTCAGAGTCCCATTGCATCAAAAAATGTCCCAGCCCGCCGGCGCGATGACGCACAAGGCGGGCGTCGAAAAGCGGATTGCCCCAGTCTTCGTCATCATCGCGTGACGGCGCGCTTGCGACCTGCCAGCGGGTGAGCGCGGCGCTGGGTTCGCAGGCCGCGCTCTGGCGCAGCAGGATCACGCTGACGCCGCTGGTTGCGGCCGCCAGCGAAAGGCGGCGGCTGGTGACAAGATCGAGGGCTTTGGGCTGGCCGCGTATTTCCAGCAGCAGGGCGCCGACATGCGGGCACCCCAGGATGTCGCTGGCCGCCGACAGGGCATCGTCGCCCTTTCGGGTGCGGACCAGGATCAGTTGGCGGGGATCTCCCCCCAGCTCGGCCAGGCCGTGGGGCGACACCGCGCCATATTCCAGTGCCTCGAAATCGGGCTGCACCCAGAAGAAGGGCTTGGCCCCTGCCGCCAATATTCCCAGCAGGACGGCAAAACCGCTGGCGCTCCACCCCGATGCGAAGACCTCATGCAGCGCCCCGGGCCGCAATCCGCCGCCCAACACGCTATCGGCCTGTGGATGACCCAGGGGGATGGGCTGGCGGTCCGGTGGCAGGCCATAACGCGCCAAGGAATGGCGTAATTCCGCGATTTTTGCACTATTGTTCATGTTATGTTCTATCATGCTCCTGCGCCGGGGGGAGTCAAGACGGCCACTTTGTTGGGAATCATTCTCAAATTGCATGGACACTCATTTACTTAGCGCAACGCTGGCATGTTGCGCCGCAACTGGCGGCATGGTCACATGCTGGGTAATTCTAAGAAGAACGGGCAAATTTCGCGGCTTCAACGGCCGGAAAACTGCGCCTGATTGCCGGTTGGGGTTTGAGATGGGTTTGCCGCCGAAACAGGGTCTTTATGACCCCCGCAACGAGCATGACGCCTGCGGCGTCGGCTTTGTCGCGAACATCAAGGGGGCACGGTCCCATGAGATCATCGGGCTGGGCCTCCAGCTCCTGATCAACCTCGACCATCGCGGCGCGGTGGGCGCGGACCCGCTGGTGGGCGACGGCGCCGGCATCCTGATCCAGAGTCCCGACCCCCTGTTTCGCGAATGGGCCAAGGAAACCGGCGTGACCCTGCCGGAGCCCGGCAAGTATGCCGTGGCGATGTGTTTCCTGCCGCGCGAAGCCAAGGCGCGCGAAATCGTCGTCAAGCAGTTCGAGCATTTCATCAAAGTCGAAGGCCAGAAGTTGGTCGGCTGGCGCGATGTGCCGACCGATCCGGCGGGCCTGGGCAAAACCGTGCTGGACGGCATGCCGCTGATCCGCCAGGCGATCATCGCCGCCGGTCCCCATATCCGCGACCAGGAGCAGTTCGAACGCAAGCTGCTGGTGATCCGCAAGCAGACACAGAACCCGCTGGCGACGCTGGCCAAGAAACACAAGCTTCCCGACATCAATCACCTTTACATGCCCAGCTTTTCGACCCGCACCGTGGTCTATAAGGGCCTGCTCCTGGCGCATGATGTCGGCCGCTTCTATCGCGACCTGCAGAATCCGCTGACCGTGTCGGCGGTGGCGCTGGTGCATCAGCGTTTCTCGACCAACACCTTTCCGTCCTGGAAGCTGGCGCATCCCTATCGCTACATTGCGCACAATGGCGAGATCAACACGGTGCGCGGCAATGTGAACTGGATCAATGCGCGCCGCCGCGGCATGGAATCCGAACTGCTGGGCCCGGACCTCGACAAGATGTGGCCGCTGATTCCGCATGGCCAGTCCGACACGGCGTGCCTGGACAATGCGCTGGAACTGCTGGTGGCCGGCGGCTATCCGCTGGCCCATGCGGTGATGATGCTAATCCCGGAGGCCTGGGCCGGCAACAAGAGCATGGATGCCAAGCGCCGGGCTTTCTATGAGTATCACGCAGCGTTGATGGAGCCGTGGGACGGACCCGCGGCCATTGCCTTTACCGACGGACGCCAGATCGGCGCCACCCTCGACCGCAACGGCCTGCGGCCCGCGCGCTATATCGTGACCGATGACGATCTGGTGATCCTGGCGTCGGAATCGGGCGTTATTCCGGTCCCCGAAGAGAAGATCAAGCGCAAATGGCGCTTGCAGCCCGGCAAGATGCTGCTGATCGACTTCGAAGAAGGCCGCATTGTCGAAGACGAAGAGATCAAGAAGAAGTTATCGGAAGCCGAGCCCTATGAGGATTGGCTGAAGTCCGCCCAGTTCAAGCTGGAAGACCTGCCCGACCTGCCTGAAGACCATCGCGCCAAGGTGGGCGATCCCGCCTTGCTGCTCGATTCGCAGCAGGCCTTTGGTTACACCCAGGAAGACCTGCAATTCTTCCTGGAGCCGATGGCGACCGCGGGCGACGATCCCATCGGCTCGATGGGCGCCGACACGCCAATCGCGGTTTTGTCGAAGAAGCCCAAGCTTCTCTATAACTATTTCAAGCAGAACTTCGCCCAGGTCACCAATCCGCCGATCGATCCGATCCGCGAAGAGCTGGTGATGAGCCTGGTGTCGATGATCGGCCCGCGCCCCAATCTGCTGGGCCACGATGCCGGCAGCCACAAGCGGCTCGAAGTCGACCAACCGATCCTCACCAACGAAGATATCGCCAAGATCCGCTCGGTCGAAACCGCGCTCGACGGCGCGTTTCGCACCGCGACAATCGACACCACATGGGACGCCTCGACCGGTGCCGCCGGACTTGGGCTGGCAATCAAGGAAATGGTCTGGGCCGCAACCGAATGTGTGCTGGCAGACAAGAATATCCTGATCCTGTCCGATCGCGCGCAAGGCCCGGACCGGATCCCGATGCCGGCGCTGCTCGCGACCGCTGCGGTGCATCACCACCTCGTGCGGCAGGGCCTGCGCATGCAGACAGGCCTGCTCGTCGAAACCGGCGAAGCACGTGAGGTGCACCACTTCTGCGTGCTTGCGGGCTACGGCGCGGAAGCGATCAATCCTTATGTCGCGTTCGAAACGCTTGAAGCCATCCGCCTGCGCAAAGCGCTGCCGCTGACCACCTACGAAGTGCAGAAAAACTACATCAAGGCCGTCGGCAAGGGCATCCTTAAGGTGATGTCGAAGATGGGCATTTCGACCTATCAATCCTATTGCGGCGCGCAGATCTTCGACGCGGTGGGGCTCAACACGCCGTTCATCGATGCCTATTTCACCGGCACGGCTACCACCATCGAGGGTGTCGGCCTGGCCGAAGTCGCCGAAGAAACCGTGCGCCGTCATGCAGCAGCCTATGGCGATGCGCCGATCTATCGCAACATGCTCGACGTTGGCGGAATGTACGGCCTGCGCCTGCGCGGCGAGGAACATGCGTGGACGGCGGGCAACATCGCCGCGCTGCAACACGCGGTGCGCGGCAACTTGCCCGACAAGTACCGCGAATTTGCCGAAACGATCAACAACCAGTCCGAACGGATGCTGACCATTCGCGGGCTGATGGCGCTCATCCCGGCGGAAACCCCGTTGGACCTCGATGAGGTCGAACCGGCGAGCGAAATCGTCAAGCGCTTCGCCACCGGCGCGATGAGCTTCGGCTCGATCAGCCGCGAGGCGCACACCACGCTCGCCCGCGCGATGAACCGCATCGGCGGCAAATCGAACACCGGCGAAGGCGGTGAGGAGCCTGACCGCTATCTGCCAATGGCCAACGGCGATTCGATGCGCTCGGCGATCAAGCAGGTCGCCTCGGGGCGCTTCGGCGTCACCACCGAATACCTCGTCAACGCCGACGACATCCAGATCAAGATGGCGCAGGGCGCAAAGCCCGGCGAAGGCGGACAGCTGCCCGGCGACAAGGTGGACAAGGTGATCGGCAAAGTGCGCCACTCCACGCCGGGGGTGGGGCTGATCTCACCGCCGCCGCACCATGACATCTACTCGATCGAGGATCTGGCGCAGCTGATCCACGATCTGAAAAACGTCAATCCGGCGGCACGCATCTCGGTCAAGCTGGTGTCAGAAGTTGGCGTCGGCACGGTCGCTGCTGGCGTTTCGAAGGCGCGGGCCGATCATGTGACGATCTCGGGCTACGAAGGTGGCACCGGTGCTTCGCCGCTGACATCGCTGACTCACGCCGGCAGCCCGTGGGAGATCGGCCTTGCCGAAACCCAGCAGACGCTGCTCCTCAACAACTTGCGCAGCCGCATCGCGGTGCAGGCCGATGGCGGCTTGCGGACCGGGCGCGACGTGGCGATCGCCGCGCTGCTCGGGGCCGACGAGTTCGG
>CAMCWK010000012.1 GCA_945882615.1 Rhizobium sp. Q54 | reverse complement strand
ACTACAACACCGTCAGACCCCATTCATCGCTGGGATATCGACCGCCAGCGCCGCAGACTTTTGCGCCTCAGTCACACCATCTGGATGGAGCGCCAGCAATGCAGTAGTCTCACTCACGCTGGTACAAAATATCCGGCAGGTCACTGCCGGTACGGCAAACTCTGCCGCCCGCCGCCGCAACGCCGAACAGTGTAAAACCCCAGCAAATTCAAGGAAAAATCGCACGCATAAGATGGCATGGCGCTTGCGACAGCTTGTTCGGCAATAAAGGACTTTGCTCGTGAGCCTGAACGGAATCGCCGCCAGTGCCATCAGCGCGCTCAAGACCAACAGCGCCGCGCTGGGCGTGGTGGCCAACAATGTCTCGAACCTCAACACCGAGGGCTATGCGCGCCGCATAGTCAACCAGCAGACGCTGGTAGCGGGCGGCCAGTTGATGGGCGTGAGCATTGCCAGCGTGCAGCGCGTCGCCAGCCAGTTTCTCACCCAGGAAATGCTGTCTGCCGGCGGCGGTGCGTCGCAATACGACACCATGGCCGAACTGTTCTCCCAGCTGAACGGATTGCTGGGCGGTCCCGGCGACAACCAGTCGCTCGCCACCGGCCTCACCAACCTGTCCGCCGCCTTCGCCACCGCCTCCCAGGCGCCGACCTCTTCGGCCAGCCGCACCGGCGTGATGAACGCCCTGACCAATCTGGCCGACTCATTTTCCAGCGTCTCCAGCACGATCACGTCGCTGCGCACCCAGATCGACCAGCAGGTGGCCAATTCCATCGGCGGCACCAACACGCTGATCAAGCAGATTTTCGATCTCAATACCCAGATCCGCACCGCCAGCGCGGCAGGCGATACCGCCAGCGGATTGCTCGATCAGCGCGACGTGGCGCTGGAAAGCCTCTCCCAGGTGATGGGCATTCGCGCCACCACCAATGGTGACGGCAGCGTCAACGTTTCCACCACCGACGGCGTGAATCTGGTTTCGAATACCTATGCGAAGCTGGCCTATAACGCCGGCGCGCAGAACGGCTCCTATGGCAGCATCACCATCCAGGATGTCAATCCGCAGACCGGCCAGCTGATCGGCGGGCCCAGCGCTTTGGATCCGCATCTTTCGGGCGGCGCGCTCAAAGGCCTGATCGACATGCGCGATCATGTCCTGAGTGATCTGGGCCAGACCCTGGGCAACCTGGCGCAGCAAACCGCGCTGGCATTCAACGACCAGGCCAACGCCAACGCCGCCTACCCGCCGCCCACCACGCTGACGGGGCGCAACACCGGCTTGCTGGCCGCCGACGGCCTGAACTTCACGGGCAGCACCACCATCGCCGTCACCAGCGCCACGGGGCAGCTAGTGTCGCGCATCGACGTGGATTTCACCGCCGGTACCCTGTCGGTGAACGGCGGTGCCTCCGCCGCCATCGGCTCCGACATCGGCAGCTTCGCCGCGGCGCTGAACACCGCGCTGGGCGGCAATGGCAGCGCCAGCTTTGCCAATGGAAAATTGAACATTTCCGCCACGGGCAGCAACGGCATCCTGATACAGGACGATGCCGGGGCGCCGTCCGCGCGGGGCGGTGAAGGATTCTCGCAATTCTTCGGCCTGAACGACATCTTCCAGTCCCAGATGCCATCCATTCTTTCGACCGGCCTGTCGGGCACGGACGCCAGCGGACTGGCGGCGGGCGGCGTTATTTCGCTGTCGCTGAAAGGCCCGGACGGCGATATCGCCAGGTCCGCCAGCATCACCACCACGGCAGGCCAGACCATCGGCGATGTGGTGACGGCGTTGAACACCGCGCTTGGCGGCGCGGCCACCGTCACGCTCAATGCGGATGGTTCGATTTCCACCAGCAATTCGGCGCTGTATTCGGACTATTCCCTCAATGTGACCACCGATTCCACCCAGCGTGGCGCCACCGGCATGAGCTTCAGCCAGCTTTTCGGCTTGGGCGTGAATGCCCAGACCCTGCAGGCATCCGGCTTCAGCCTGACCTCGGCCGTCAGCGCCAATCCCGCGCGGGTCGGTTTCGCGGCGCCGGCGATCACACCTTCCAGCGTCGTGGGCAGCACCATCGTATCGGCGGGCGACAATGCCGGCGCCATCGCGCTGCAGAACGCCATCACCCGCAGCCAGAGTTTCAACGCTGCCGGCGGCATCGCGGGCCAGGCCGCATCGCTGTCGGATTATGCGGCGACCTTCTACCAGAATCTTGCGACCCAATCGAACACCGTCACCGCCAACCAGGTCACCCAGGACGACCGGCGCGCCGAAGCCCAGTCGCGCCTGACCTCCCATTCGGGGGTCAATCTGGACGAAGAGTTGATGGCGTTGTCTTCCTACCAGCAGTCCTATGCCGCCGGTGCGCGTCTGCTGACCGTGGTGGACCAGCTCTTCCAAACACTTCTGGACATTTAACAAGGACTTTCGCGTCATGAGCATTGACCGCGTCGCAACCAGCGCCCAGACCGCCTATTTCCTCAACCATATCCAGAATGCGGGCCATGCCCTGGACAAGACCCAGGAAAGCATCGCTTCGGGCAAGAACGCCAATACCTATGCCGGCTTCGGCGACAAGGCGCAGGTGCTCACCGCCACCATCGCGGCGGAAGCGCGCAACGCGGCCTATGCCAATGCCACCACATTCGCCGTCACCCAGACCGATCTTCAGGACACCCAGCTCACCAGCCTTTCGGCGCTGGCCTCGCAGCTGAAGAAGGCGGTCAGCGATGCCGTCGTCAACAATGACGGCTCCACGTTGATGGCCCAGGCCCAGAGCATTTTCGACCAGGCCAGCGCCATCCTCAATTCCAAGGACGCCAATGGCGACTATATCTATGCCGGCGGCAGGACCGATGTCGCGCCGGTGACGGCGGATTCGCTGGCCGCCTTGCTGGCTGCGCCGTCGGCCGCGTCCACCTTCGCCAATGGTGATCTGAAGAAATCCATCCAGGTGGGCGATGGTGTCACGGTCGATTACGGCATTGCCGCGTCGGACATCGGCCTTGGCCTGATGGAGGCCCTGCGCAATATCGCAGCGGCGGATTCGGGCTCCAGCTTCGCCGCCGGCCCCACGCTTGACGCCGCCCAGAACAGTTTCCTCACCGGCATGATCGCCACCACCGGCACGGTCGCCACCGACCTCAACGCCGCCTCGGCGGCCAATGGCTATGTCGCCAATCGGCTGTCGGACGCCCAGACCCAGCAGGAGTCGATGACCACGCTCTATAAGGGCTTTGTGTCCAACATCCAGGACACCAACATGGCCGACGCCGCCACCCAGCTGTCGCTGAACCAGACCCAGCTGCAGGCCGCGCTGCAGGTCACCGCCGGGCTGCACCAGCTTTCCCTGCTGAATTACCTGGGTTCCGGCAGCTAAAGCCTTAATTCTTGCGGTTCCACGGCGGCAGTCCTATAGGACCGGCCATGCAGGAAGCCCGTCTCAAGCCCGGAGCCCGTGTGGTCGCCGCCATGTCTGGCGGCGTGGATTCCTCCGTCACCGCCGCGCTGCTCAAGCGTCAGGGCTATGACGTGATCGGCATTACGCTGCAGCTCTACCCGTCCGACAATCAGCCGTCCCGCAAGGGCGCCTGCTGTGCCGGCGCCGACATCTATGACGCCAAGCGCGTGGCCCAGAGCCTGGATATTCCGCATTACGTGCTGGATTACGAAAGCCGCTTCCGCAAAAACGTGATCGAGGATTTCGCGCAAAGCTATGCCAAGGGCGAGACACCCATCCCCTGCGTGCGCTGTAACGAGCGGGTGAAGTTCGCCGATCTTCTGGATACCGCGCGTGAGCTGGGCGCCGAAGCGATGGCCACCGGTCACTATGTTCGCCGGGTTGAAGGCGCGGCTGGTGCGGAGCTTCATGCCGCCGCCGATATCACCCGCGACCAGAGCTATTTCCTTTTTACCACCACCCAGGCGCAGCTCGACTATTTGCGTTTTCCCTTAGGGGACCTGGAAAAGAGCGAGGTGCGCGCCATCGCCGCGCAGCTCGCTCTTGTCAATGCCGCCAAGCCCGACAGCCAGGACATCTGTTTTGTGCCGCAGGGCCATTACAGCGACATCGTGGGCCGGGTGAAGCCCGGCGCGGCGCGCCCCGGCGATATCGTGGACCTGTCGGGCGCGGTGCTGGGCCGCCATGACGGCATCGTCCATTTCACCGTCGGCCAGCGCAAGGGCCTGGGACTTTCCGGCAATGAAGAACCGCTCTTCGTGCTCAAGTTGGACCCGGTCAATGACCGGGTGGTGGTGGGACCGCGCGCGGCGCTGGGCTCTTCGCGCATCACCTTGCGCGAGGTGAACTGGCTGGGGCCGCAGAGCGCGCCGTTCGAGGCGCGGGTCAAAGTGCGTTCCATGCGTCCCCCGGTTGCCGCCATGGTGACCCCGCTGGCAGGCGGCACCGCGCGGGTGGAACTTGCCGCACCCGAAGACGCCATCGCGCCGGGCCAGGCTTGCGTCTTTTATGAGGCCTCGGGCAGCCGCGTGCTGGGTGGCGGCTGGATCACCGCCGAGGCCGTGGCGGCGTAAAGCGGGTGAAACCCTGCGCCAAGCCTGCGAAACTTGACACCGGCAAGGGGGCATTTTACACCCCGCGCCCGGACCAACAGGCGGTCCGAACCTTCGGTTTGGCAGCGTAGCTCAGTGGTAGAGTAGGGGAATCATAATCCTTTGGTCGCAGGTTCAAATCCTGCCGCTGCTACCAATCCTTGGGTATAATCGAGACCAGACTTGTCTCGATAGTGTTTCAAGCCCCCGTTCATCTGGGCGCGCGAGACAATGACACCCCGCCGAAGACTTCCCACGTCATCGCTCCTATGCGCGCCGCTCTATTGGCATCCGCGCGCGTCAGCCTATCATTGACCCATGGCCGATTTTTTCACGAAGGACGCGTCCCGGGGTTACGACGAGAAGAACCGCAGGCTAGCGCCCATCGCTGACGGCATGCACTTCCTGACCCGTCTTGTCCTGAAGACGTTACCGGAAAAATCCCGCATCCTGTGCGTGGGCGTGGGGACCGGTGCGGACATCCTCGCGCTCAGCGAAGAGTATCCGCAATGGTCGTTCGTCGGTGTCGATCCGTCGGCTGCCATGCTCGATGTATGCCGCGAGCGCATGGTGCGTTACGGCTTGATGGATCGCTGCGAACTCGTCCATGCCTATGTGCAGGACGTGCCGGACGCGGAAAGCTTCGATGCGGCCCTCAGCTTCCTCGTCGGTCATTTCGTGAAGCGCGGGGAAAGACTCGATTTCTATCAAGGGATGCATCGGCGCTTGAAGCGCGGCGGCACCTTCGTCAACACCGAGATCAGCTTCGACCTGGATTCCGAGGAATTTCCCGCGATGCTGGAACATTGGAAGCGCCTGCAGTCGCTGATGGGGGCAACGCCGGATTCTCTCCATTCGCTTCCGCGCCTGCTTCGAGATACCCTCACCGTGCTTGCGCCGTCTGAGGCCGAGGACATCATGCGCGCGAGCGGCTTTGCGCTGCCGACGCGCTTTTTCCAGGCGTTCATGATCGCCGGCTGGTACGCCAGGAAGGGTTGAGGATATTTTCGTGACCGCCGCGCCGACATTCGCCGACATTCAAAATGCCGCCGCGCGCATCCAGCCGGCGCTGGTGCGCACGCCGACGCGCCACTCGCGCACCCTGTCGGGTATCGCGGGCTGCGAAGTGTGGCTGAAATTCGAGAACCGCCAGTTCACCGCCTCGTTCAAGGAACGCGGGGCGCTGAACCGCATCCTGGCGCTCAGCGATGCGGAAAAGAAGCGCGGCGTTGCCGCCATGAGCGCCGGCAATCACGCCCAGGGCGTCGCCTATCATGCGGGGCGGCTGGGCATCCCCGCCACCATCGTGATGCCGGTGACCACACCCTTCAACAAGGTCAAGCACACCCGCGATTTCGGCGCGACCGTGATCCTGCACGGCCACAGCCTGGTGGAAGCCGATGCCGAGGCGCGCCGCATCGCCAAAGAGAAAAACCTCACCTTCATTCATCCCTATGACGATCCGCTGGTCATCGCGGGGCAGGGCACCTGCGCCATGGAGATGCTGGAGGATGTGCCCCAGCTGGACGTGCTGATCGTGCCAATCGGTGGCGGCGGCCTGATCTCGGGCTGCGCCATCGCGGCCAAGGCAATGAAGCCCGCCATCGAGATTTTCGGGGCGCAGAGCGAGCTTTACCCGGCCATGTACGACGCGGTGAAGGGGCTGGCGCCCCCGCCAGCGCCGATCATCCAGACCATTGCCGAAGGCATCGCGGTCAAGCAGCCCGGCGCGCTGACGACACAGATCGTCAAGCAGATGGTGTCGGACATCTTCGTGGTGGGCGAGGACGAGATCGAACACGCTTTGTCCATGATCCTGGAAATCGAAAAGACCCTGATTGAAGGCGCGGCGGCGTCGGGCTTTGCGGCGCTCCTGGCCCATGCCGGCCAGTTCAAGGGTCGCCAGGTGGGGATCGTGATGTCGGGCGGCAATATCGACATGCGCCTTTTGTCCAACGTCATCCTGCGCGAACTGACGCGCGAGGGGCGCATCATCCATCTGGAACTCCAGATCGAGGATCGGCCCGGCCAGCTGGCCGATATTTCCCGCATTATCGCCGATGCCGGCGGCAATGTGCTGGAGGTTTCCCATAACCGGATGATGGCGGGCATTCCCGCCAAATCCGCCACCCTGGGCCTGGTGGTCGAGGCCCGCGACGCCGAGCATGCCCAGGAAATCCGCGATCGGCTGGCCGCGGCGGGTTTCCGCCAGATCTGAAACAGGGCACAGGAGCCGTCCGGTTATAAGGTTAAGTCCCTTGCGGCATTAACCCTGCGTGCAAGGTGTGTTTCATTCTGGCACACCCCCTCCCTACAACCGCCAGATGGGCGGTTTGGGGCAGTTTTTTCCAAAAAGCGTGGCGCAGTTGACCGGCGTGATCGTGGCGGGAATCGTCGCGTTCGGCACCGATACCGATATTTTCATGGCCGTGCCGCTGGGCGTGTTCGCCGGGGCGCTGGCAACGCTGTTCGTGTCGATGTCGGATGCGCGCAGCTCCTATAACGAGCGCTGGGAAGACCGCAGCCCTTACGACCGCCGCCCCAAGCCGCGCAGCGAAATCAGGCCGCGCAGCGAAATAAAGCCCAAACGCGAGGCCTGATCAGCCGTTATCCGGAGGGATGGAATTGAGCGTGGCTTCCAGCTGCGCGAAGCTCGGCTGGTATTCGCTCGGCACGCTGCCGCGGCCGATTTCCACCGACACCTGCGCCGCATTGCCGTGCAGGTGCGCGACCAGGATATCGCGGATGACGTGATAGAACAGCGCGTCCTCGTCAATCACGGCCTTCAGCCGCGCCCCCAGCGGACCGACAACGCCATAAGCCAGGAACACGCCCAGAAAGGTGCCGACCAGCGCCGAACCGATCATCCCGCCCAGCACTTCCGGGGGTTCGCTGATCGCGCCCATGGTCTTGATCACGCCCAGCACGGCGGCGACGATGCCCAGCGCCGGCAGGCCGTCGGCCATGGTCTGCAGCGCATTGGCGCCGACCAGGGCCTCGTGATGATGCTTTTCCAGCTGCTTTTCCATGGCGGTTTCGACCTGATGCGGATCTTCCAGGCTCATGGTCATCATGCGCAGCGTGTCGCAGATGAAATCCAGCGCGAAATGATCCTTCATGATCTTGGGGTAGCGCTTGAAGATCGAGGACTCGGACGGCCTTTCGATATGGGCTTCCAGCGCGATCAGCCCCTTGGACTTCATCGTTTTGGTCAGCAGGAAAAGCAGGCAGAGAAGATCGTTGTAATCCTTGGGCTTCCATTGCGGCCCGGAGATCACCTTGCCCAGCGAGCCGAAGATTTTCTTCATGTTGTACATCGAGCCGCCGATCAGCATGGCGGCGATGGCCGCACCGAAGATGGTGGCCATTTCGTGCGGCGCGGCGTGCACCACCACGTCCATCGCGCCGCCCGTGGCGATGTAAACGCCGAAGACGCAGATAAAAAGAAGGACGATGCCGCCGATCTGAAGCATGGGAGAATCCGGTAAATACCCGGTCAGTATTAATGGCCACGGCTTAAAGAGCCGTGAATTCCGTGGCCGTTCGCGGCCTTGAAACCTTAACGGGTGGTTGACAGCTTGCGGGCGACCAGCGCCGCCAGCTCGCCCGCCACCACTTCGCCCAGCCGGACATCGTCATCCTCGGCGCGGGCGGCGCGGGCGATGGCGCTGACATGAAGGGCCACCAGCTGGCCGTCCGGCGTTTTGCCCAGGCGCTCCATGTCATCCATGTAGCGGCAGAGGATTTCGGCGATGCGTCCGGTGGTGACCAAGCCGGCGGTTTCCGCGAAGCCGCGGATTTCATGCACCCTGTCGAAGATCAGGCGCATGTCGCTGCCGGCCTCTTCCAGCTCACCGACATATTGCAGGATGGCGGTCTTCATCGGCGGCACGGCCGCTTCCATCGCCGCTTGCGCCTTGACCATGGTCTGGGCGGAGCGCAGCGACTGCATGGCGCGCGCGGCGTCCTGCTTGCTCAACATCTGGGGATAGGCGTCAGGCGAGATCATTTCGGCCTGTTTCTGGGCGGCATTGCTCATCAGCGTATCTCTCTGTCCTGAAAGTCGTCGGCGCGGCGCCATGGGCCGGCATAATCCTCGATCTGGCGTCGGCGGCGGTCGGGGCCGAAATAGCTTTCGCAGCGCACGAAAGCCCGGGGCCGCTCCACGATCAGCGCGATGCGCGAGAAGAGATGGGCCGCGGTGATCGGCTTGGCGAGAAATTCGGTGACCCCGGCGTCGCGCGCCGCTTCCACCCGATGGCGCTCGGTATGGCCGGTGATCATGATGATCGGCACGAAAGGGTTGGGGCTATGTTCGGAATTGCGCACATGGCGGGTGAATTCCAACCCGTCCATCGGCTTCATCGCCATGTCGCTCAGCACCAGATCGCTCTTGCGCTCGCGCAGGATTTCGATGGCGGCGCCGCCATGCGCCGCCTCGGCGACGTCCTTGATGCCGGCGGAATTGAGCAGGGTGCGCAACAGGGCGCGCATATGCGCATTGTCCTCGACAATGAGCGCCTTCAGATTCGCGAATCCGGCCCCCGACATGCGCTGCAAATTCCTCGAAACGGCGGATTCGCGCGCGCGCGAATGCCGCCGTCATGCTAGATATTCCGCCGCAGGTTAAGCTTGGTGGGTTATGGAAGCGTTACGGGCGCAAGGATGTTGAGCTCTTGTTAAGAAATACCGTCAGCGCCGTGGTTTTCAGGCTTTTCATGACGCTGCGCGCCTTGTGGTCGCCCAGCGTATTCGGCGTGGCCGGGGCGGTGTTTGACGAGGCGGGGCGGGTTCTTTTGGTGCGTCAGCGCTACATGGCGGGCTGGCGGCTGCCGGGCGGCGGCGTGGACCGGGGCGAGCCGCCCCAGGCCGCCCTGCTGCGGGAACTTGGCGAAGAAGTCGGGCTGACCGGCGGCGCTGCCCATTTTTTCGGCCTTTATAACCGCCGCGCCGGCTGGGCCAGCAATGTGGTGGCGCTTTATCGCGTCACCGGCGCATCCGTGAACTTCCGCCCCAACCTGGAAATCTCCGAAATCTGTTTCGCCGATCCTGGCCATCCCCCTGCGGGCTGCAGCGAGGCCACCCTGCGCCGGCTTGGCGAACTCAGCGGCACGGCGGCCGCCAGTCCAACCTGGTAGTGCTTGCCTTTTGGGGCCATGGCCTTTAGCGGAAAAGCATGAACGCAACGCTTTCCCCATGGCAGATACGGCTGGAAGCGCCCGGTGATGCGGCGCGCATCGAAGCCTTGAACGCCGACAGTTTCGGTCCGGGCCGTTTCGCCAAATCGGCCTACCGGCTGCGCGAAGGCGTCTCGCCGATTGCCGCCTTGTCCTTTGTTGCCGTGGAAGGCGATGTCCTGCGCGGCTCGGTGCGCTTCTGGCCGGTCAAGGTCGGCGGCCACGAAGAATTGTTGCTGGGCCCGTTGGCGGTGCAAAGCGACCAGCGCGGCCGCGGCATCGGCATTGCCCTGATGCAGGCCGGCATTGCCGCCGCGCAACAAGGGCCGTGGCGCGGCATTCTCCTGATCGGTGATGAGCCCTATTACACCAAGGTGGGTTTTTCGCGCCTGCCGCCGGGGCGCGTGCGCTTTCCCGGCCCCGTCGACCAGAACCGCATTCTGGGACTTTCCTTGAAAGCAGGCGAGCTGCTCAATCTTTCGGGCGAAGTGCGGCGTGGCGCCATCGAAGATCCGGTTTGCGCCAGTGGGGCCGGAGTCGGCTGAGATAAGAAAACTCTCCATGGCCGGCCTTGAGCCGGCCATCCAGAATTGGACACAGCGGCGGATTCTGGATGGGCGGGCAGGCCCGCCCATGGAGGTTGAAGAATTCAACGCCCCTCTAATCTCCACGCCAAGAGTAGCGCACCGACGATCAGCAGGAGCGCCAGCCATTGCGGCAGCAATTTCTGCTGCTCCAGCGCGGTGACACGGTAAGCGCCATTGTTGCGCAAGCCGATCCAGCCCGCGCCGCTGGCCGTGTCGCCGCTGTTGACGCGCCGGATTTCTGGCACGCCGTCCGCGAGCCATTGCACGCTGCCGCCGCTGGCGTCCGCCACCGGCTGCAACACCTCGGCGCTGGCGCGCATGTCGGCGACTTCCTTCGGGTTCAGCGGTCCGGCCGCCGTCACGGCGGACAGAATGCCGTCGGTGGCGCGATACAATCCCAACTCGCCCGCCTTGGCGGTGGCGCGCCAGATGCCCGGCTCGGCCTTGGTCAGCGGCAGCGCCACCTGACGCCCCGACGGCAAGGTCAAATTCACCGGCGGCGTTTTCGCCGCCATGGTGCGGCGGATGACGCGCACCTCATTGCCGACAACGTCCAATGACAGCGCCTCGGCCTCCAGTTCCGGCTCCTTCATCAGCCAGTGCGCCAGGCGGCGCAGCAATTCGGCCTGGGGTCCGCCGCCTTCAAAGCCGCGCGCCCACAGCCAGGTCTGGTCGCTCATCAGTTCGGCCACTCGGCCCTTGCCCACCTGATCGAGCACCAGCAGCGGTTGTCCGGTATTGCTGGCCATCACCGTCTGGCCCGCGACCTTGTTGCTGCTGATGACGCGGAACCAGCGGCCCCAGGTCGGCGCCGTCTTGTCCATATTGCGGCCCGGCAACTCGCGCGTCACCGGATGGGCCATGCCGTCCTGTGTCACCTGCGGGCGAAAGCCGCCGGTGACGATCTGGCCCGTGGGCTGGGCGGGCAATACCTGGCTGAGCGGGGTGCGGTAGACGCTTTCGGG
The DNA here is from genome assembly GCA_945882615.1 of Rhizobium sp. Q54. GTDB lineage: Bacteria > Pseudomonadota > Alphaproteobacteria > Micropepsales > Micropepsaceae > Rhizomicrobium. Next base: position 63,298 of record CAMCWK010000012.1, on the reverse strand, counting down.
TCCGGCGAATTCGGGCCCCGAGGACATCAGCAGCGCGCCGCCTTCCTGCACATAGTTGGCCAGGTTCTGGAAATAGGCGAAGGGGAGGATTCCGCGCTCGCGATAGCGGTCGAACACCACCAGATCGAACGAGCCCAGCTTTTCCAGGAACAGTTCGCGATAGGGAAAGGCGATCAGCGACAATTCGTTGATCGGGGTGGTGTCCTGCTTGTCCGGCGGGCGCAGGATGGTGAAGTGGATCAGGTCGACCGACGGATCGGCCTTCAAAAGATTGCGCCACACCCGCTCGCCGGCATGGGGTTCGCCCGATACCAGCAGCACGCGCAGCCGGTCGCGCACGCCCGACACCGTCACCACGGCATGATTGTTCTGCATCGTCAGCTCGGCCGGGCCCTGGCCCGCCGACAATTCGATTAGATTTTCGCCTTCATGGGTGACGGGCACGCGGATGTCGGTATCCTGGCCCACCGGCACCAGCCGGTTGCCGAAGGCCTTGCCGTCGATGCGGATGTTCAGCACCGCGCTGGTCCCGCTGCTGCCGCCCAGATCGTCGATGCGCAGCCGCATGGTGGCCTGCTGGCCGACAATGGCGAAGCGCGCCGCGGTCATTACCGTCAGCTTGCGGTCCTTTTCGCCCCGTCCGCCCGCCACCAGCACCTGCAGCGGCGCTTTCAGCGACAGGTTCTCGGGGCTTGGCGCATCATGCACCTGGCCGTCGGTGATCAGGATGGCGCCCGCGATGCGGCCCTGCGGCACGTCGGCCAGGGCCGCGTTGAGAGCGGCAAAAGCCTGGGTGCCGTTATTCTCGCCGGTGGCGGTGGTGGTGATGGAGGTTTCGCGCACGATCATGTCGGGCCGAGCCGCCAGCATCTTCCTGATCTGCGCCCGCGCGGCTTCGGCCTGGGCGCTTCGCTTGCCCAGCGCCATGCTTTGCGAGCGGTCGGTGACGATGACGGCGACATCGGGCAGCGCGGCGCGCTGCTCCTTGACCAGCATGGGGCCGGCCAGCGCAAACAGCAGCACGGCAAAGGCCACGCCCCGCGCCCAGGCGCCACGGGCGCGCATGAAGATGGCGTACAGCGTGATGGCAACGGCGATCGCGGCCAGCGCCGTGAGCAGGCTGAGCGGAAGAACCGGGGCGAAGGCCAAACGGGTCATCGCCGCTCATTCCCCAGCCGTTGCAACAGGGCCGGCGCATGCACCACATCGGTCTTGTAGTTGCCGGTCAGGGCATAGATCACCAGATTGATGCCGAAGCGCAGCGCCATCTCACGCTGCAGTTCGCCGCCCGGCGAGGGCGCGGAGAGAAAGCGGCCATTGGCATCCACCGCCCAAGCGGCCGCCCAGTCATTGCCGCCGATGATGACCGGCGACACGCCATCGCCGCCGCGCGCCGGCGGTGCGCCGTTCCTATTCCCATTTCCTTGGGGCGCCGGCGGCAGGTTCTCGACCCACAGCCGCCCGCCGGTCCAGCGGCCGGGAAAGTCGCGCAGGATATAAAAGGCCTTGGTCAGGACATGGTCGGACGGCAGCGGCGCCAGCCGGGGCATGTCCAGCCCGCCGGTGATCCGCCGCAGGGTCTGCTCGCCCGGCGAACTGGCGCCGCGTACCGCCCCCAGGCTGAGATCGCGGGTGTCGAACAGGATGGTGCCGCCCTGGCGCATGAAATCGGCGACCTTGGACTGCGCCCGGGGAGAAAGATTCTTGGCCCGGGGATCCATCGGCCAGTAGAGGAGCGGATATAATGAGAGTTCGTCACGCTCCGGATCGACGCCGATCGGCTCCAGCGGCTCGTAAGAGGTGCGGGCGCGCAGGGCGAACCCCAATCCCGTCAGCCCCGCTTGGCTGGTCGCATCGACATCCGCCAGCCCCGTCTTCACATAGGCCAGCCGCGTATCCAGCGCCGCCTTCATGGCGGTGGCGTCGTCGGCCCGCGCCTGGTTCACAGTATGGGGCACCAGCAACAGGAATGCCGCCGCCCCGCCGATCCATCTGAGTTTGTTGGGCGTAAAGCCGCGCAGCCACAGCGCCAGCAAGGCATCGAACAGCAGCAACGCCATCGCGGCGGCCAGCAGATAGGGCTCCAGCGCGCGCGCCTGGGTGTTGCCATAGGGCAGGAGGCTTTCGCCAGTCAGCGGCGTCAGCGTGTCGTTGGCGGCAACGGTGTTGAGGGCGCTTTCCACTTCATGCGCGCCATAAAGGCCCGGGGGATGGCGCGGGGAAACACGGGTGCGCGAGAATTCGCGTGCAGGGATCGGTGCGACTTCGGCGCCGGGCGCCGAGGCTTGCGCGAAACCATCCAGCACCGACACCGGCGGCAGGCTGGTCAGCCCCGCCAGATCGCGCGCCGGGGTGCCGGCCGACAGCGCCAGCAACCGCTTGAGCATGTCGACATAAAGACCCGAGATTGGCAGCGACGACCAGGTCGGACTTGCCGTGATGTGAAACATCACGATCCAGCCCTGGCCTTCGCCGCGCGCAGTGATCAGCGGCGTGCCGTCGCTTAAGCGCGCCCAGGCGCGGTTGTCGATTTCGGAAGACGGTTCGGCCAATACCTGGCGCGACACCGTCACTTCGGCGGGAATCTCCAGCCCGTTGAACGGGCTGGTGGCGGAAAAGGGCGCCAGGCGCTGCGGCGCCGACCAGGCCATGGCGCTGCCCAGATAGCGTCCGCCGACACGCAAGGTAACCGGCACCAGATCGTCGGTGCCGCCCGTGACGCGCTCGCCCGCGAAGCGGATCAACATGCCGCCCTTGGCGACGAAGTCCTTGACGCGCTGCTGGTCGGCGCCGGAAATCCGCGCCACGTCGGCCAGCAGCAGCACCGAAACATTCTTGTCCAAGAGGGCCGAGATGGTGCCCTTGGAAATCTCCGCATAGGGCGAAAGCGCGCGCTCGATGTAATAGACGTCGGACAGCAGCGGCTGTCCTTCGCCGCTGGTCTCCGACACGATGCCGGCGCTGCGTTGGGCGGCGCCCTTGTCCAGCAGCTGCACCGCGCCGGCGCTGTCTTCGCCGGTGACGGCAAGGCGGGCGGTGGCATTGCGCACTTCCATCGGCAGGGCGATGTGTCCGCGGGCGCGGGTTTCGCCGCGGGCAAAGCGGACCCTGGTCGCTGCCAGGGTCTCGCCGCGCCCGCCGATGGCGGCGACTTCGGCTTCCTGCACCGCGCCGGCTCGCGCACGCAGGGCGGTGACGGCAAAGCCGCTGGCGTCGCGTGTTACCGGCAGCAATCCCAAAGGGAGGCGCTCAGGGGCATAGACCAGCGCGCCGTCATAGCGGTTCAAGGCGGCGCGCAGCGACTGGCTATTGTTCTCGATGCCGTCGCTCAGCCAGTACAAGGCCGGCGCGGCGGTGAACTTGAACCGTCCCAGCGCCGCGGCCGCCGCATTGCGGTCGCCGGGCCAGGGCATCGGCTTTAGCTCCTTGGCGATGCGCGCCGCCTCGCCTTCGTTGAGCAGTCCGGTAGGCGCGGCGCCTGCGGTCGGGATAATGGCCACTGCGCGGCCGCGCGCGCTGTGCAGCAGGTCGGCGATCAGTTCCTGGCGCTGGTTCCAGTCCTTGGCGGCGGTCCAGCCATTGTCCACCACCAGCACCAGCGGGCCGGGCGCCGTCAGTTGCGGCGGGCGGCCCAGCAGCGGATCGGCCAAAGCCAGGATCAGCAGCGCGGCTGCCAGCAGGCGCAGCAGCAGCAGCCACCAGGGCGTGGCGGCGGGGGTCTGTTCTTCATCCTGCAAGCCGCGCAGAAGCCGCAGCGGTGGAAACACCGTGCGGCGCGGCAGGGGCGGCGTCACGCGCAGCAGCCACCACAGCACCGGCAAGGCCAGCAGCGCCGCCAATATGAGCGGTGCGCCGAAACTCAGCGGCAGGAAACCCAGCACGGATCAGACGCCGCCGATGGCGGCATGCAGCGCGATCAGCGATCCTTGTGGGGTGTGGTCGGTGCGATGGGTGGTGCAGGTCCAGCCCAGTTTCAGCGCGGTGTCGGCGACGCGTTCGCCATGGGCGGTGAAGCGGGTGCGATAGGCGCCGCGAATGCGTTCGGCGCGGCCGAAGATTTCGTCGCTTTCGCCGACGGGCGATTCAAAACGGGTGCGGCCATTGTAAGGGAAATCTTCTTCCGCCGGATCGACGATCCGCACCAGATGCCCCGACATGCCGCGGCGCGACAGGTCCTTCATCATTTCCAGCGCGGCCGGATCCAGAAAATCGCTGAACCAGACCAGCTGGTTGCCGCGCGCAAAGGGCGCGCGCGGTGGCAAGGCGTCCTCGCCCTTTGCAAACAAGGCGCGGCCGATGCGGGTCAGCGCCAGGCGCGAGGAGGCGGGGGCGCCGTCCATGCCGACGAAACCCACGCGCTCGCCGCCGCGTACCAACAGAGATGCCAGCGACAGCAGCAGAAGATCGGCGCGCTGGCGCTTGGAGACGCGTCCCGAGGCGAATGCCATATTGGCCGACGCATCGCGCCAGAACCACACGGTCTGGGCCGCTTCCCATTCGCGTTCGCGCACGAAGATGTGCTGCGACTTGGCGGACTGGCGCCAGTCGATGGCCGATGAAGAATCGTGATGCTCATAACGGCGGAACTGCCAGAAGCTTTCGCCCATGCCGGCGCGGCGGCGGCCATGCACGCCCAGGCTGACGGAAGCGGCGAGATGATCGGCTTCCACCATCAGCGGCGGCAGCCCGGCGGACAGGCCATCGGCTTCATGCTGAAGCGCGGAGAAATTGCTCAAAACAGGCTCTTGCAGAGCCGCTCGATCACGCTGGCCGTGGTGGCGCCTTCGGCGCGGGCGGAGAAATTGAGCGCCATGCGGTGGCGCAGCACCGGTCCGGCCAGGGCCACGACATCGTCGGTGGAGGGCGCGAGGCGTCCATCGAGCAGGGCGCGGGCGCGCACCGCCAGCATCAAAGCCTGGCTGGCGCGCGGGCCAGGACCCCAGGCGATCATGCCCTTGAGCCCATTGTCGTGATCGCTGTCGGGCCGCGCGGTGCGCACCAGCGTCAGGATGGAGTCCATCACTTTTTCGCCCACCGGGATGCGGCGTACCAGGGTCTGGGCTTCGAGCAGGTCGTCGGAGGTGCAGACGCGCGACGCATTCTTTTCTTCGCCGATGGTGGTGGCCAGCAACATGCGGCGCTCGGCGTCCAGGTCGGGATAGCCAACATCGATCTGCAACAGGAAGCGGTCGAGCTGGGCCTCGGGCAGGGGATAGGTGCCTTCCTGCTCCAGCGGATTCTGGGTCGCCAACACATGGAACAGGCGCGGCAAATCGTGGCGCGCGCCCGCCACCGTGACGTGTTTTTCCTGCATCGCCTGCAGCAGCGCCGACTGGGTGCGTGGGCTGGCGCGGTTGATTTCGTCGGCCATGAGAAGCTGGGTGAAGACCGGGCCGCGGATGAAACGGAAGGCGCGCTCGCCGCTGATGCTTTCTTCCATCACTTCCGAACCGGTGATGTCGCCGGGCATCAGGTCGGGGGTGAACTGCACGCGGCTGGTGTCCAGCCCCATCACAATACCCAGCGTGTCCACCAGCTTGGTCTTGGCCAGACCCGGCACGCCAATCAACAGGCCGTGACCGCCCGCCAGCAGCGTCACCAGTGTCTGTTCGATCACCTCATCCTGACCGAAGATCACCGCATTCAGGCCGGCGCGCACCTGACCGAAGGTGTCGGCGGCGGCGGCAAGCCTTTTGGGGGCGTCATCCAGAATGTCCACTTTGTTCATATGGTCCTGGCTTGCTGGCCCTGTCTTGCTGGGAAGGATGTTATGTTGCACCGTTGAGGCTTGGCGGTGCAACCCCGCGATACCCTTAATACCCCGCAGAAAACCGCAAATTATGGCGTCATGACGGCAGCCGAATTCTCCGCGCCTCTTGCAGGCATCCCGCTGCCGCCGGTGGAGCATTGGAACCCCGAAAGGTGCGGCGACAGCGCCATGCGGATCGCCGCGGACGGCACCTGGTTCCATGAAGGGCAGCGGATCGTGCGTCCCGAACTGGTGCGTCTGTTCGCCGGGCTGTTGCGCAAGGACGAAGACGGTTACGTGCTGGTCACACCGGCGGAAAAACTGTCGATCGTGGTGGAGGACGTGCCTTTTCTCGCGGTGACGGTGGACGCTGAGGGCGAGAGCGAGGGCCAGAACCTCACCTTCACCACCAATGTCGGTGACAGGGTCATGCTGGGCCCGGCCCATGGGCTGCGCGTCACCGGCGGCATTCCCTATCTTCGTGTCCGGCGCGGGCTGGAAGCCAAGATCGCGCGCAATGTCTGGTATCAGTTGGCCGACCTGGCCGTGCCGCGCGGCGCGGCGCTCGGAGTATGGAGCGGCGGGCACCACTTCGCGCTTGGTCCGGCGTGATGCTGGAGCATTTGCGCGCGGTTTTGTACCCTCAGCCGCCGGATATTACCGGCCATGACGATTACGACCCTGCGGCGCAGCGCGCGAGCGGTTTTGGCGCGGCAAAGGCCTCGGTGCTGCTGCCCATTGTGATGCGCCAGGAGCCAATGGTGCTTTTCACCCGCCGCACCGACATCCTGGCGCGGCACAGCGGCCAGGTCAGTTTCCCCGGCGGCCGCAGCGAACCCGGCGATCTTTCCCCGGTCGAGACCGCCTTGCGCGAAACCTTTGAGGAAACCGGCATTGCCCCTGCCTTTGTCACCGTGGCGGGCTATCTCGACCGCTATCTCACCGCCACAGGCTTTGACATCCATCCGGTGGTAGGGGTGCTGGCCGAAGGGTTCGCGCTGGTGCCCGACCCGCGTGAGGTGGCGCAGATCTTCGAGGTGCCGCTGGCGTTCCTGCGGGACCCGGCCAACCGGCGGCGGGAGGTGCGCGAGATCGCGGGTCGGCAACGCCGCTTTTACGCTTTCACTTATAAAGAGCATGAGATCTGGGGCGCCACGGCGGCCATCATCGTCAATCTGGCCCAGCGGTTAGATGATATAAGTGAATCGCATGAGAATTGATCCCTCCCAGCATCCCTGGATGACGGCGCCCGAAACACTCGCCGTCATGGCCGCGCTGGGTGAAGCGCGCTTTGTGGGCGGTGCCGTGCGAAACGCGCTGCTGGGCGTGGGCGTAGCCGATATCGACATCGCCGTTCCCATGCCGCCCAGCGAGGTGCTGGCCCGGCTGGTGGCCAGGAACATCAAGGTGGTCGAAACCGGCATGGATCACGGCACCGTCACCGCCATTGTCGGAAGCCAGGCATTTGAGATCACCTCCCTGCGCCGCGACGTCGAGACCGATGGCCGCCATGCGGTGATCGCCTTCACCGACGACTGGGCGGAAGATGCGGCGCGGCGCGATTTCACCATCAATGCGCTCTATGCCTCGGCCAGCGGCGAGATTTTCGATTACGCAACGGGGGTCGAGGATCTGATTGCCGGCAAAGTGCGCTTCATGGGCGATGCGCGCGCGCGCATTGCGGAAGATTACTTGCGGGTGCTGCGGCTGTTCCGCTTCCATGCCTGGTACGGCAAGGGCGATGTGGATACCGAAGGGCTGCGTGCCGCCGCCGAAGCCAAGGACAAGCTGAAGACGCTGTCGGCGGAACGCATCGCCAAAGAACTGCTGCGCCTGCTGGAAGCGGGAAATCCCACGCCGGTGCTGCGGGTGATGGCGGCGACCGGCATCCTGCCCGAATTGCTCCCCGGTGCATTGCAATTGCCACGGCTGGAACGGCTGGTGGAGATCGATGCCGACAATTTTGCGCCGCGCGACGGTTTGCTCAGGCTGGCGGCGCTTTTGACCGAAGGCGGAGATGCCGCCCATGCCGTCGCCGATGCGCTCAAGCTTTCCAACGCAGACCGCTTGCGGCTGGAACAGGCGCTGAGCGGCGAACACATCCCCGCGCACCTGTCGGCCCGGGATGCGCGGCGGCTGCTGTACCGCATCGGCGTGTCGCGCTTTCGCGACAAGGTCTGGCTGGCCTGGGCGGCCGCGCCCCGCACCGCCAATGCCATCCAGTGGCGCATGTTGCTGACCATGGCCGACAACTGGCAGCGACCGCGCTTCCCCTTGAGCGGCCTGGATGTGATTCAGGCCGGCGTGCCGGAAGGCCCGGAGGTCGGCCGCGTGCTTGCCAAGGTCGAAGACTGGTGGGTGGGCGGCGATTTCGCCGCCGACGAAGGCGCATTGCGCGATCGGCTGAGGGCCGCAATTGATGGCGCTTGAGCTTCTGGACTCGCTGTCCCTGCCGGGCGATCCCGCCAAACCCAATGAAGATGCCTTCGGGCATGATGCGAATGCCGCCGTGGTGCTGGATGGCGCCACGCCACTGGGTGACGGGCTGATGCCCGGTCCCAGCGATGCGGCCTGGATCGCCCAGTTCGGGGCGCGGCGGCTGCTGGCGCATCTGCGCGATGGGAATGGCGCACGCAAGGCGCTGCGCGGAGCCCTGGCCGATACGCAGAAAAGTTTTGAAGCCCTGCGCCGTATGCCGCCGCAGGAAATCTGGCAGACGCCCTGCGCCTCCATGATGCTGGCGGTGCCGGGCGAAGAGGGCGTCGAATTTCTTTGGTATGGCGATTGCGCCGCGCTGATCCGCAGCGGCGATGCGGCGGTGACGGTGGTAGGTGAGACGTTCGACAAGCGCGCCGCCGAGGCGATACGAGCGAAAGAGATCGGGAAGGCGAAGAATCTATCGCCTGCTTCCGGCCTCAGTCGGCCCGAATTCATCGGCAGCCTGCGTACTGCCCGCAATCATATCAACAGCGGCAGTTATTGGCTGTTCAGCCCGGAAGAGAAGGCGGCCTCGCATGTCTCGCGCCGGGTGATCCGGCTTGGCCCTGGCGTTGCGCTGCTGCTGGTGTCGGACGGTTTCCTGGCGCTGGCCAGCGATTATGGCGCCTACAGCGCCGACAGCCTGATGGCGGCAGCACTGTCAAAAGGCCTTAAAGCGCTGGGTGCCGAATTGCGCGCCATCGAGGCAAGCGACCCCGGCGGCGACACCTTCGCGCGATTCAAGAAGTCCGACGATGCTACCGCGCTGCTGCTGAAGCTGACGTAAGGCGCGGTTGCTGTGGGCGCTGACCTAGGTCAGCGCCCGGGCGACCTCTTCATAACCATGCCAGATCATGGACAGCGCGACATAGACCACGATCGCCAGGCCGATATAGGCGATCCAGCGATAGCGTTCCAAAAGTTTGGCGATGTAGCCCGCCGCCGCGCCCATCAGCGCCACCGACATCAACAGGCCGATGATCAGCACGTCGAGATGGTCGCGCGCCGCGCCGGCCACCGCCAGAACATTGTCCAGCGACATGGAAACGTCGGCGATCAGGATCTGGGTGATGGCTTTCTTGACCGATGCGCCGGTCTCGATTTCGGGGGCGATGTGATGCTTGTCGCCGGCCAGGTCGCGCCACATGCGCCAGCAAACCCAAAGAAGCAGGATGCCACCCGCCAGCATAAGCCCGATGATGGCCAGCAGCTGCACCGCGACGGCGGCCATGGCGATACGCATCAGAACAGCGGCGATCAGGCCCCAGAGGATGACCTTCTTGCGCATTTCCAGCGGCACGCGGGCGGCGGCCAGGCCGATCACGATCGCGTTGTCGCCCGCCAGCACGATGTCGATCATCAGCACCTGGCCGAGCGCCCAGAGACCGCCCTCCTGGAATAGTGTCAGTTCCACTTATTGCTCCTTTTTGGGGAAGAGGCCGGTCTGGCGCAGCGCTTCCCCCAATACCATCGCGGCAGCCTGTGCCACATTCAAGGACCGCATGCCCGAAAGCAGCGGAATCGACAGCCGTGCGTCAGCCCGGTCGTGAACTTCGTCGGGCACGCCAGCGCTCTCCCGGCCCACCATCAGCGAATCGCCAGGAGCAAAGACAAAATCGGTATAGGCCATGTCTCCCCGCGTGGTCAGAAGCACCAACCGCTGCTCCCGCGCCAGTCCATCCCGGAACCGCGCCCAGGATTCATGGCGGCAAATGTCGGCGTTTTTGAGATAATCCATCCCGGCCCGCTTCAATCCCCGGTCGGACAGCAAAAACCCACAGGGTTCGATCAGGTCGATCCCCACCCCCAGGCAGGCTCCCAGCCGGATCAGGGCACCCGCGTTTTGGGGGATATCGGGCTCATACAGGGCCAGCCGCACCACAAACCTCCATTTTTGGGGTCTCTCACGATTAAGTCGCGGCAGGACAAGGCATTTTCTGCGTCATCGTGCCGCAAGACCCTCGAAAATCGACTCTCTATTTTACCGGCCAAATGAACAAGCCGCCGGGGGGAGGCACGGGCTCAGGCCGCGTCACCCCGTCATTACCGTACCGGCGCTTGTTTGTGGCAAGAGTTCGGCGTTTTCTTCCGCCAAAGTTTTTCAAGGGTGAAGCCAGTGGCAGGTACGACAGGTGACGCGGGCACGCGACGCGATTTTCTCTATGTGGCGTCGGGCGCGATGGGCGCTGTCGGCGTCGCCGCAGTGGCCTGGCCGCTGATCGATCAGATGAACCCGTCGGCCGCCGCGCTGGCGCTGGGCACGTCGGAGATCGACATCGCCTCTATCCAGCCCGGCCAGCAGATCGTCTTCAAGCATCGCGGCCTGCCGCTGTTCGTGCGCCGCCGCACCCCGGCCGAAATCGAATCGGCCCGGGCGGTGGACGTGAATTCGCTGCCCGATCCCCTGGCGCGCAACGCCGCCCTGCCGGACAACGCCCCGGCCACCGACGCCAGCCGCGCCGCGCGGCCGGAATGGCTGGTGCTGATCGGCGTGTGCACCCATCTGGGCTGCACTCCCGCCGTTTCGACGCCCCAGCAGCCGCAAGGCGAGTATGGCGGATGGCTCTGTCATTGCCACGGTTCGGCCTACGACACAGCGGGCCGCATCCGCAAAGGTCCGGCCCCGACCAATCTGGCGGTACCGGCCTACACGTTCATGTCTGACACCCGTATCAAGGTCGGTTGAGGAGAATAAAAATGTCTGGCCCTTCGACCTACAATCCCAAATCCGGAATCGAGAAGTGGATCGATTCGCGCCTGCCGCTGCCGCGTCTGATGCACGATACGATGAGCACCTTCCCGACGCCGCGTAACCTGAACATCTGGTACACCTTCGGCGGCATCCTCACCTTCTGCCTGGCGGTCCAGATCGTCACCGGCATTGTGCTGGCGATGCATTATGTCGCCAGCGCGAACCTGGCCTTTGGCTCGGTTGAAGCCATCATGCGCGACGTCAATTACGGCTGGCTGATTCGCTATGTGCACGCCAACGGCGCGTCCATGTTCTTCCTCGCCGTCTATATCCACATGTTCCGCGGCCTCTATTACGGTTCCTACAAGGCGCCGCGCGAGCTGATCTGGATCATCGGCGTCCTGATCTATCTGCTGATGACCGCCACCGCCTTCTTCGGCTACGTGCTGCCTTGGGGCCAGATGTCCTTCTGGGGCGCCACGGTCATCACCAACATGTTCAGCGCGGTCCCGGTTGTGGGCCAGGCCATCGCCACCTGGCTGTGGGGCGACTTCGCGGTGGGTGATGCCACCCTGAACCGCTTCTTCTCGCTGCACTATCTGCTGCCCTTCATCATCGCCGGCGTGGTCGGCCTGCATATCTGGGCGCTGCATGTGCCGGGCAACAACAACCCCTTGGGCATCGATGTGAAGAGCCCGCAGGACACCTTGCCCTTCCACCCCTATTACACGGTGAAGGACGCCTTCTATCTGGTGTGCTTCGTGATCCTGTTCGCGGGCTTTGTGTTCTACGAGCCGGACTTCTTCGGCAATCCGGACAATTACCAGCCGGCCAATCCGCTGGTGACGCCGCCGGAGATCGTGCCGGAATGGTATCTGCTGCCCTTCTACGCCATGCTGCGTTCGGTGCCGGACAAGCTCTTGGGCGTGATCGTGATGGCCGGCGCCATTCTCACCCTGGTGTTCATCCCCTGGCTGGACACCAGCCGGGTGCGCTCCTGCCGCTTCCGCCCGCTGATGAAGCAGTTCTTCTGGGCTTTTACGGTGGTCTGCGTGATCCTGGGTTACTGCGGCGCGCAGAGCGTGGAGGCTACGGCCTTCGGCATTCCGCTGGTCTGGGTCGCCCGTATCGCCACCCTGTACTACTTCGCCTACTTCTGGCTGATCATGCCGATCGTCGGACTGATCGAAACGCCCAAGAAGCTGCCCGCATCGATCGCGCAATCCGTGCTCGGCGATTCCGCCGCCAAACCTGCCGAATGAGAACCACCATGCGTCTGATCAATCTCTCGCGTAACCTGGCGCTCGGTCTGGGTCTCTCTCTGGGTGTGGGCCTTCTGATGTCGGGTAGCGCGCTCGCGGCCGACAGCGCCACCGCCCGCCACCATCCCAAAGAGGTGGAGTTCGAGTTCGAAGGCCCGTTCGGCACCTATGACCGCGGCGCCCTGCAGCGCGGCTATCAGGTCTATAAGGAAGTCTGCGCCGCCTGCCACAGCCTGCAATACATCGCCTTCCGCAATCTGGCGGACAAGGGCGGCCCGGAGTTCAGCGAAGCCCAGGCCCGCGCTTTGGCGGCTGCGGTGCGGGTTCCGGCCGAGCCCAATGAGCAGGGCGAAACCGTCGACGAAAAGGGGGTGCCCCTGACGCGTCCGGCGGTGCTGTCGGACAAGCTTCCGGCGCCGTACCCGAACGAGAACGCCGCCCGCGCCAACAATGGCGGCTCGCTGCCGCCCGATCTGTCGCTGATGGCCAAGGCGCGCGAAGACGGTGTCCGCTACGTCTATTCGCTGCTCACCGGCTATGACGAAAAGGCGCCGGCCAGCTTCCATGTGCCTGCCGGCAAGAACTACAATCCCTATTTCGAAGGCTGGGCGATCGGTATGCCCAAGCCCTTGAACGAGAATGGCGTGACCTATTCCGACGGCACCAAGGCAACCGTCGCGCAGCAGGCCCATGACGTGGTGACCTTCCTGGCCTGGACCGCCGAGCCCAAGATGGAAGACCGCAAGCGCATGGGTTTTGGCGTGCTGATCTTCCTGGTGACCCTGGCGGGCCTGTTGTTCGCGGCTTACCGCAAGGTCTGGAAAGACGCTCACTAGGGAGCAGCGGCGAACCGTCCCGCAGGGACGGCCTCGTCCGTGCGACCATTGAAAGACGTCATGGAACCGAGGCATTGCCCCTCAGGTCATAAATGTTAAAAGGGCGCCGTCTTCAAGGATGGCGCCCTTTTTCATGGCCAAAACCGTTCTCGGCATCGTCGGTGGTTCCGGAGTCTATGAGATTCCCGGCCTGGAAAACGCCAAGTGGCAGACGGTCAAAAGCCCCTGGGGCGAACCGTCCGACCAGCTTCTGACCGGCACCTTTCATGGCGTCGACCTGGTGTTCCTGCCGCGCCACGGCCGCGGTCATATCCAGACGCCCTCTTCGATCAACTACCGCGCCAATATCGACGCCCTGAAGCGCATCGGGGTCACCGATGTGATCTCGGTTTCGGCCTGCGGCTCGCTGAAAGAGGAACTGCCGCCCGGCACCTTTGTGATGGCCGACCAGTTCATCGACCGCACCTTTGCGCGCGAGAAGAGCTTCTTCGGCACCGGCTTCGTCGCCCATGTCCCGATGGCCCATCCGGTCTGCCCGCGCCTCTCCGGCGCACTGACCCTGGCAGCCCGCGAAGAGAAGATCGATCACAGCGAAGGTGGCACCTATATCTGCATGGAAGGGCCGCAATTCTCCACCCGCGCCGAAAGCTTCCTCTATCGCAGCTGGGATTGCAGCGTGATCGGCATGACGGCGATGCCGGAAGCCAAGCTGGCGCGTGAGGCCGAGCTGCCCTACGCCATCGTCGCCATGGTCACCGATTACGACTGCTGGCACGACGATCACGAGCATGTGACGGTCGAAGCGGTGATCAAGGTGATGCACCAGAACGCCGCCAATGCCAGGAAGCTGATCATGGCCGTGGCCCCCAAGCTCGGGCCGCAGCGCGAGCCTTCAACCTGTCCGGATCGGCCCGAAACGGTGCTGGATTTCGCGCTGATCACCGCGCCCGACAAGCGCGATCCCGCGCTTGCGGCGAAACTCGATGCGGTGGCCGGCCGCGTGCTGAAGAAGGTTTAAAGATATGGACTACAAAGCCGCCATCCGCACCATTCCCGATTATCCCAAGCCGGGGATCATGTTCCGCGACATCACCACCCTGCTGGGCAATCCGCGCGCCTTCCGCGCCGCGGTCGACGAGATGGTGCAGCCCTATGCCGGCATGAAGATCGACAAGGTCGCCGGCATGGAAGCGCGCGGCTTCATCCTGGGCGGCGCGGTGGCGCACCAGCTTTCAGTGGGTTTCATCCCGGTGCGCAAGAAGGGCAAGCTGCCCCATACTGTGATCGGCGAGGATTACGACCTGGAATATGGCAAGGACCGGGTCGAGATTCATGTCGATGCGCTGGAAAAGGGTGAACGCATCCTGCTGGTGGACGATTTGATCGCCACCGGCGGCACCGCCTTTGCCGGCATCCGTCTTTTGGAGCGGGCCGGCGCCAATATCATCGGCTGTTCCTTTGTCATTGATCTGCCCGAGCTGGGCGGTGCCGACAAGCTGCGCGCCATCGGCAAGCCGGTAACGGCGCTGGTGGCTTTCGAAGGGCACTGAGGCGTTGAAGCTCTACACCAACGCCGCGTCCCCCTTTGCACGCAAATGCCGGATCATCGCGCATGAGCTCAAGCTGACGCTGGAAGAGATCCGCACCCTGCCGATGCAGGAGCCGGAGTTCCGCCGCATCAACCCGCTGGGCAAGATTCCGGCGCTGGTGCTGGATGACGGCTCGATCCTGATCGACTCACCGGTGATCTGCGAATATCTCAACCATGCCGGCGGCGGAAAGTTTTTCCCCAATGACAGTATCTGGAAAGAAGATGCGCGGCGCTGGAAGACGCTGGGGCTGCAGGCGCTGGGCGATGGGCTCGCCGACGCGGCGGTCGCCTGGATGATCGAAGGCCGCCAGCAGCCGGTCAATGAAACCATGCGCACCCGGCACATGGCGGCGGTGACGGCCAGCCTGGACGTGCTGGCGCGCGCCAAGTTCGCCGACGATCCCACCATCGGCGAAATCTCGGTGGCCTGCGCCCTGGGTTATCTCGATTTTCGCATGCCCGATCTTGATTGGAAGAGTTCCCGCCCCACATTAGCGGGCTGGTACGCGAAATTCTGCGAGTACCCTTCGATGAAGGCCACGGCGCCGGCGGCTCCTTGAGGTTGAAGCGGGCATGAAAATCAACGGAAAACATTACCGTTCGGTCTGGCCTGTCGGCGAAGATGCCTTCGGCATCATCGATCAGACCAAACTGCCGCACGAATTTGTCACGCTGGTGTTGCGCGATGTGGAAGCCGCGGCCCATGCCATCAAGAGCATGCAGACGCGCGGCGCGCCGCTGATCGGTGCGGTGGGCGCCTATGGCCTGGCGCTGGCGGTGCGCGAAGACCCGTCCGACGACAATATCCAGAAGATGGTGGAGATGCTGGCTGAAACCCGGCCCACCGCCATCAACCTCAAATGGGCGCTGTGGCGCATGCGCGGCGCGCTGCTCAATCAGCCGCACGACAAACGCGCTGCCCTGGCCTGGCAGGAAGCCGCGCTGATCGCCGACGAAGACGTGGCGATGAGCGAAGCGATCGGGAAGAACGGGCTCAAGATCATTCGCGAGCTGGCCGACAAGAAAAAAGGCCAGACGCTCAACATCCTCACCCATTGCAATGCCGGCTGGCTGGCGACGGTGGATTACGGCACCGCGCTGGCGCCGATCTATCTGGCGCATGACGCGGGCATCGACCTGCATGTCTGGGTCGATGAAACCCGCCCGCGCAACCAGGGCGCTTCGCTCACCGCCTTTGAACTGGGCAGCCATGGCGTGGATCACACCATCCTGGCCGACAATGCCGGCGGTCATTACATGCAGGCCGGCGAGGTCGACATGGTGATCGTCGGCACCGACCGGGTCACCGCCAATGGCGATGTCGCCAACAAGATCGGCACCTATCTCAAGGCGCTGGCGGCCAAGGACAATGGCGTACCCTTCTATGTGGCGCTGCCCAGCTCGACCATCGACTGGACCATCGCCGAGGGGCGCGATATTCCGATCGAGGAACGCAGTGCCGACGAAATTCTGAAAATGACCGGCCGCATGGCCGATGGCACCATCGCCACAGTGGAAATCGCCGCCCCCGGCAGCGGCGCCGCCAATCCCGGTTTCGACGTCACGCCGGCGCGGCTTGTCACCGGCCTGATCACCGAACGCGGCACTTGCGCCGCCACACCCGAGGGCTTACGCAGCCTGTTTCCCGAAAACGCAGGATAGAAGTTCCATGAAGTCGAGCTGGTCGGACAAGGACGCGCAGGATTTCATCGCCAAATACGCCCCCAAGGGCGTCAATGCCGACCTGGCGGTGCGCACCTACACCACGCGCCTGCTCGGCAGCGATCCGAAGATGGTGCTGCATGGCGGCGGCAACACCTCGGTCAAGACCACGGTCAAGGACCAGCTTGGCGAGGATGTGGATGTGATCTGCATCAAGGGTTCGGGCTGGGACATGGGCGTGATCGAACCGGCGGGCCTTCCCGCCGTGCGGCTGGAACCCTTACGCAAGCTGCGCAAGCTGGACAGACTGTCCGACGAGGACATGGTCAACTTCCAGCGCATCAACCTGTTGGATTCCACCTCGCCCAATCCGTCGGTCGAAACCCTGCTGCACGCCTTCCTGCCGCACAAATTCATCGACCATGTCCATTCCACCGCCGTGCTGGCGCTGACCGACCAGCCCGACAACAAGGCGCTGGTTGAGGAAGTCTATGGCGACCGCGTGGCCTATGTGCCCTACACCATTCCCGGCTTCGCGCTGGCCAAGGCCGTCGCCGAGGTGTTCGACAAGCATCCCAAGGCGGAAGGCCTGATCCTGCTGCAGCATGGCATCTTCACCATGGGCGATACGGCCGAGCAGGCCTACAGCCGCATGATCGAATTCGTCACCATGGCGGAAGAGCGCTTAAAGCTGCAGCGCAAGACCGCGGTCGCGGCCAAGCTGCCGTCGAATCTCGCGACCCTGCCGGAAATCGCGCCCATCCTGCGCGGCGCGGTGGCGATCGAGAAAAATCCGCTGGCTGGCACCGCCAAGCGCCAGATCCTGGATTTCCGCACCAATCCGCAGATCCTGGCCTATGTGAACGGCGCCGAACTGGCGCGCTACAGCCAGGTCGGCGTGGTGACGCCGGACCACACCATCCGCACCAAAAACTGGCCGATGGTCGTGCCGGCGCCGGAAGCCGGCAAGCTGGAGGAATGGGCCAAGGACGTCCATGCGGCGGTCGATGCTTTTGTGGCCCGCTATCACAAGTATTTCGAGGTCAACAACGCCAAGAGCCCGGTGAAGAAGACCGAGCTCGACCCGCTGCCGCGCGTCATCCTGGTGCCGGGTATGGGCATGTTCGGCATCGGCGCCACCGCCAAGGATGCCGCCATCGCCGCCGACATCGCCGAGAATGCGGTCGCTGTCATCACCGACGCCGAAGCCATGGGCGAATATCGCAGCATCAGCGAATTCGACATGTTCGAGGTCGAATACTGGTCGCTGGAACAGGCCAAGCTGGGCAAGTCGAACGAAAAGTCGCTGGCCCGCCAGGTGGCGGTGATCACCGGCGGCGCGTCGGGTATCGGCGCGGCCACCGCCAAGGCGATGGCCAAGGAGGGCGCCGAAGTCGCCATCCTGGACCGCGACCTGGAAGCCGCGAAAGCCGCCGCCAGGAAGATCGGCGGCAAGGCGCTGGCCGTGGAATGCGACGTCACCGATCCCATGAGCGTGCGCGCGGCCTTCGACAAGGTGGTGTCCACCTTTGGCGGCGTGGACATCGTGGTGTCCAATGCCGGCGCGGCCTGGCAGGGCACCATCGGCAAGGTGGACGATGAGACCCTGCGCAAGAGCTTCGAACTGAACTTCTGGGCCCACCAGGCGGTGGCGCAGCACGCCACCCGCATCATGCTGGCCCAGGGCACCTATGGCGTGTTGCTGTTCAACACCTCGAAACAGGCGGTCAATCCGGGCAAGGATTTCGGGCCGTATGGTCTGCCCAAGGCCGCGACCCTGTTTCTGGTCAAGCAGTATGCGCTGGACCACGGCAAGGATGGCATCCGCGCCAATGCGGTCAATGCCGACCGTATCCGCTCGGGCCTTCTGACCGACGAGATGGTCGCGGCCCGTTCCAAGGCGCGCGGCGTCTCGGAAGTTGACTATATGAGCGGCAACCTGCTCAAGCGCGAAGTGACAGCGGAAGACGTAGCCGACGCGTTCGTGTATCTCGCCACCGCGTCCAAGACGACGGCGGCGGTTGTCACGGTGGACGGCGGCAATATCGAAGCGAGTATGCGGTAATCATCTCTCCATGGCCGGGCTTGACCCGGCCATCCAGATCGGTGCCCCCGAGCGATCTCGATATTTGCGCTTCGCGCGCTGGATGGGCGGCTCAAGGCCGCCCATGGTGAGTGCTAATTGTTGAACCGGAAATGCATCACGTCGCCGTCGGCGACGACGTATTCCTTGCCTTCCAGGCGGAACTTGCCCGCCTCGCGCGCGCCGGCTTCGCCCTTGCCCGCGACATAGTCGGTAAAGGCGATGGTTTCGGCGCGGATATAGCCCTGCTCGAAATCGGTATGGATCACGCCGGCGGCCTGCGGGCCCTTGGAGCCCTTGGTCACGGTCCATGCGCGAGCTTCCTTCGGCCCCACGGTGAAGAAGGTCAAAAGGCCCAACAGTTCATAGCCGGTGCGGATCAGGCGGTTGAGGCCCGGTTCTTCCAGGTCCAGCGACGACAGGAAGTCGGCGCGGTCTTCCAGCTTCATTTGCGCGATCTCTTCCTCGATCTTGGCGCTGATCACCACGCTGCGGGCACCTTCGGCTTTCGCCATGGCTTCGACCTTGGCGGAAATGGCGTTGCCGGTGGCGGCCGAGGCTTCCTCGACATTGCAGACATAGAGGACCGGTTTGGCGGTCATCAGGCCGAGCTGGGAATAGGGGCCACGTTCTTCCGGCGCCAGTTCGGCGCGGCGCGCGGGCTTGCCTTCGCGCAGCAGCGTGACGGCCTTCATCATCAGGGCGAGCTGTTCCTTGGCTTCCTTCTCGCCGCTATTGGCTTTCTTCTCCAGCGGCTTGATGCGCTTTTCCAGGCTTTCCAGGTCGGCCAGCATCAGTTCGGTTTCCACCGTCTCGGCATCGGACACCGGATCGATCTTGCCTTCGACATGGGTGATGTCGTCGTCTTCAAAACAGCGCAGCACATGGGCCACCGCATCGACTTCGCGGATATTGGCCAGGAACTGGTTGCCCAGCCCTTCACCCTTTGAGGCGCCGCGCACCAGTCCGGCGATGTCCACAAAGGTGATGCGGGTGGGAATGATCTCCTGCGAGCCGGCGATCTGGGCCAGGGTTTCGAGGCGCGGATCGGGCACCGCCACGTCGCCGACATTGGGCTCGATGGTGCAGAAGGGGTAGTTGGCCGCCTGCGCCGCAGCGGTCTGCGTCAGGGCGTTGAAAAGAGTCGACTTGCCGACATTGGGCAGGCCGACGATGCCGCATTTGAAACCCATTAGTCCGTATCTTTCTTTTTCGGTTCTTGCTTGTCGGGCTTTGGGGGCTGCAGCAGCAGCGCCACCTTGCTCATGAAACCCTTGTCGTCATCCTTGGCCAAGAGCGGCGCGGCCTCGACCATCGCCCCCACCAGCGGCTTCAGCCAGGCGATCTCGCCCTCACCGAAATTCTGCAGCACATGGCCGCTGACGCGGTCCTTGTCGCCGGGATGGCCGATGCCCAGCCGCACCCGGCGATAGTCAGGCCCCAGCGTGGCGGTGATGGAGCGCAACCCATTCTGCCCCGCATCGCCGCCGCCGGTCTTCACCTTCAGCTTGCCGGCCGCCAGGTCGATCTCGTCATGCACCACGACCAGCGCTTCCAGCGGCAGCTTGAAGAAGCGCAGGGCCGGCCCGACGCTGTCGCCGCTGAGATTCATGAAGGTCTGGGGCTTGAGCAGGTAGGTCTTGCGGCCCGCCAGTGACCCTTCCGACAGCAAGCCGTCGAACTTCGCCTTCCAGGGACCGAATTTGTGATGGGCGTGCAGTTCGTCCAGGACAATGAAGCCGGCATTGTGCCGGTTCCTGGCATATTGCGAACCCGGATTTCCCAACCCGGCGATAAGAAGCGGCGTATCCATGCCGCCCCCTTTCGGCAGCGGTTACTTCTTGGCCGGAGCGGCGGCCGGCTTGGCGCCGGCAGCGGGCTTGGCGCCAGCAGCGGCAGGCGCGGCGCCAGCAGCGGGAGCAGCACCTTCGGCAGGGGCGGCTTCGGCGGCAGGAGCGGAAGCGGCAGCCGCGGCGGCGCGCTGCTCTTCGATCACGCTGGTCGGCGCGACGATGGAGCAGATGGTGAAGTCACGGCCACGCAGCAGCGGCTTCACGCCCTTGGGCAGGTTGAGGTCGTTGATATGGACCGACTCGTTGATGTCCAGCTTGGAGACATCGACTTCGATCGTGTTGGGAATGCTGTCGGCCGGGCAGGACAGCGGCATGGTGTGGCGCACGATGTTCAGCACGCCGCCCTTCTTCAGGCCGGGCGAGACGTCCTGGCCGTGGAAATGCACCGGGATGTCGAGCTTGACGGTGGCGCCTTCGGCCAGGCGCATGAAGTCGACATGCACGGGGCGGTCGCTGACCGGGTCCAGCTGCACGTCGCGCGGAATCACGCGGGTCTTCTTGCCGGCAACGTCCAGCATGAACAGGGTGGTGAGGAAATGGCCGGCCTCGACATGGCGCTCCAGGGTGCGGCTGTCGACATTGATATTCTCGGGCGTGGCGGTGCCGCCATAAATGACGGCCGGGATCAGGCCCTTGAGGCGCGCCTGGTAGGCCGGACCCTTGCCGGTACCCTCACGCGATTCCACCTTAAGTTCTTGAACTTGCGCCATTTTCCTGATCCTTCAGTGCCCGGCTAAAGCTCTAGGCCTTCCGGAGAAGGGGGCTTTTAGCGAAAAGGCCTGCGCCCTGCAACCGGGCCGCTTGGCGCCGCTTTGCGGCATGCTAGCCTCTTCCGAAACGGGGAGGGGAACCCATGCAAAGCGCATTGATCGCCATCGCAGCGGCGGGGCTGGCCGGATGGCTGTTCGGGGCTGCCTGGTACATGGCCCTGGGCAAGCCCTGGCAGCGGGCCCACGGCATGAATGTGGACGACTGCAAAGACAAGAAGATGCCGCTGACGCCGATGGTGGTGGCGCTGCTGGGCGCTATCGTGATGGCGGCGGTGCTGTACCAGGTGATGGCCGGCCTGGGGGTCATGACCATTGGTCAGGCCGCGATCACCGGGCTTATCCTGGGGGTTGGCTTTCTGTTCACCGCCACCCTGGTCAACAACCAGTTCCAGGGAAAGGGGCGGATCGCCACCTTGATCGATGGCGGGCACTGGACGCTGGTTCTGGTGATCGAAGCCGTCGTCATCATGCTGCTGGTTTAGCCGCGAGCACTGGCTTTCTTCCCCCGCAGCGCGAAGCGCTTATTGCGGGGGAAGATGTCGCAACGAGGTGTCGGCGTGAGCCGACCCGAGTTGTGACAGATGGGGGGCTAATCAAAAAGACTGGAAACCGAGGCTTCGTTGTTGATGCGCCGCATCGCTTCGCCCAGCAGGGGCGCGATGGAGATGGTGCGGATATTGGTGCAGGACTTCACGGCATCGGTCGCCGGAATCGAATCCGTCACCACCATGGATTTGAGCCCGGAATTCTTGATCCGCTCCACCGCCTTGCCCGACAGTACGCCATGGGTGGTGTAGGCATAGACTTCGGTGGCGCCATTCTTCAGCAGCGCCTCGGCGGCGTTGCACAGGGTGCCGCCGGAATCGACGATGTCGTCGATCAGGATGCAGGGCTGGCCTTCGACATCGCCGATGATGTTCATCACTTCGGACTGGCCGGCGCGCTCGCGGCGCTTGTCGACGATGGCCAGGTCGGTGTTGAGCCGCGTCGCCAGGGCGCGGGCGCGCACCACACCGCCGACATCGGGCGACACCACCATGGGTGTCTTGCCTTTGAGATGTTCCAGAATGTCCTTCACGATCACCGGCTGGGCGAACAGATTGTCGGTGGGAATGTCGAAAAAGCCCTGAATCTGGCCGGCATGCAGGTCGACCGTCAGCACCCGGTTGGCGCCGGCCTCGGTGATCATATTGGCCACCAGCTTGGCCGAGATAGGGGTGCGCGGACCGACTTTGCGGTCCTGGCGGGCATAGCCGAAATAGGGGATCACGGCGGTGATGCGCCGGGCGCTGGCGCGGCGCAGCGCGTCAATCATGATCAGCAATTCCATCAGATTGTCATTGGCGGGCGCGCTGGTGGACTGCATCACGAACATGTCTTCGCCGCGGACATTTTCCTGTACCTCGACAAAGACCTCATCGTCGGAGAAGCGGCGGACATCGGCTTTGACGGGAGTCAGGCCCAGATAGGCGCTGATGGCATCGACCAGCGGGCGGTTGGAATTTCCGGCAATCAGACGCATGCCCCGCGATCCGTTCCGATCCGTCATTCTGCGCCGCTCATACCTTTGATCTCCCCTTGCGCTGCGCGCGTCGGGGAGGGCCCCATGAAGCTTTGATGACCGGCTTGTAGCGGCTGGCCCGGGGAGTCGCAACCGGCCCGGTGTCGCGCCGTGTCGCGTGTTGTTTATATGTCGCGGATCAGGGATTGAGCAGGATGGCGGAGACTTGCCGCCCGTAGTCGGGTTCACCCGCATGGGTGGTGCGGCGGAAGCTGAAAAAGCCGTTTTCAGGCGGATAGGTGCAGATGCCGATTTTTTCGACAGAAGCGATTCCCGCGTTCGTCAGGCGGTGGGCGGCGTAATCTTCCAGGTCGAAACGGTAATGGCCTTCCCTGCCCGAAGGGATGAAGAACTTGCGGTTGCGCAAACCCTGTTCGAGGAATCGGTCGCGAAAGTCCCAGCCCACTTCGTAATTGCCCTGGCTGATGCAGGGTCCGACGGCGGCGACGATCTGGCCGCGGTCGGCGCCCAGTTTTTCCATGGCATCCAGCGTGGCTTCCAGCACCCCGTCCAGCGCGCCTTTCCAGCCCGCATGGGCGGCGCCGATCACCCGCGCGCGGGGCTCGGCCAGCAGCACCGGGGCGCAGTCGGCGGTAAGGATGCCCAGCGCCAGACCGGGCGTGGCGGTGACCATGGCGTCACCTTCAAGTCGCTGCTGCGGCGCGGAATCCAGCGTGTGGACGATGGGGCTGTGGATCTGGGACAGGCTGACCAGCTCGGCGGCGCCCAGTTCGCCCCCCAATTCAGCAGCGACGCGGCGGCGATTTTCCGCCACCGCCTCGGGGGCGTCCTTCGAGCCGGGGCCGCAGTTCAGCGCGGCGTAAAGACCGGTGGAAACGCCACCTTCGTGTCCGAAAAAGCCATGCGCCACGCCAGGCGCAGTCAGATTGGCGGCCTCCAGGCGCTTCATGCGCCAAATCCCGCAAAGCCGGTGACGCTGGGCGGCGCAAAGGCGACGGCTTTGAACAGCGTGCCCATCTGCTGCGCCCCGATCAGCCTTTCGGTCGCGGCCAGCAGATCGGCGGCGCTTTCGGGGTGCGCATTCATCAATTGTTCGGCCCGCTCGGTGATGCCGATGCTCGCCAGCAGCGCCCCTTGCGTCACCGGACCGAACACGGCCGCGCCGCCGCGTTTGCCGGCCTGGGCCAGAGCCATGAAATCGACATGGGCGGACAGATCGTCCTCGCCGGGCGTGTCCAGCGCATCGACGAAGCGGTGGCCGCCCACCGCCTGCAAGGTTTCCGCGAAGCCAGTGATCGCGTCATAGCCGTAATCCACGATCAGCGCCGCGCCGCCGCGCTGGGCGATGATGCCGGCGATATTCTCCGCCAGCGCCAGCGCGGCGGGCGAGGTTTCATAAACGCCGCCCAGGGGCGCGCCTTCCCGGCTGGCGGGAATGATGGGAAGCGGCACCGGCACCGGCGCCAGCGCGAAATTCAATTCCCCGTCCAGCGTCGTCACCATGCGCTCGTGCCAGCCACGCTCGCTGCGGACATACTGGCGAACGGGCAGGGCGTCGAAGAATTCATTGGCGACCAGAAACAGCGGGCGGTCCGACAGGCTGTCGTCGAACTGCGCCTGCCAGGAGACATCCGCGCCGCAGCCGCGCAGCTTTTCGGCCTGCATCGCCTGCAGCACCGGGCTGGCTTCCACCAGCACGACTTCCAGATCGTTGGTGAAGTCCGGCTCCACCGACGCGGCGCGCAGGGCGTTGGCCATCAGGGTGCCGCGCCCCGGTCCCAGCTCCACCAGCCGGGGACTTTTGGGACAGCCCTGGTCGGCCCAGGCCTGGAGCAGCCACAATCCCAGCATCTCGCCGAACATCTGGCTGACTTCCGGCGCGGTAATGAAATCGCCGCCCGCGCCAAACGGATCACGGGTGGCGTAATAGCCGTCCTTGGGGTCGAGCAGCGCGATGGTCATGAACTGCGCCACCGACATCGGGCCCTGCGCCTCGATCAGGGCGACGATGCGCGCCTTGAGACTCATGCGGTGCGCGGCTTTTTCAGCACGATCCAGAACAGCACCGCGGCGCCCAGCCAGATCGGGATCGACAGGGCCATACCCATGCTGACGGGACCGATGAACTGGGTGTCGGGTTCGCGGAAGAATTCGCAGATGAAACGGAAGGTGCCATAGCCCGCCAGGAACAGCGCCGAGATCAGGCCGGGCCTGCGATGGGCATGGAACACGCGCAGCGCCACCTGCAGGATCGCCAGCAGCAGCAGGCCTTCCAATGCCGCTTCGTAAAGCTGGCTGGGATGGCGCGGCAGCGGCCCGCCGCGCGGGAACACCATCGCCCAGGGCACGTCGGTGACCCGGCCCCACAATTCGTCATTCACGAAGTTGGCGATGCGCACGATGAAGATGGTGATGGGCGCGAAGGCGCAGGTCAGGTCGGCGATGGAGAGCATGTTCAGCTTGTTGCGGCGGCTGAACATCCAGAGCGCAATCAGCGCCCCCACCAACCCGCCATGGAAGGACATGCCGCCTTCCCAGGCGGCGATGATGCGCACCGGATCGGTGATGAAGCCCATCGGCAGCCCGTCGCAGAAGGCGGCATAGTTGGGCGTGACGCTGCACAGCACCGTGCCATAGATCAGCACCCAGCCCAGCCGCCCGCCCAGGATGACGCCGAAGATGATCCAGACCGCCAGATCGCTGATCTGGTCCTCGGTGGCGGGGGGGCGGCCGCTGAAGGGGGGCGGGGCCCAGAAGGCCTTTTGGCGCAGCAGCCGCGTGATCCCCCACCAGCCCAGCAGGATGCCCGCGATATAGGCCAGGGCGTACCAGCGGATCGCCAGCGGCCCCAGTTGCAGCGCGATGGGATCGATATTGGGGAAGGGCAGCACGGCCAGGGCTTCGATCATGGCGGTAAATCGCGATGCTTCGGTGCTTGTGTCAAGTGAAGCTGGTGGCCATATAGACGGTGACAACGGAGGCTTTTCATGGCGCAGACCGACAATCCGTTCCTGGACGGCGTGGCGAAAGCCTTTACTGACGCCGCCGGCATGGCCCAGAGCGTGCGCACCGAGATCGACACCTTTATGCGCCAGCGGCTGGAACGGCTGGTGGCGGACATGGATTTTGTTCCCCGCGAGGAATTCGAGGCGGTGAAGGCGATGGCCGCCAAGGCCCGCGCCGAGAATGAGGCCCTGGCCGCCCGGATCGCAGCTTTGGAATCCAAATCAACCACTTAGAGTGGTTTGGGGAGTCATCCCCGACTCCTTTTTGTCGAATCAGTGAGCCGATTCAAAGCTGTGGAATCTTTTTCCGCAGCGTGGATGGGGACTCCCGGACTCTTGTTTTCTCTAAATCTTGTGCCAGTTTGGATCGCAACTGCTTCGTTTAGTGGCTGGAGCGCGCCCATGAGTATCATGCACCTCGATGACGAGCCGGTGGGAACCCTGCACCCGCTGGACCTGCTGGAGCGGGCGGTCGAGGCCAATGGCTGGGCCTTTGAGCGGGCCGGCCGGGACGAGCTCAACCTGTCGGTGGCGGGCAAATGGAGCGACCACCATTTCAATTTCTCCTGGCGCGAGGACCTGCAGTCGCTGCATTTGTCCAGCGCCTTCGACATGCGCATCAGCGAAGGGGTGCGCCGCCAGAATGTCGCCGACCTCCTGATGCATGTGAACGCCAAGCTGTGGATCGGCCATTTCGACCTGTGGCCGCAGGACGGCACCATCATCTTCCGCCATGCGATGATCTTCCCGGATGCGGAAGCCAGCGCCTCCCAGTGCGAGGCGCTGCTCAACCTGGCGCTGGAAGCCTGCGAGCATTACTATCCCGCCTTCCAGTTCGTGCTGTGGGGCGGCAAAACGGCGGAAGATGCGATCGCGTCGGCGGTGCTGGAGTGCGCCGGCCAGGCGTGAGTGTCCTTCTCGTCGGTGCGGGGCGTATGGGGTCGGCTTTGCTCAAGGGCTGGCTGGCCAAGGGCGCCAAATCCATCATCGTGGTCGAGCCCAAGCCGTCCGCCCAGTTGCGCGCGCTGGCGAAGCAAAAGAAGATCACTCTCACAGCCGCGCCGTCTGCCATCAAAGGCAAGCCATCGGTTTGCGTGGTGGCGATCAAGCCGCAGATTTTGAAAGGTGAAGCCGGCGCGCTGGCGGGGTTCGCGCGCGGCGGCACGTTGATGATTTCCATTGCCGCCGGAACCTCTGTGGCGGCGCTGGCAAAAACCTGGGGCGCGAAGGCGCGCGTCATCCGTGCCATGCCAAATACGCCCGGTTCGATCGGTGCGGGTATCACCGGCCTCTATGCCGCCAAAGGCGTCACGGTGGCCGACCGCAAGCGCGCCACCGCGCTGCTGTCGGCGCTGGGCGCCACCGAATGGGTGACCAAGGAAACGCTGATCGACAGCGTCACGGCGGTGTCGGGTTCGGGGCCGGCCTATCTGTTTCTGATGGTGGAAGCCTTGACCGAAGCGGGCGTGGCGGAAGGCCTTTCCAAAGTTCAGGCGGAGAAATTTGCCCGTGCCACGGTGGCGGGCGCAGGGGCGCTTTTGGCCGCGGACAAGTCACCAGCGGGTGCGCTGCGTGAGGCGGTGACCAGTCCGGGCGGCACCACGGCGGCGGCGCTGTCGGTGCTGATGGCCGATGACGGGCTGACGGCGCTGATGAAACGCGCGGTGAAAGCCGCGCGCAACCGCGCGCAAGAGCTGCGCTAACACACTCACTCACCATGGGCGGGCTTGACCCGCCCATCCGGTTTTCTGTCAGCGGCTGGATGGCCGGCCCTCCTTTATTGGAAGTGGGCCCGGCCATGGAGAGTAGGTTCAGACCGGCAACCTGATCGTCGCCTTCAACCCGCCCAGCGCACTGTTTTCCAGAACCACGTCACCGCCATGGGCCCGCGCCACATCGCGGGCGATGGCCAGGCCCAGGCCCGAGCCGCCCGATTGCAGATTGCGGCCCTGATCCAGGCGGTGGAAGGGGCGGAACGCTTCCTCGCGCCTTGTTTCGGGAATGCCGGGGCCATTGTCCTCGACGCTGATTTCCACCAGCCGTCCCTCTTGTTTGAGGCTGACCGCAACCTGGCTGCCATGCTTGAGGGCATTGTCGATCAGGTTGGTCAGGCAGCGGCGCAGCCCCACCCGCTTGACGCTGACACGGATATTGTCCGCAGCGGTGATCGTGACGCCGCGCTGGCGCGCCTTGGCGGCCGCGTCGGCGGCACCCTCAACCAGCGCCCCCAGATCGGTGACTTCGGTTTCCTCGCCGCCTTCGCCGCGCGCGAAAGCCAGGTATTCGTCCAGCATATGCTCCATCTCGACAATGTCGCCCTGCATGGATCTGGTGTCCGCATCAGCCGGCATCATCGCCAGCGCCAGCTTGAGGCGGGTGAGCGGGGTCTTGATGTCATGACTGACGCCCGCCAGCATTTCGGTGCGCTGGGTGACATGACGCTCGATGCGTTCGCGCATGGTGATGAAGGCCTGGGCGGCGCGGCGCACCTCGGTGGCGCCATAGGGTTTGAAATCCGGCACGGCGCGGCCCTTGCCGAAGCTCTCGGCGGCGCGCGCCAGCCGTTCGATGGGCCGCACCTGGTTGCGCAGGAAAAGGACCGCAACCCCCATCAGCAGCAGCGACGAACCCACCATGTAAAGGACAAAGAGGTCCGGCTTGGAGACGGTGATGCGGTCGCGCGGCACCAGTACCGCCAGCACCCCGTCGCGCACTTCGGCGCGAATCTCAAAATCATTGCCCATGCGCTTGGTGAAGAAATGACGGCCGGCGCTGATGCGTTCGGCCAATATGTCGTCCAGCGCCACATCGATGGTGGAAACCGCCGGCTCGCTCGGCGGGGCGATCTTGAGGCCGGGCAGGAAGGTGATGCCATACTGTAGCTGCCGCGAAGATAGCGTCCGCAACCGCAGGCGCTCGTCGCCGCTGTAATTGTCTTCCAGTGCCACCAGCAGGTTGATGTCCGCGGCCACGTCACGCGCCAGGCGGCGGGTGGTGCTTTCCAGGTCGCGCTCGAAAAACACATAGGCGATGATCGCCTGCAGCAGCACGATCGGGGCGATGATGATGATCAGCGCGCGGCCGAACAGCCCGCGCGGCAAAAGACGCTTGACCGAGTAGGCGGAAGAGTCAGGCACGACCCACCTCAACCACGATCAGGCACCAGCATATAGCCAACCCCGCGCACCGTTTGCAGATAGAGCGGCAGCTTGGGGTCTTCCTCGATCTTGCGGCGCAGGCGTGTCACCTGCACGTCGATGGAACGCTCCAGCGCCACATTCAGCCGCTTGCACAATTCCGCGCGGCTGAAGGGCCGGCCGGCATGGACGGCGAAGAGTTGCAGCAGCGCCGCTTCCGCGCCGGTCAGCTTCACCGGCTTGCCGTTTCGCGTCAGCCGGGACGTGGCCGGATCGAACAGCGCCGATCCCATCTTGACGGGGCCGGCGGGCGGGGTTTCCGGCGGCGCGGCGCGGCGCAGCAGCGAATTGACCCTGAGCAGCAGTTCGCGCGGCTCGAAGGGCTTGGGCAGATAATCGTCGGCCCCCAGTTCCAGGCCTGCGATGCGGTCGGCGGGATCGCCGCGCGCCGTCAGCATCAGGATCGGTATGCTGGATTCGGTGCGTACGCTTTTGGTCAGGTCCAGGCCGGATTCGCCGGGCATCATCACGTCCAGGATCAGCAGGTCGAATTCCATGCTTTTCATCAGGGCGCGGGCCTCGGCGGCGCCCGGCGCGGCGGTTATCCGATAGCCGTTGGATGACAGATAGCGCTGCAACAGCGCGCGCAGCCGCTCGTCATCATCCACCACCAAAAGGTGCGGTTCGTCGGCGCCTGGGGCGTTCATGACAAATTCACGGGCAAACTCATGGCAGCCATGCCACGGGGCACCCTTGCGATTTTCGCGTCGGCCATGCTGCAATACATGCAGAAAAACTAGGCCCTCGCCCGATGGGGGGCAAGCCCGCCAAAAGGCAGGCTTTTTCAGGAACGGAACCGATGGCAGACGTGATCCCTTTCGACCAGCGCGACGGTGCCCTTTGGTATGATGGCAAACTGGTGCCCTGGAAGGACGCCAAGACCCATGTCCTGACCCATGGGCTGCATTACGGCTCCTGCGTGTTCGAGGGCCAGCGCATCTATAACGGCACGATCTACAAGCTGAAGGAACATACCGAACGGCTGTTCTTTTCGGCCGAAACGCTGGGCATGAAAATCCCCTTCACCCGGGACGAGATCAACCAGGCCTGTATCGATGTTGCCGCCGCGCAAGGCATCACCGACGGTTATCTTCGCCCGGTCGCGTTTCGCGGCAGCGAGATGATGGCGGTGTCGGCGCAGAACACCACCATTCATGTCGCCATCGCCTGCTGGCCCTGGCCGTCCTATTTCAGCCCGGCGGAAAAGCTCAAGGGCATCCGCCTGGATATCGCGCGCTGGAAGCGTCCCGCGCCCGATACCGAGCCGGTCCATGCCAAGGCCGCGGGTCTCTACATGATCTGCACCATCTCCAAGCATGAGGCCGAAGCCAAAGGCTATGCCGATGCGATGATGTTCGACTATCGCGGCTATGTCGCCGAAGCCACCGGCGCTAATGTCTTCTTTGTGAAGGATGGCGAGCTGCACACCCCGACGCCCGACTGTTTCCTCAACGGCCTCACCCGCCAGTCGGTGATCGCCATCGCCAAGTCGCGCCAGATCAAGGTGGCGGAGCGCCACATCATGCCCGACGAACTGACGGGCTTCACCGAATGCTTCCTCACCGGCTCGGCGGCGGAAGTCACGCCGGTGTCGGAGATCGGGCCTTATACCTTCAAGCCCGGCGCCCTGACCGAAAGCCTGATGACCGCCTATTCCGACGAAGTGCGCGGCCTGGCGAAGGTGCCTGCCTAGCCTCGCGGCGTCCTGCGCTAGGGCTTCGGCGATACCCAAACGATCAGGATCGCGCCTGCCAGCAGCAGGGCGATGCCGGCCGCTTCGCGCGGCGTTGTCTGCTGCTTGAATACAAACCGCGTCACGCCTTGCGCCAGCAGGATTTCAACCAAGGCCAGGGTGCGCACGCTGGCGGCGGATGCCAGCGCGAACGCCAGGAACCAGCACTGCGAAGCGGCGGCGCCCGCAAAGCCGGCCGTCAATGACGGTTTCCAGTGGGTCAGCAGCGACCGGAACATGCTTCGCCGGAACAGGAGTAGCCACAGCATCAGCAGCGCGGTTTGCAACGTCAGCCCCGCAGCCAGGCTGAAGGTCGCGCCCAGCACGAAGCTGGATTCGTTCAGCGACAGTATCGCGCCGCGATAGCCGACCGACGAAGCAGCAAACAGGGCGGCCGCGGACAGTCCCAGCAGAGCCGGTTTGAGCCCGCCGGCCAGTGCTTGCGGCCTGGCGGAAATCAGTGTGACGCCCGCCATTGCGACAATGATCGCCAGCGCCATCGCCATGGTCAACGGATCGCCCAGCACGCTCAGGCCGATCAATGCCACCAGCACCGGCTCGGTTTTCAGATAGGCCGTGACCACGACGAAAGAGCGGTGCTCCATCGCCTTCAACATCAGGGCCGTGCCTGCGATCTGCGTCAGCGCGCCCAGAAGAATCCATCCGCCAAAAGCCGGACCCGTCTGGGGCAGGGCGGCGCCAGTGACGGCCAGCAACGCGCCCAGGAAAGCGAGCGCGAAGGGAAGCCCGAACAGAAAGCGCACCAGTGTGGCGCCAAGTGCGCCCAGTTCCGCCGTCAGGCCGCGCTGCAACGCATTGCGCGCAACCTGGCCTGCCGCGCCCAATATGGTGAATATAACCCAGAGGAAATGCACGCCGCCTGCGATTCTACGGATCGGGCGTCGTGCCGGGGCGCAGGTGCGCCATGCCGCTGCGGAAGTAGATCACGCCGGTATAGACGGTCAGCGCCGCCGCCACCCACAGCATCGCATAGGCGATGAAGGCGTAGGTCAGCGACGGAACGCCCGGCAGATAGATATCGGCCAGCGGCGTCAGGATCATGGCGCCGATCGCCACCATCTGCACCGCGGTCTTGAACTTGGCCACCGCCGTCACCGGCACGCTGACGCGCAGTCCGGAGAGGAATTCGCGCAGGCCCGACACCAGTATCTCGCGCGACAGGATGATCAGGGCGGGCACCAGCTTGAGCAGGCTCAGCATGCCGTTGGGCTTGATCTGGGTGAACAGGCCCTCGGCCACCAGCATCATCAGTGCCACCGCCACCAGCACCTTGTCGGCGATGGGGTCCAGCATGCGGCCGAAATCCGAACCCGCCTTGAGCTTGCGGGCGGCGAAACCGTCCAGCCAGTCGCTGACGCCGGCGATCACGAAAATGCCGAACGCCACCAGCCGCGCCGCATCGCCCGGGACCACGAAGGCGATCACGAACAGCGGCACCAGCACGATGCGCAGCACGGTCAGGGCGTTTGGCAGGGCGAACATGGGGGGCACTCTAGAAGCCTGATTGCGACAGGTCATCCGCCCGGATGGAAGAAATCAAAGATTTTCTTCGCCAGAGTCTCGCTGACGCCTCCGACCGAGGCCAGATCGGTCAGGCTGGCTCCCGCCACCGCCCGGGCAGACCCGAAATGCTGCAGCAGGGCGCGCTTGCGGGTCGCCCCCACCCCCGCAATCTCGTCCAAGGGGTTGGCGCCGATCGCGGCACTGCGCTTCTTGCGATGGCCGCCTATGACAAAGCGGTGCGCTTCGTCCCGAAGACGTTGCAGATAGTACAGAACCGGGCTTTTGGGATCGAGGCGGAAAGGCTCCTTGCCGGGAAGGTAGAAATGCTCGCGCCCGGCATCGCGGTCCGGGCCCTTGGAAATGCCCACCAGCGCCACATCCTCCACCCCCAGATCAGCAAAGACCTGGCAGGCGACCGATAATTGGCCGGGTCCGCCATCGATCAGCACCAGATCGGGACGGCGCCAGCGCGTGGTGTCGGCCCCGTTTTCAGATGAGCCGGCTTCTTCCTTGACCATGCGGGCAAAGCGCCGGGTCAGCACTTCGCGCATCATGGCATAGTCATCGCCCGGGGCGAGCTCTTCGTTCTTGATGTTGAACTTGCGGTACTGCGCCTTCTCGAAGCCGTCCGGCCCCGCCACGATGAACGCGCCCAGGGCATGGGCGCCCTGAATGTGAGAATTGTCATAGACTTCGATGCGGCGCGGCGGCTGCTCCAGCCCGAAGGTGTCGGCCACGCCTTCCAGCAGCTGGGTCTGGGCACTGTTTTCGGCCAAGCGTCGGCCCAGCTGTTCGCGCGCATTGGTCAGGGCGCGCTCCATGATGTCGCGTTTCTCGCCGCGCTGGGGCAGGGCGATCTCAACCTTGCCGCCCGCGCGCGTGGCAAGCGCTTCGGCCAGCAGCGCGCGGCCTGGCAGATCCTCGCTGGTCAGGATCAGGCTGGGCGGCGTACGTTCGTCGTAAAACTGGCCGACGAAGCTTTCGAGAACTTCCGCCAGCGACAGATCGGGGTCATGGCGCGGGAAGTAGGGCCGGTTGCCCCAATTCTGCCCGGCGCGGAAAAAGAAGACCTGAATGCAGGTATGACCGCCCTCGCTGTAGGCGGCGAAGAGATCGGCTTCGTCAAAGGTGGCGGGATTGACGCCCTGCGACGACTGGATGTGGCTCATCGCCTTCAGCCGGTCGCGCAGTTTTGCCGCCGCCTCGAAATCCATGGCGTCGGAAGCTTTGGTCATCTCGGCTTTCAACTCGTCCTGCACCGCCTGGCTCTTGCCCTTGAGGAAGCTTTCGGCTTCCTCGACCAGTTCGTGATAGCCGCCAAGATCGATGCGGTTCACGCAAGGGGCGCTGCAGCGCTTGATCTGGAACAGCAGGCAGGGGCGGGTGCGGCTTTCGAACACTGAATCCGAGCACGACCGCAGGAGGAAGGCGCGCTGCAGGGTGTTAAGGGTGCGGTTGACCGCGCCGGCCGAAGCAAAGGGACCGAAATAGACGCCCTTGATGGTCTTGGCGCCGCGATGCTTGAGAAGCTGCGGAAAGGGATGGTCCTCGCGCAGCAGGATGTTGGGAAAGCTCTTGTCGTCGCGATAGCTGACATTGTAGCGCGGCTTCAGCCGCTTGATCAGGTTGGATTCCAGCAGCAGCGCGTCGGTTTCGCTGGCGGTGGTGACGAACAGCATCTCGGCTGTTTCGGCGATCATGCGGCTGATGCGCTCGTTGTGCGCCCCGCGCAGCGCGTAAGAACTGACGCGCTTCTTCAGGCTCTTGGCCTTGCCGACATACAGCACGTCGCCGGCCGCATTCATCATGCGGTAGACGCCCGGCGCGTCGGGCAAAGTCTTGAGATAGGCGGCGATGCGCGCGGCGCCCTTCAGGGGCGCGTCGGGGGAACTCATGGCGTCAATATATTAGCGAGTCCGCTCAATCTCTATCCCAACGCTTTCCGCCGATGTCAGGGCTTCCAGCTTTTCCACCCGCACCCGCACGGTGCGCACGCGGCTGTCCTCGAAACAGGCCGCCGCGATGCGCTCGGCCAGGGTTTCGGCCAGCCGGACATGGCCTTCGGAGATGATGGCGCGGATGCGTTTCTCGATCACATGATAGTCGACCACATTTTCCAGCATGTCCTGGGCGTCGGCGATGTCGTCGGTGGCCAGGTCGACATTGATCCGCACCGGCTGGGTGCGGCCTTCCTCCTGGCGGTAGACGCCGATATGGGCGGGGAGTTCCAGGTTGCGGATGAAGACATGGCGGATGCCGCCGGCGGCACTGGCGAAATAGGGGGGCTTGCTCATTCGGAGCCCTGCACGTCGGGGGTCTGCCAGATCAGGTGCTGGCCGCCATCCACCGCGATCATCTGGCCGGTGACGGCGGGCGCCTCCAGCAGGTAGCGCACCGCAGCGCAGATGTCGGCGGGGTTGGCGCCGCGCTTCAGGATGGTGGCGTCGCGCTGGCCATCGAAATCGGCGTCGGACTGGCGCGGGTTCTTCAGGGTCGGACCGGGCCCCACCGCATTGACCCGGATGTTCGGGCCCATGCCCTGGGCCAGGGTGGTGGTCAGCCAGTACAGCCCTGCCTTGCTGACGCTGTAGGAGAGGAATTGCGGTGTCGGTTTGAGGACGCGTTGATCAATGAGATTGATGATGTTGCCGGCCTGGCCGGCGGGAAGCTGCTGGGCGAAAAGCTGCGACAGCAGCAACGGCGCGCGCAGGTTGACCTCGATATGGTCATCCCAGCTTTTGCGGGTGGCCGATTGCCAGTCGTCATTCTCGAACAGCGAGGCGGAATTGATCAGCGCCGTCAGCGGGCCGATGGCCGCTGCGGCGCGGCTGACCAGCTTGGCGGTCTCGGATTCTTTCGAAAGATCGGCCTGCAGGATTTCGGCCTTCACGCCGAACTTGCGCGCCGCGTCGGCGGCGCTTTGCGCATCGGCCTCAGACCCATTGTAGTGGATCGCGACATTCCAGCCCGCCTGCGCCAGGTCCAGGGCGATGGCCCGTCCCAGCCGCTTGGCGGCGCCGGTGACCAGAACGTTCTTCAACTGATGAACCCGACGCGCTTCTTCACTTCGTCCATGATGGGCGTGGCGATGGCGCGGGCGCGGCTCGCGCCCGACCGCAGGATATTGTCGATCTCGCCGGGATCGCCCAACAGGCGGCGCATCTCCTTGTTGATCGGTTCCAGCCTGGCGACCGTCAGGTCGGCCAGCGCGGTCTTGAAGCCGGAGAACTGCTGCCCGGCGAACTGGGCGATCACCGCGTCGCGGTCCTGTTCGGCCAGGGCGGCATAGATGTTGAGCAGGTTTTCGGCTTCGGGCCGATCCTTCAACTCGTCCTTGCTGGCGGGCAGGGGCAGGGGGTCGGTCTTGGCCCGCTTGATCTTGCTGGCGATGGTTTCGGCATCGTCGGTCAGGTTGATGCGGCTGGCGTCGCTTTCGTCCGACTTGGACATTTTCTTGGTGCCGTCGCGCAAGCTCATCACCCGCGTCGCGGTGCCGGTGATCACCGGCTCGGGCTGGGGGAAGAAATCCGGCGCGCCGAAATCATTGTTGAACTTGGCGGCGATGTCGCGCGCCAGTTCCAGATGCTGCTTCTGGTCCTCGCCCACCGGCACATGGGTGGCGCGATAGACCAGAATGTCGGCGGCCATCAGCACCGGATAGGTATAGAGCCCGACGCTGGCGCGTTCCTTGTGCTTGCCGGATTTTTCCTTGAACTGGGTCATGCGGTCCAGCCAGCCCAGCCGCGCCACGCAGTTGAAGACCCAGGCCAGCTCGGCATGTTCGGGCACCTGGCCCTGGTTGAAGATCGGCGTGCGCTTCGGGTCGACACCGGCCGCGATATAGGCGGCGGTGACTTCGCGGATGGACTGGGCCAGTTCGGCCGGCTTGCCGTATCCGGCATCGGCGGTGATGGCATGCATGTCCACCACGCAGAACAGGCAGGGCATTTCTTCCTGCATCCGCACCCAGTTCTTGAGCGCGCCCAGATAATTGCCCAGATGCAGCGTGTTGGTGGGCTGCATGCCCGAAAGAACCAGCGGTGTGTGTGTCATGGGCGGTCTTATGCCTTGCCCCACTTCAACCTTCAAGATTTTGTGACGGCTTCAAGGGGCGGGGGTGCCAGCGCCTTTTTCAGCCGCTTTTCCACCGCATCCAGCCGCGCGGGATGGACGATCTTGTGGCCGAACCCGTCGCGCACATAGAAGACGTCGATGGCGCGCTCGCCATAGGTCGCCACCATGGAGGTGGAAATCGAAAGCCCGGATTCGAAGATCGCCTGGGTGACGTCATAGAGCAGGCCGGGCCGGTCCAGGCATTCCACCTCGATCACGGTGGCGATGCGCGAGGCTTCATTGTCGAAGTGAATCTTGGGCTTGATGGAAAAGGCGCTGGCCCGGGTCCGGGGCGCCTTGCGCGCCAGGAGCTGGCGGGGCCGCAGTTCCCCGCGCAGGGTCTTTTCGATCGAGGCCGCCAGCCGCCCCAGCCGTTCCTTGTCGCCAAAGGCCTCGCCTTCCGCGTCCTGCACCGAAAACACGTCCAGCGCGAAGCCGTCGGATGTGGTGAAGGCCTTGGCATCGACAATGGTGCCGCCCGCCATCGCGATGGCGCCGGCGAAGCGCGAGAACAGTCCGGCATGGTCGGGCGTGTACAGCACGATCTCGGTGACGGCGCGGAAGTCGTTGCTGTTGGCTTCCAGGGTCAAGAGCTGGCCTTGCGCATCGGCCTTGGTGATCAGGCGGGCATGGCGTTCCAGCTCGCTCTCTTCAAACGCCAGCCAGTAATTGTCATAATGCCGGCTCAGGGCTTTCTCGCGCTGGGCGGGCGTCAGATCGGACAGCCGGGCATCCAGCGCCGCCTTGGCGGACGCCACGCGCTGGCCGCGGCCCGGCGCCTGGTCGCCGCCCATCATCATATTCTCGGCGGCGTAATAGAGTTCGCGCAGCAACTGGCCCTTCCAGCCATTCCACACGCCCGGCCCGACGGCACGAATGTCGGCCACGGTCAGCACCAGCAAGAGGCGCAGCATCTCGGGCGACTGCACCATGTCGACGAAATCGCGCACCGTCTTGGGATCGGAAACGTCGCGGCGCTGGGCGGTGTCGCTCATCACCAGATGGTTCTTCACCAGCCATGCGACGGCGGCGGTGTCGGCGGCGGACAGGCCAAGGCGCGGGCACAGGCTGCGCGCAATCTCCGCGCCGACATCGCTGTGATCGCCCGGCAACCCCTTGGCGACATCGTGCAGCAGGATGGCGCAATACAGCACGTTGCGCGACTGGATGCGCTTGATCACATCGCTGGAGATGGGATTGTCTTCCTTGCGCTCTCCGCGCTCGATCGCGGCGACATTGCCCACGGCGCGGATCAGATGCTCGTCCACCGTATAGTGATGGTACATGTTGAACTGCATCAGCCCCACGGCATGGCCGAATTCCGGAATGAAGCGGCCCAGCACGCCCGCCTCGTTCATCAGCCTGAGCGCGCGTTCGGGATCGTGGCGCGAGGTCAGGGTTTCCAGGAAGGCCTGGTTGGCCACCGGATTGTCGCGCACCTGATCGGTGATAAGGTCCAGGCTGCGGGTGACGGTGCGCAGCGCGTCGGGATGGATGTCCACCCCCTTGACGTCGGCCATGTGGAACATGCGCAGGATGTTGGCGGGGTCTGCGCGGAAGATGGCGGGATTGGCGGTCAGCCGCCCATTCTCGACATAGAAATCATCGCTGGGGCTGCGCGGCTTTAAAAATCCCGGCAGCATCCGGCTCAGCGACGGGCGCGGCTTGCGATGCTGCTCTTCCAGCGCGGCGCAGAAGATGCGGGTCAGGTCCCCGACATCCTTGGCCACCAGGAAGTAGGCGCGCATGAAGGCTTCCACCGCCCGGCGCGGCTTGTCGGCATCGACATAGCCCAGATGGGTCGCCAGCGCCGGCTGCACGTCGAAGCTCAGGCGCTCCTCGGCGCGGCCCATCAGGTAATGCAGATGCACCCGCACATTCCACAAAAAGGCTTCCGCCTTCTGGAAGGTTCGGTATTCGTCCTTGGTGAAGACGCCATGCTCGACCAGGTCGGCGGCGTCATCGACGTGATACAGATACTTGCCGATCCAGTAGAGCGTCTGCAGGTCGCGCAAGCCCCCCTTGCCTTCCTTGATGTTGGGCTCGACCAGATAGCGGCTTTCGCCCTGGCGCTGATGGCGCTGGTCGCGCTCGGCCAGCTTGGCGTTGACGAAGTCGCGGCCATTGCCGGTGGCGACCTCGCTCCAGAATTTCTTGCGCAGGTCGTCATAGAGGCCGCGGTCGCCCCACAGATAGCGCGCTTCCAGGATCGCCGTGCGGATCGTGACGTCCAGCTTGGACAGGCGCACGCATTCGGCGAGGCTCCGCGTGGCATGGCCGACCTTCAGCCCCAGGTCCCACAGCATGTAGAGGATGAATTCGATGACGCTTTCGCCCCAGGCGGTCTGCTTGAAGGGGCGCACGAACAACAGATCGATGTCCGAACCCGGCGCCAGCTCGCCGCGGCCATAGCCGCCGGTGGCCACGATGGCGATGCGTTCGGCGCTGGACGGATTCTGCGCGTAATAGACATGCTTGACCGCGAAATCGTAGATCACCTGGATGATGGCATCCTGCAGCGCCGACAGCGCGCGCGCGGCGGCCAGCCCCGAAAGCCCTTCGGCCTCCACCTGGTGCTGGACCTTGTCGCGCCCGTTCTGGAAGGCCTGCTTGATCAGGCCCAGGCCCGACTTGCGCAGGGTGCCGGGATCGGGCGTCTCGCGCGCCAGAGCGGTGAGGGCATGGCGCAGGGCATCGGCGTCGATCACGTCGCGCGCGGCAAGTGTCTGAGGTTTTTCAAGGCCCATGGCGGCGCGGATCATGTCATGCGCGCCATGGGCTTGCCACCCGGCAAAGCCCGCTACGGCCTTGCGTTTTGGGCGGGTTTCGGCGGCGGTGGGCGGAACAAAGGACGCGGCGCGGGGCCCTGGGTGCGCACCACCACGCCGCAGGCGATGCGGTCCCCGGAATTGCCGATGGGCTGGGTGCGGTAGTCGTCGCCGCGCTTCTTGACGATCAGGCTCACGCCATCGCGGTCGAAGATCGAACGCTTGCCGTTGCCCAGGGTGAAGGCGTTGGTGACGATATTGGCCTTCAGCCGCCCGTCGGTCCCTGCGAACTGGTTGGGCAGGTCGCCGGTCATGGGCCCGCCCTTGGCCAGATAGCCGTGGCGGCGCCCCGGACGCAGCGCCAGGATCGGCCCGGCCTTCATGAAGCCCGACTGGGCGTCGCACTGGCCGCTCGTATGCAGGTGCATGCCATGGGCGCCGGGGGGCAGGCCGTAAAGGTCCAGCTCGATCAAGACCCCGCCGGCCACGGCGCGGAAGCTGGCGGTCCCCACCGGCTTGCCGTCCAGCCCGGCCAGCCTGGCGACGGCCCGGGCGCGCGGCTGGGCGTCGGCGGGCATGGAGAGCGAAAGGGCCAATAGCAGCCCCAGCAGAACGCGGATCATGGCACCAGATTGCCATGGCCGGGAACCCGCGGGAACCCAAAGCCGATTTGTACGCTTCTGTCTGCAGCGAAGGGGTCAAAGGAGATTTGTCAGATGCGCGCATTCGTCATGACCGCCGCCGCGGCCTTCTTCCCCCTCACCATGCTGGCCGGCCAGGCGCTGGCGGTGCAGGACACTCCCACCACCATCAACGGCGTCGAGACCGTCTGCACCGGCGTCGGCTCCTCCAAGGACGATCCGCGCTGGGCCGCCTATCCGGTCAAGATCGTGCTGGCCACCACCGGCGGCGCCAATCTCGCCAATGCCCATGTCTCGCTTTCGCAGGGCGGCAAGGATGTGGCGGGGCTGGATTGCGACGCGCCCTGGATCCTGTTCAAGCCGGCGGCCGGCAGCTACACCGCCACCGCGACGCTGAAGGTCGGCGGCGGCACCACCAGCCAGAACTTCACCACCGACGGCAACGGTCCGCAGAAGGAAATCACGCTGACTTTTGCGAGGCCGTCCAATACGGCCTCGCAGTAATTTCGGGTCGCACGGCGAGGCGCTCGCTGCGCTCGCGTTCGCCGCTGCTCCCGCCGCGCCCGTCCAACACGGCCGCCTCTCAGTAAAAATCTCCCTCACCCTGAGCTTGTCGAAGGGTGAGCCTGTTGCCTCACCCTGAGCCTGTCGAGGGTGAAGCCAAAAAAAGAGCCGGTGGATTTCTCCACCGGCTCTTTCTCATTCAAAACATCAGACCGTGACTTAGACGGCCTTCAGGTTCGAGGCCTTGGCGCCACGGGCGTCCGGCACGATGTCGAACGAGACCTTCTGGCCTTCGTTCAGCGAGCGCAGGCCGGCCGCTTCAACGGCAGTGGCGTGCACGAACACGTCCTTGCCGCCGCCTTCCGGCGCGATGAAGCCAAAACCCTTGGAGGTGTTGAAGAATTTCACGGTTCCGATCGTCATGTCAGTACTTCCTGCAGTAAACCCCGCGCGGCGGAATGCCGGTACGGACGAAGCTTTACGATTGTCGCAGGGAAGGAAGTCAACACGTCCAGGCGCGCACTCAAAGGCGGCAGGATTAGTCTAGGTGCGCTTCACTGTGACGGGTCGTACTCCTCGTACCCGCGACAATACGCCCGGGCGGGCGGCTGTGCAATGGCCGGTCACATGGCGTGATTTCGCAACTGCAACTTGCAGGGAGCGGCGCGGCACAAGAGCAGCGCGGCCACAAGATATGGAGCGGCCGCGCGAAAATTCCACTGACTATTGGTCAGGCAGCGGGCGCTGCCGGCGCATGGCACTTTGGTCTGACAATTGCGGGCATCGTGGTGACGCGCAACG
This sequence comes from Rhizobium sp. Q54, assembly GCA_945882615.1. Taxonomy (GTDB): domain Bacteria; phylum Pseudomonadota; class Alphaproteobacteria; order Micropepsales; family Micropepsaceae; genus Rhizomicrobium. The sequence continues at coordinate 22,515 of CAMCWK010000012.1, read as the reverse complement.
GCGCCAAGCTCTGCCGCAGCGAGATGGTGGGCGAGATGCTTTCCAGAGATTACCGGCCCAGGTCGTTTTGCGTCGGGTTGCCCGGCCCGCTGGGCGCCGAAGGCTGGCCGTCATTATGGCCGCCGCCGAACAGGAACAGGCCCACCACCACAACCAGCACCGCGCCGGCGGACAGGACCATGGTTTTGCTGTTGTTTGGCATGGGAGTTTCTCCGCGAATTCGGCCTAAGGGAGAAAAAGCGTGAAGGGCGGGTTGGTTCCTCATACAGTGAAGACTGAACGCTCCCACATAGACCGGAGCGATGATAGCTCAAAAAGCCGCGAAATTATTACCTCAGAATTTCAACAATAGTATTCGGCATCCGCGAATATTTAAGTCTGCATTTTTGGAGGGATCAGTGGCTGGCTTCACGCAACATTTCGGCATCAATCTTCCGCAGGCACAATTAGACTTCGTCAATATCGACACCGAGCGTGATCTCCCGCTTTTTTGGATCCTTATGGGATCGAGATAAAGCAAGACGAGTGGTCGGCAAGCTGCACCGATGCCATACAATCCTATTTTCAAGAACTCCTGGATGCTTTGCGTAATCAAAACGACACGCGGGCTCAGCACTTGATAGCGCACTTGCATGAGCCGAGAGAAACATATCTCGGGCTATCAAAAGGTGCGCCGCAGGGTCGGGGTTTGGGTACCGTTCAGGGAAATCGAATACTTCATGCGTTGAAGAACAGCGCTGCAATCAAATCTGGGCTGCTGAGTGATTTGTCGGAAGCGGAATTGTTCATAGACGGTATTGGTCCTGACATGATCTCCGATCTAACCACGAATGTGCTTCGTGGAAAGCTTATCAATTACACGCAGGAACAGTGCGAACTGTATGGCATCAAGGCACTAACGCAGTATGCCGGTCCACCGATATGGAACGAACAGACGAAACGTTGGGAGGCAAAATATTGCGATATCCCTTTTATTAATGGGGCACCCGTCATCCTTGTTCCAAAGTATTCTGTGCGGAGGAGGATTTCTCTCGATAGCCAAGAATTCTACAATTTCCACATGATCGAGTATTTGCGCGCCGAACACATTCGGGCCAATTCTTGATTGGTGCACGTCCTTAAAAAAACTAAAGAGAAACACGTTTATAAAAAAGACGTGAAAGAAAAGCATCCCTATTCAAAAGCAGCGCTAGCTGAGTTTGTGCAACGTTATCCAGAGGTGTTGGAGTACTACAAGAAGGTAAAGGGTGCGGAAGGAGCGCTAGAGAACAAAGATTTTGAGAAAGGATTTGACGAGCGCGCGTTTGCAAAGATTTTGATGGGTGAATTCCAAAAAATAAAACCGGGGCGCGATGAGGCTGATCGGTACCACAATTATATACTGAGCGTGCTCAACTTTCTATTTTACCCGAACTTGATTACGCCAAAAAAAGAGGCCCCGCTCAATCAGGGCCGGAAGAAAATCGATATCAGATTCACCAACACTGGGGTCGGCCCCTTTTTCTCACGCATACTGAATTCGCCGCAAACAAGGGCGCTGTCGGTCGTTTTTGAATGTAAGAACTACTCGGCTGATGTTGCCAATCCGGAAGTCGACCAAATTGCCATGCGCTTCAGTGCGGTGCGCGGATACTTCGGCGCTATTGTGTGTCGGTCGGTAGACAACGAGCGGTTGCTACTGGAGAGGTGTCGCGATGTTGCCCGCGATGGTCACGGATATGTCGTTACTCTTTCTGATGTGGAGATTATGACTATGCTAAATTTCGTGAAGGATGGCGCGAGAAGCTCAATCAGCAGGTTTTTAAATACTAAACTTGATGAACTGCTCGCCTAACTGTCCCATCACGTTGCGTTTATAATCTCGATCTCTCCCAACGGTTCTGCTGCTTCGAGGACGTCGCCAGTGCTTGCGCCAAGGATGGCTTGCGCCATGGGTGACCGGAATGAAATCCAGCCTTTGGAGGCATCAGCTTCGTCCACGCCGACGATGCGGAAGGTTTGCTGGCGGCCCTTGCGTTCGATGGTGACGGTGCAGCCGAAGGAGACGGTGCCGTCGCAGGGCGGTGTCACCACTTCGGCGGTGCTTTTGCGGATTTCCCAATAGCGCAGATCGCGCGCCAGGGTTTCGCGCAGCAGGACATTGGCTTCGGTTTTCATGCTGGCTTCGATGCGGGCGATGTGGGCTTCGATCTGGGCCATGCCTTCGGGGGTGACGAGGTTGGGGCCTTCGTCGACCATGCGCTCGGGCGGCGGGGCGGATTCGGCGGTTTCCTTGACGAAGGCTCGGGACATCTATGCATTCCAAAATTGATAGGCCGGTCCCGCGCCTCGCCCGAGCTCGGCGCGCTCGTCACTCTCGCAGGTCCACTGGACCTGCTCGGGCGCTGCGCCCCCCGTTCCTCGCTCCCTCGCGGTCCTTTGGACCGCTCGCCGGGAATGACAAGGTGAGTGCACGGGAATGACGCGGTGACTTTAGGGGGTAACGCGCGCCGCTGACAAACGTGGCGCGGTCAGGTGTGCGGGGTGACTTCGACGGCGACGGTCAGGCGGGCCATGTCGCTGCTGGTGCCGATATAGTTGCCGCTGACGGGCATCACCTGCGACAGGTCGCGGGCCACCGCCACGGGGATCAGGTTGAAGCCGCCCATCTGGCGGTTGGTGGGATCGAAGGTGATCCAGCCGGCGCCCGGCACGAAGACCTCGGCCCAGGCATGGGTGGTGCCCATGGGACTGGCCGGATTGTAGAGATAGCCCGAGACGATGCGCGCCCCCAGGCCCAGCGCGCGCGCGGCCTCGGCGAACAGCACCGCCATGTCGCGGCAGGAGCCGCGCCCGGCATTCAAGGTGTGCGACGGCGACTGGGTGCCTTCATCCTCGCGCGCCTGGTAGCTGACGGCGGCGGAAACCCCGGCGTTCAGATCCTTCAGCAGCGACAGGGTGTCGGTGGGATTGGAGCGCACGAAACCTTTGGCCCAGTCCCGCAACCGCTGCATGGTGTCGAGATATTGCGGCTCGCGCAGCGCCCCCAGGTCGGCGCGCTCATCCACGCTGTAGCGAAACGGAAATGCGGCGGCGGACGCGGCGATGGGAAACACCGGCCAGGCATCGCTGGTCAGCTCCACCATAGCGGTGCTTTCAATGATCAAGGCTTCGGCGCGCGCCATCTGCGGGTCGAACGAAGCGGTGGCGATGGCATTGCCGAAGACATCGCCCGCCCAGGTGAGGGTGCAGTCGGGCGTGGTGACGATATCGAGCGAGATCAGCCGCAGCTCATGGCTTTCGCGGGGCCGCAGCACAAGGCGGTGCGGACCGAGGCGAACAGGCTGGTTGTAGAGATACTGGGTGCGGTGACGGATGCGAAAACAGGCCAAGCGTCAGCCGGCGGTGATGCGCTTGACGGACTTTTTCTTGGGCGGGGGCGGATTGGCGGCAGCCTCTTCGGCGTCCTGCTTTTCCTTCTCCAGGCGCTGCGCCTTCAGGCGCGCGGTCTTGGCGTCATTGGCGTCGCTGGCGGCCCGCATTTCCTGCTTCACCAGCTGGGTGCGGGATTCCCACACCTGAAAGGCGCCGTTGGCGGTGCGGATGGCGGCGTCGCGTTTGCGCGACGAATTGGACTCGGTCATGGGGGGATCTCCCTTTTGCAAAAGAAAAACGGGCGGCGCGTTTTCGCGCACCGCCCGATTTCTTGCAGCAGCTTAATCAGCCGCCGACAGATTGGCGGCCTTGGAGCCGCGCGCATCCGGCTGGATGTCGAAGTTCACTTTCTGGCCTTCGTTCAGGGTGCGCATGCCGGCAGCTTCAACGGCCGAGGCGTGCACAAACACGTCCTTGCCGCCGCCTTCCGGCGAGATGAAACCGAAACCCTTGGTGGAATTGAAGAACTTCACGGTGCCGATGGTCATGATATTTCCTTTAAATCATCGGTTCCGCCCATGCGAAATGCATAGGCGGCCGTGGAAACTAGGCTAACTGGTAGGGAAGTTTTTCGGTTCGTCCGGCGCGCGTGTAGGCGGGTCAGAAAGACAGAAGCGCTTCGTCTGACAGGGACGCAAGAACCACGTGACGCCTGATATAGTCGCTTTGGCCTTAAATAACAATGCAGACAGGGCGGTTACCGGATTTATCCCTTACGAACAGTGGTTTACCGCGCGCCTAAAACGCCAGTTGCACCAGCCAGGCGCCGCTCGCGATGGTAAATGCGAAAGCGATCAGAGCCCACAGCCCGTCCTTGGCGATGATCGCCAGCGAAAAAGCCACCACCGCCGCATTGGGCGGAATGCCGCCCAGCGGCACCAGTTCCAGGATCGGCGTCACCAGCCCGATCAACAGCACCACCACCGCGATCAGGTAGAAGAAGGGCCCCCAGGTCAGCCAGGTCAGGCGCGGCATCAGCAGGTGATCGATGAAGCGCGCCACCGGGCGGAACTTTGTCAGGCCGCGTTCCATCTTGCCGGCATCGACCGAGCGGCGCCCCAGCCAGCGCGGAATCCAGACATGGTCGTGATGCAAGAGGATCGCGGTGGCCACCAGCACGATCACGATCGAGGTAAAGAGAGGAAGCCCCGGTATCGCGCCCACCGGCGACACCGCGATCAGGCTGGGCACCAGCAGCAACGGCCCGAAGGTGCGCTGGCCGATGGCGTCCATCAACTCATCGACCGACAGGCGGCCATCGGCATCCTTGATGCAGCATTCGATGAGGTAGTTGACCACATCTTCCAGATCGTGATGGACGGCCGGGTTGCTATCGGGCACGCGAACCAAACGTCTTGGGGTGAGCCGGGAAGAGCGAAAGGTCCAGTGGACCTTTCGCCCGGGCGAACGCCGCAAAGCCGCGCGTCCAAGCGCGGCTTGAGGCCGGACCGGCCTTATCGTGCTCTTGAGCCAAAGGTCTTGGGTCTCCCTGGTCGTTCCGCGCGTTGCAGCCGCTTGCGTCCGCCTTTCGACGGGATCGGCTTGGAGGGACTGTCTTCGGTCGAATAGGTGATCTCGGCATCGAGATTGGCGCGGGCGACATCGGACTGGCGCGCGAAGGGATCGTCGGCGATGGCCAGGGCTGTGGATTGCAGCCGCTTGAGTTCGTCGCGCAGCCGCGCGGCCTCCTCGAATTCCAGGTCGGCGGCGGCGGCGCGCATTTTCTTTTCGATGTCGGCGATGATCGCCTTGATATTGTGGCCGACGAATTCGCGGCCCTGTTCGGCAAGCTGGCCGGCCCCGACCGTGACATGGTCGCGCTCATACATCGAACCCATGATGTCGGAAATCTTGGCCTTCACGCTGGCGGGCGTGATGCCGTGCTCCTTGTTATAGGCTTCCTGCTTGGCGCGGCGGCGGCTGGTTTCCGCCATGGCGCGCTCCATCGAGCCGGTGATGCGGTCGGCATAGAGGATCACCTTGCCATCCACGTTGCGCGCGGCGCGGCCGATGGTCTGCACCAGCGAGGTCTCGCTGCGCAGAAAACCTTCCTTGTCGGCGTCGAGGATCGCGACCAGCCCGCATTCGGGAATGTCCAGCCCCTCGCGCAGCAGGTTGATGCCGATCAAGACGTCGAAGGCGCCCAGGCGAAGGTCGCGGATGATCTCGATACGCTCCAGAGTTTCGACATCCGAATGCATGTAGCGCACCCGGATGCCCTGCTCGTGCATATACTCGGTGAGGTCCTCGGCCATCTTCTTGGTCAAAGTGGTGACCAAAGCGCGATAGCCCACCTTGGCGATCAGATGGCATTCGGCGATCAGGTCATCGACCTGCGATTCCACGGGGCGTATCTCGACCGGGGGATCAATCAAGCCGGTGGGCCGGATCACCTGTTCGGTGAAGACGCCGCCGGTGCGCTCCATCTCCCAGTTGCCCGGCGTGGCCGAGACATAGACCGATTGCGGCCGCATCGCGTCCCATTCCTCGAACTTCAGGGGGCGGTTGTCGATGCAGCTGGGCAGGCGGAAGCCATATTCGGCCAAGGTGAACTTGCGGCGATAGTCGCCTTTGTACATGGCGCCGATCTGCGGCACCGACACATGGCTTTCGTCGCAGAACACCAGCGCATTGTCGGGCAGATATTCGAACAGGGTCGGCGGCGGCTCGCCGGGCTTTCGCCCCGTCAGCCAGCGCGAATAGTTTTCGATGCCGGCGCAGGACCCGGTGGCCTCGATCATCTCCAGGTCGAAGGTGGTGCGCTGTTCCAGCCGCTGGGCTTCCAGCAATTTTCCCTTGGCGCGATAGTCCGCCAGGGTGGCGATCAGTTCGGCCTTGATGCCCTTCATCGCCTGCTGCAGCGTCGGGCGCGGCGTCACATAATGCGAATTGGCGTAGATCTTGATCGCATCCAGCACGCCCGCCTTGTGGCCGGTCAGCGGATCGAATTCGGTGATGCTGTCCACCGTGTCGCCGAACAGTTCGACGCGCCAGGCGCGGTCTTCCTGGTGGGCGGGGAAGATGTCGATCGTGTCGCCTCTGACCCGAAACGCCCCGCGCGCGAAATTGTCGTCGTTGCGGCGGTACTGCAGCGCTATCAGGTTCTGGATCGCCGCCTGGCGGTCGACCTTGTCACCGCGCGCGATGCCGACCGCGGTGCCGGAATAGGTCTCCACCGAGCCGATGCCGTAGATGCACGACACCGAGGCGACGATGATGACATCGTCGCGCTCCAGGATCGCCCGCGTCGCCGAATGGCGCATGCGGTCGATCTCCTCGTTCACCGACGAGTCCTTCTCGATATAGGTGTCGGTGCGCGGGATATAGGCTTCGGGCTGGTAGTAGTCGTAATAGCTGACGAAATACTCGACCGCGTTTTCCGGGAAGAAGGTCTTGAACTCGCTATAGAGCTGGGCCGCCAACGTCTTGTTGGGCGCCAGGATCAGCGCCGGGCGCTGGGTGGCCTCGATGATCTTGGCCATGGTGAAGGTCTTGCCCGAGCCGGTGACGCCCAGCAGAACCTGGTCGCGCTCATTGGCATTGACCCCCGCCACCAGTTCCGGGATCGCGGTGCGCTGGTCGCCCGCCGGTACGTAATCGGACACCAGCTTGAACGTCTTGCCGCCTTCGGATTTCTCCGGACGCGCCGGACGGTGGGGCACGAACTCGCTGATCGGCACGGTGGCATAGGCCGGGTCGATGGCCTCTTCCGGCGCCACGGTACCCATCGCCAGCGGCATGGCATCCACCGCCGCCTGGAACTTTGCGGCGTTGTCGCTGACACCATTCTTGCGCCCGCCTTTGTTCGATTTTGGGCGTGGAACCATGGCGTTATTGTGGGCCATGGCCGCAATATAGTGTGCGCCGCGGCTTTTTCTAACCCCTGATGGGCGTCAGATCAGACGGTTTCCCACCATTGCTCGATGCGGCGGCGGAAGGCGGCGTCGGGCATGCGGCCGCGTCCGGCATTCAGATTGTCCAGCATGTATTTGGACAGGTCGGTGCCGGGGATCACCGCGGTCACTGCCGGATGCGACAGGTTATACTTCAGGAACAGCTGCGCGAAGCTGGTGCAGTCGATCTCCTTGGCGAAGTCCGGCAATTGCTTGCCCGCCACCCGCTTGAACATGGAGTTGCGGCCGAAGGGCAGGTTGGTCAGCACCGCGCTGCCGCTGTCCATGGCCAGCGGCAGCAGCAGCTTTTCGGCATCGCGGTCGCCCAGTGAATAGTTGATCTGGAAGAATTCGGGCTTCTCGCGCCGCAGCACCGGCGCCAGCGCGTCATAGGCGCCGTCGAAGCTGGAAGTGATGCCGTAATGCTTGCAGTGGCCGGCCGCCTTCCATTCCTTCATCTGGGCGCAGGAGAAATTGGGATCGTTGACGTTGTGGGCCTGTTGCAGGTCGACAGTATTGGTCCTGAGCCGGGCGAAGGACTGTTTCAGCTCGGCCTCGGCTTCGGCGCGGGTGTCGCGGCTGGAGAACTTGGTCGCCAGGAAGATCTGGGGCCGCGTCTTGGTTTCGGCCATCACGGTGCCGACATTGGCCTCGGCGGTGCCGTAGCTGGCGGCGGTGTCGATCAGGCTGCCGCCGCCCGCCAGCAGGTTGCGCACCACGGCCTTGCGCTCTTCCAGCTTGGCGGGATCGTTCTCGAACTCGAACACCTGCGAGGTGCCGATGCCCACCACCGGCAGCATGAAGCCGGTCTGGGGAACGCGGCGCTTGAGGATCGGCGTCTGCGCGAACGCGGCATGGGGGAGAGCCACGGCAGCGGCGGTGATGGCAAAAACGGTACGGCGGGACAGATCAGACATGGGGATGTCTCCTTTGGGTTCAGGATTTGAGAGTTTGGATAACAGCGCGTTTTTCCTGCATCCGGCCCAGCAGCAGGCTGAGGCCCGCCCAGCCCAGCATGAAGGGAATGGTGAGCGCCGCGATGGCCGGAATGGTCATCATCATGGTCTTGGAGAAGAAGTTGAACACCCAGGCCCACAGCACGTCGGCGCCGCGGAAGGTCACGCCGTCGATCACATTCTTGGCCTTGTACTTGTCCTCGCGGTCGGCGGTGGTGAAGAGGATTTCGCGCGCCGGATTGGAAATGGCGAAATTGGCGGTGCGCTGGGCGACCTGGAAGGCCATCACGATCCCCAGCACCGGCGCCAGGAACATGGCGCCATAGCCCAGCGCGAAAATCACCGGCAGGAAGGCGGCGGCCATGCCGGTGCCGAAATACTTGATCAGCCGTCCGGTGACCGCCAGTTGCAGCAAAATTTGCAGGAAGCCGGTCCATTGCTCGACGGTGGCGAAATAGCGGGTGCGCCCCACCGCATCCTGGGTGGCGGCGCTCACCAGCTCGGCCTGGGACATGTAGAGCATCGTGTTGCCCAGCGAGAGCAGCACCACCCACATGGCGATGCCGCCCAGATAGGACGATTTCAGGATGGCGGAAAAACCCTCAAAGGCGCTGCCGCCGATCGCCTTGGGATTCTCCGGTGTGTGGTTGAAGCCGTCGGCGGCCGGTCCCAGCCGCATGGCGCAGATCACCGCCAGTTCGATCAGCACAACCGGCACCAGGAGCAGGTTCACCGGCCCCATCGGCTCGACCAGCAGCCGCGTCACGGTGGGGCCGGCCAGCGCGCCCAGCGATCCGCCGGCGGCGATGAAGCCATACAGCCGCTTGCCCTGGTCGCTGCGGTAAAGGTCCGCGAGATACGACCAGAACACCGGCACCGCGAAAATCGAGAACACCGTCAGCCAGACAAAGAAGACCTGCGGCACGATGGTCTGGCCGATGCCCAGCGTCAGCAGCACCCAGAAGATCAGGATGTTGGATGCGAAGAAGTGATAGACCAGCGCGATCAGGCGGCGGCGCGGCAGCCGCGCCACCAGCCAGCCATAAAGCGGGGCGGCGACCAGCATCACAAAAAAGGTGGCGGTGACCAGCCAGGGCAAGGCGCGGGTGCCGCCGGTGATGCCGGAATTGTCGCGCAAGGGGCGCAAGACGTAATAGGTGCTGAGGATCAGGAAGAAATAGGCAAAGGACCAGAGCAGCGCGCGGCGCTCGCCTGCCTTGACTTCCACCACCAATGCCAGAATCCGGTCCAGCATCTCGCCCGCCATGTTGTTGCTATGGGCCAATGCTAGCCTTGACGCGGCGCTTGCGAAAGCGGGTGGGCCTTGCGAAACTTCGCGCCGCCGGGCGGGATTCGCCTTAATTATGGCGCTTTTTGAAAAGCCGGAGACCTGAATGCATCAGCGCAACGCCGTCGAAAAAGTGCTGGAGGCGATCCTCTTCAAGTCGCGCTGGCTGCTGGCGCCCTTTTATCTCGGGCTGGTGCTGTCGCTGGTGCTGCTGCTGGGCGCCTTCATCGCCGAACTGATCCATGTCATGCCCCAGCTTCTGGACCTGACGAACATGGACCCCGAAGAGGTAATCCTGGCGGTGCTGTCGCTGATCGACCTGTCGCTGGCGGGCAATCTGGTGGTGATCGTGGTCTTCTCCGGCTACGAGAATTTCGTTTCCAAGATCAACACCGAGAATGCCGAGGACCGTCCCAGCTGGATGGGCACGCTGGATTTCTCCGGCCTGAAGATGAAGCTGATCGGCTCCATCGTGGCGATCTCGGCCATTTCTCTGCTGCGCGCCTTCATGACCCTGACGGATTCGGACGCGCCGCTGGACGAACGCAAGATGCTCTGGATGCTGATCCTGCATCTGACCTTTGTCGGCTCGGGACTGATGTTCGCGATGATGGATTACATCGGCAACCGCGCCGAAAAACCGAGCGGCCACTAAGTCCGTTATGCGGGAATAAAAAAGGCGCCCGCGAGGGCGCCTTTTTTGCATTCAAAGCGGAAACGGTTACAGCGCGTCGGCGGTGGCCTGCGCGGCCTTTTGCGCCGTGGCCAGGTCGGTGGACGCCAGGCCGGCGGCGGCGGCGTCCGCGACGCCCTGCAGCTTGGTCTTCTGGGCGGCATCGGTGGTTTCCGGGATCGCGCCGGTGCCCGCCTTGCCGCAGGGATTGCCGGCGGCGGCGTCAAAGCCGGCGCCCGCCGGGCCGACCAGGCAGTTCACGGCATGATGATGATGCATCTGCACCATCTTCAGCTCGGCGGCTTTGGCGGCCATGCCGGCATGGTTCTTGGCGATGTTGATCTGGGCGGCGGGGTCAGCCAGCGCCGGGGTGGCGAACAGACCTGTGGCGGCGGCAAGAAAAAGGAGCTTTTTCATGGGGGGTTCCTCTATGGAGCAAAAGAATTCGGGGCGCCCGGCAATCCGGACGCCCCGAACTTTACTCTTATTTTCGATGCTTACCAGATGCCGGAACGGGCGCCCCGGCATAAAAGCCAGCATTACCAGGTGCGGCCCGGGCGCGGATGCGCCCCTTAAACCCCGGGCGCGGATGCGCCCCTTCAATCAAGCTCGCACCTACCAGGTGCGAGCGAGGTTCCGCCGCAGGGCGGTCGCCAGCGGCCCGGTCGAGGGTGTCGCGTTCATCTCGTCATCGCCCTTGATGACCGTGCCGTTCAGGGTCAGGCCGCCATAGGCGCCGGTGGCCGAAGTCCAGACCACGATATCGCCGCCGCGCAGGGTGGTGGCGCCCTCCGCGCCGCTCGACAGGGTGACGACCGTGATCCCGGCGCCGGCGCCGATCTTGAAGTTTCCGCCTTCGATGCCCTTGAGGGCGCGCTCGCTGTTGATGATGAAGACCAGCTCGGCCTGTTCCAACCCGATTTGAAAGCCGAAGCTGGCCGAGCCCATGTCGTAAAAGCGCGGCGTGCTCCAGCCGTTTGCCGTGCGATGCAGCAGCACTCCGGAGCCGCCTTCGGCGCCGAAGATGAAGCCGCCCTTGATCAGCTTGGGCACGATGTACACCGCACGGGCGTCGCGCAGCATGTTGCGGGCGGCGCCGAAGGCCGGATCGCTACGCAGATGGTCGACGGTGCGGCTGGCGTCACGCAGAAGCTGGGCCTTGTCGGCCGCCTGGGCGGGAAGCACGAAGCAGACCGCCGCAAGTGCGGCGACAGAAGCCAGCTTGGCGAATGATTTGAACATGGGAGAATCCTTTTGGGGGCTATGGCGCTGTAACGCCGTTAAGCTCCAATGGTTCCGCAATTACCGACCCGCCTCCCCCTTCGTGCGAAGCACGGCAAGCGGGAGGTGGTTTCAGCGTGCAAGGCGCAAGCCTTGCGGAAGCTGAAACCGGAGGGGTGATCAGATAAGCGTGAAGTCAACCTTGGCCTTCTTGGCCATGCGGGTGCGGCGGTCGGTGCCGCGGTAGGGCGCCCGCGCCTTGGCGCGGCGGTCGGGGCCGAAGAATTCGTTCGCCACGATGAAGGGCCGCGGCGCGGTCAGGGCGGCCTGCAGCTTGGTCATGATGGTCTTGGGACTGATGGGCGTGGTCAGCACATCGGTGACGCCAACATCGCGGGCCTTTTCCACGTCGCGGCGGCGGGCGCGTTCCTGCACCGCGAAAATCGGGATCATGGGGTTGAGCATGCCTGCGCGGCGACGCGTGGCGACGGGAAAGCTCATCCCCTCCAGCTCTTCGGCCGTATGGTCGCAGAACACGGCGGTGAAATGCTCCATGCTGAGCAGTTCCAGGGCGCGGCGGCTTTCCTCGACATGGATGATCTGGGTGACGCCGGCAATGCCCAGGATCGAGCGCAACAGACCGATGGTGTGGGTCTTGCCACCCAACACCAATACCCGGTGAGACGAAAAATCCGACCGCTCCATGACGATGCCCCAACATTATTATCGTGATTATTGTGGGCGAATATGCACCTTTTCCCCTTAATCCGGAGTAAAATGGGCTGGTTAACGCAAGATGGAAGCCTGCTTTGCGCGCCCCCTGGATCGCCCTTTTCCTGCTGCTGCCTTTGTCGGCCTGCGGTCTTTTCATGAGCAAGGAGACGCGGGCCCTGCGCAAGACGCCCGACTATCGCGCCGGCTATCAGGATGGCTGCAACAGCGCCCAGGGCCCCGGCGCCGACAAAAGCCGCGCCAGCGATGTGGTGCGCGATGACGACGCCTGGCGCACCAACAAGGCCTATCGCGCCGGCTGGGGCATGGGAAACAGCGCCTGCCGCAGCACTGGTTATACCGGCGGGGCGCTGCCGGGCACGACGCCCTATGGCGGCCCGGTGCGCGATCCTCTTCCGGGCCAGCCAAGGTTTTGATTCAACCCCCTCCGGTTTCAGCTTTCTCTCGGCTTCGCCTCGAACGCTGAAACCACCTCCCCCGCAGCGCGCTTACGCGCGCGCAGGGGAGGCGGAGCGGTGTTGGCGTCAGCTACAGAGTTGCGCGAGCTTGAGGGTCTGGCTGGTTCGCCCGTCCAGGTCGGTGCGCTTGCAGAGCGGCGTGGCGAGAATCTTCGCTTCATCCATGCGGCGCTGGAATCGCACCGAGGCCGCCAGCAGCGCCACCGACCAGTTCCTGAAATCCTCTGTCATCACCGGGCTGGTTTCGCCCAGCTTTATTGCCTTGCGGAAGTAAGGCTCGGCGTTGGCCAGATTGTACTGCTGCAGGAAGTACAGACCGCGATAGAGATGGGCGCGCGGGTCGCTTGGATATTTCTCGACCAGCGCATAACTGCCCGACAGGGCATCGCGCGGCATCTCGCTGGGCGGGATATAGTTGAAGCCATCCTTGGCATAGCGCACGTAAGTGTGGGTGGACGCCCAAAAAGCCCAGACCGTCAGCGCCACCCACAGTCCCGCGATGATCGCGGCCAGGCTGCGGCCCGGCGGATGTTCGTCTTCCTCCTGCCAGAAGATCAGGAGAATGAAGGCCAATGCCGCGCCCGCCAGGCAGCCACCCAGATGGGCATTGACGTCCAGCGCCGCGCCGCTGCTGGTGACGGCCGGGATCATGGCGGGAAACAGCGCGCCCGCGGCCACGCGGCGCATCAGGTTGGGGCGCGGCGCCCCGGCATGGAAGCTCAGGGTGAACAGCGCTCCCAGCGTGGCCATAATCGCGCCTGACGCGCCCACCGACAGCACATCGCCGGGATTGAGCAGCAGGGACAGCATCACGCCGGCAAAGCCGCCGGTGAAATAGATCGCGGCGAACCATCCGATGCCGATCATCGGCTCCAGCAGGATGCCGACAATGGCGAAGGTGACCAGATTGCCGACCAGATGTGACAGCGAACCGTGCAAGGCGGAGGCGGTGAACAGCCGCCACCATTCGCCGGTCAGCAGAATCTGATCCCGTCCCGAGGCGCCCAGCGCCAGCAGGGTGAAATGGCCCGGGGCATTGGGCCCGGTCCAGTCCGTCGCCGCCGCCAGCTCGGCCTTGAAGCGATAGACTAGAAGAAGGCTGAGCGTGACGGTGAAGTAGGGCAGGCGCGAGACGGTGCGCCAGATGCCGGCCGGCGGATCAATCCCTGGCGCGACGGCCACGGGCGCGGCGACGGCGCGCGCCGGCACAGCCGGTGACGCTATGGCGCGCTTGCCAAAACTTGCTGACCTCGTCATCTGTGCCCGCCGCTCGCCCAAACTCGCGGCGTTCGTCGCTCGAAACGATCCACTGGACCGTTTCGCGGGCCTTCGGCCCGCCGCTCCTCACCCGCCCGTTAAGGCGGTGAGGATAGGGCTGCAATCTTGCGGTGAGGTAAAATGGAAAGGTGAATGGCGCGGTAACTACTCAGCCGCGCGCGCGGAGGGTGCGGCGGCTACTCAGCCGCCGCGCGAACCGCCTGGTCTTCCTTGGTCAAGTTCTCGGCCGCGAAGCTCCAGTTGATGATCTTGCCCAGCACGGCTTCGAGATATTTGGGCCGCGCATTCTGGTAGTCCAAGTAATAAGCATGTTCCCACACATCCACGGTGAGCAGGCAGTTGACGCCCTTGGCCATCGGAGTTTCGGCGTTGGGCGTCTTCTCGATGGAAAGCTTGCCGCCCTTGCTGACCAGCCAGGCCCAGCCGGAGCCGAACTGTTCCTTGCCAGCTTCCGCCAGCTTGGCGATCAGTTCATCCTTGCTGCCGAAGGCGCTGGTGATGGCGCTGTCCAGCGCGGAGCTGGTGTCGGTCTTGGCCGGTGTCAGGCTGCGCCAGTAGAAATCGTGATTCCACACCTGGGCGGCGTTGTTGAAGATTTTCTTTTCTTTCGCATCCTGCGCACCGGCGGTTTTTTGCACGATCGCTTCCAGCTTCATGTCGGCGAAGGGGGTGCCTTCCACCAGCTTGTTGAGCGTGTCCACATAGGTCTGGTGATGCTTGTGGTAGTGGAAGTTGATGGTGTTGGCCGAAATCGTGGGGGCCAGGGCATCTTCATCCCAGGGCAGCGGCGCGAGTTTGAACGGGGTGGGCATGAAAAACTCCTTCAAGTGTGAAAAATCCGGCTCCCCGTTAACGCCTTGGGCAAGAAAAAGCTCCTGCATCGTGGTCGCAGGAAAGTCACAGCGATGCGGTGTGAGCACAGACAAATTGTGATCGCTGTAACGCGATTGTCATTCGACTTTCGCGCCTGCGTCGCGCAAATTGCAGATTAAGCGGGGACGATAGTCGAAGCATTCGGAGGCCTTCATGCCCGCATATGAAATCTGTTATCTCGATGAGGGCGGGGCCCTCACCTACAAATTTTCCGCGACCTGCGACGACGACCAGCGCGCCAAGATCCTGGCGCATGCCATGAAGCTGCCCAGCGCCAAGAAACTGGAAGTGTGGAGCGGCGAGGCGCTGATCTATACCCGCCCGGCCGCGTTGCTGGAGCGCCAGCAGATGCGCGTGGCCAGTTAGGCCAGCAATTTTTCGCCGCGCGCCCAGTCCAACGTCTTGTCCAACCCGCGCTCAAAGCGGTTGAACAGCTCGTTGATCTCCGCTTCGCTGATCACCAGCGGCGGGCACAAAGCGATGCGGTCATTGATCAGCGGCCGCACAATCACGCCTTCGTCCTGGCAGAACTGGCCGCAGCGTGCGCCCACCAGCTTGGCGGCCTCGAAATTGCGCTTGGTCTGTTTGTCGGCAACCATTTCGATGGCGCCGATCAGGCCGACGCCGTTGGCTTCGCCCACCAGCGGGTGATCGCCAAGCGCCGCCAGCCGCTTCAGAAACAGCGGCGCCACCTTGCGCACATGACCGAAGGTGTCGCGGCGCTCATAAATCTCCAGCGTCTTGAGCGCCACGGCTGCCGCCACCGGATGGGCGCTATAGGTAAAGGCGTGCCACAGCCCGCCGATGCGGGTCGCTTCCTCCTCGATGATCTCCACCAGCTCAGGCGACAGCAGCACCGCCGAAATCGGCACATAGGCCGAAGACAGGGCCTTGGCGACGGACATGGAGTCGGGCTGGTAGTTGAAGGTCTGGCAGCCGAACGCCTGCCCGGTGCGGCCGAAGCCGCAGATCACTTCATCATCCACGAGGCGGATGTCGTACTTGTCCAGCACCGCGGTAATGGCTTCGAAATAGCCCTTTGGCGGCACCATGGCGCCGCCCGCACCCATCACCGCTTCGACGAACATGGCGGCGATGGTATCCGGGCCTTCGCGCTGGATCAGCGCCTCCAGGTCGGCGGCCAGGCGTGCCGAATACTGTTCCTCGCTCTCGCCGTCCCGCGCATTCTTGTAATAGTGCGGGCACTCGGCACGCAGAGTGAAGTCGAAGGGCAGGTCGAAGCTTTTGTGAAAGGCGTCCAGCCCGGTCAGGCTGGCGCTGGCCAGCGTCACGCCATGATAGGCGCGGTCGCGGGCGATGATCTTCTTGCGCCCGGTCTGGCCACGCGCATTGGCGGCGTACCACATGAACTTGATCTGGCTGTCATTGGCTTCCGAACCGGAATTGGCGAAGAACACCTTGCCCACCGGCATCGGCGCCATTTCCTTCAGCTTCTCGGCCAAAGCGATGCCGGGCTCGTGGCTCTTGCCGCCGAAAATATGGCCGAAGGACAGTTCGCGGATCTGGCGGGCGGCGGTTTCGGCCAGTTCGTTTTCGCCCCAGCCCAGCGCCGTGCACCACAGGCCGGACATGGCCTCCAGATAATCCTTGCCGTCGCTGCCATAGACGAACACGCCTTTGCCGCGCTCGATCACCAGGGGGCCGGTTTCGCGCAGGATCTTCAGGTTGGTGAAGGGGTGCAGCAGGCTCGCCATGTCGCGCGCCTGGGTGTTGGAGAAAGGATGGCTGGGCATGGGCGCTTCGCTTTACGGATATCTCGCGGGGAACGGGAATCTATCTTATGGTGCCCGCCATTAAACAGCGAATTGCGGATTTCACCCATGCGTTTCCAGCTTCTTGCCGCACGGACGGCGCTTGCCGCCCTGATCTTTGGCGCGGCTGCCGCCGGGGCCGCGGTGGCGGGGGGGCGGCTGGGCCTTTTCCCCTTTTCCACCGGTGTGGCGGTGATGTGGCCAGCCACCGGACTGGGGCTTGTCGCGCTGGTCTTTGCCGGCCTGTGGCTGCGCTCGGCCATCGCCAACAATGACGGCACGGCCAAGCGCATGGGCATGATCGCGCTGATCGGATCGCTGGTGTTTCTCTATCCGCCGCTTTCGACCGTCTATCGCGGCTTCACGCAGATGCCTATTCACGACGCCAGCACCGATCCCGATGATCCGCCGCTGTTTGTGACCTTGGCCAAGATGCGCCAGCCCGGCATGAACAGCCCGGCGCCGGACTTCCAGCGCGAAGTGCGCTATCGCGGCGAAGAGGGTACCATCGCCTATCTGCTGCACGAATTTTACCAGACCGATGTCACCAAGCCGATGGCGCGGCTGATGCCCCGAACCGACAGCCCGATGAAGACCATGTTCTGGCGCTGTTTCGAGATCGCCAAGTCGCTGGGCTGGAACATCGTGGACTATAGCGAGGCTGACGGGCGCATCGAAGCCACCACCGCCAGTTTCTGGTTCGGGCAGGTGTCGGATATTGTGATCCGGGTCAAGCCGCGCGGACCGATCGGCGCGCGGGCTGATGTGCGAGCGCAAAGCCGCTCCGGCGCCATCGACAATGGCTTCAACCTCGCCGAGCTCAAGCAGTTCGTGGACAAGTTCTGGAACTAGCTTCGCGCGTAACCGCCAGCGGGCAGGGCGACGATCGCGCCCTTCGCCGCCAGGTGATCCAGATGCGCCTGCACCTGGGCCGCCGCCGCCCGGCGCAAAGCGGGTGCAATATCAGGATACAGGCTCTGCGCGATGGCCCCGGCATCGCCCCTTGGCAGCGATTCCAGAATCTGTGTCTCGCGCATGCGGCGATGGGCCAGCAGTTCGCGCAACCATGCCTGCGGCTGCGGGATGGGCGAGCCATGGGTGGGATAGAGAATCGTGTCGCCGCGCGCGATCAGTTTCTCCAGGCTGGCGAGATAAGCCGCCATGTCGCCATCGGGCGGCGCCACCACGCTGGTAGACCAGCCCATCACATGATCGCCGCAGAACAGGGCGCGCTCTTCTTCCAGCGCATAGCACATGTGATTGGCGGTATGGCCCGGCGTGGCGACGCAGGTCAGGGTGAAGCCCTTACCTGTGATGACATCGCCGTCGCGAACCACGACGTCTGGCGCGAAATCGCGATCGGCGCCCTCTTCCACCTCGCCGGCCGCCCGGCCATGCGCACCGGCGGCGTAAGTCGGGGCGCCGCTCCATTGTTTGAGGGCGGCGGCGGCGGGTGAATGGTCGCGGTGGGTGTGGGTGACCAGAATGTGGCTGACCTTTCGTGTGCCGATCGCGCGTTTCAGCGCCGCAATGTGATCGGCAAGATCGGGACCGGGATCTATCACGGCCACGCTGTCCGCGCCGACGATATGGACGCCGGTTCCCTTGAAGGTGAACGGTCCAGGATTGGGCGCCAGCAGGCGGGTAATCCGCGGCGACAGGCGCATCGGCTCGCCATAAGACGCTTCCAGCGTACGGTTGAAATGCAAAGCCATGCCAAAGATTAACGCAAAAGAGGCTTTTGTTAAGTTTTGAAGGCGGATTTCCGCGGTTTTTGCAGTGCGCACAAGCAATCATTAGGGAACGAGCCCGCATGATGAATGCCTGTTAGTCATGCTTCATCGGGGTTTGCTGTGTCGAATGATCGTTCTGTCCGCTTCCTGGGCGCCCTTGGCGGGGCTTCCACCAGCCGTGTTCTCAACCTTTTTCGCATCGCCCAGGACAATGAAGGCAACCCCGACCATGCCGCAAAGCCGCTTTTCGTCTCGCCGCTGATCAACAAGGCCTTCCTGCTCAAGCATCGCACGCGCGCCGACGAGACCTATCTTTTCAACCATGCGCGTTCGGTGGCGACCAAGATCATCATTCCCTTTGACGGCACCGATCTGCGCGCCGGCGGCCGTTCGCTGTTCGTGGACCAGCGCGGCTATGAAGAGGCGCTGCGCAGCGCGGGCAACTATAGTCCCGACAATCTGGCGCGCGACCTGGCGGTACTGCGCCTGCTGAACAACGTGCCGTCGCTGGACCCGTTTCTGCTGCGTGAACATCTGCGCAACAACGAGATCGACGTCTCCCCCTGCTACTTCGCCATTTCGGAAGGCGACCAGGAGCGCATGCGCCGTTTTGTCAGCGAGGAGCTGTCGCGGCTGATCAGTCTGGCGGGCGGCGGTGGCGACGCCTCCAGCAGCCGGCTGGTGTCGGCGATGCTGTCCAACGCGGTGGACGAAAAGCTGGAGCCGCTGCGCCTGACGCTGGGGCTTACGGGCAACGACTTCCGCGAAGGCGTGTTCAGCTGGCGCGGCTTTCTCTATTACAAATGGTCGATGGGCAAGTTCTGGCCCGATGTGATGGGCGTGTTGCGCGAGATCAACGCCATCCAGCCGGTTGGTGCGATCACCACCGAACAGAAAGTCTATCTGTCCAGCGCCCGGCGCGGCATCATTGAAATGGTGCGCGACAATGGCAACCATGTGAACAAGGCACTATCGGTCTATGACGCGTCGTTCGGCGATCTGGTGAAGAACCAGGCGCCCAAGACCTTCCGCGATTTTCTGCTGAGCGCGCCCTTCATGTTTCTGGAGCTGGGCGAAAAGCTGGGCGCGATTTCCCACATCGTCAGCTTCTGGCGCTACCGTTTCCCCAAAGGGGGCTCGCGAAATGTCGACGCTGAGGAGCTGGCGGCGATCTTCCAGGATTTCTCCAGCGGCTTTGGCGAAAAGCTGAACGACGCGGAATCCGTCATCAGGAGGCCGGCCGTCATCAACGCTGCCTGACCGGGAGCGCTAGATCGCCTGGCCTTTCGCGCGGGCGCGCTTGTCGGCCGCGATCTGGGCTCTCACATCCGCCAGCCCGGCGGCAACGCTGCTGTTGGCATTGAGATTGACGATATTGAGTAGGCCGAGGCCGCCGGCACATGCCGAACCACAGTCCAGATCCGTCCGCGAGAGACCACTAGCGGCGGACAAGAAAGTGGCGGGGGAAAGTGGCGATGTGCCGGCGCCCGGGCGTCCCAGGCCGAGATCGGGCTCATGCGGTGTCAACAAGGACACAAGACCGATCCAGAATACAGCCCGGAAAATCATGGCAAGCCTTCATGCGTTTCGTCGCGAGAAGGATTGCGCGCCCCCTGTTGTCGGGTCCTGAACTGTTTCTTTAAATTTGAAACTAGTTGGTCGTTCCTCATGCCAGAGGAAACGCATTGCTGATGCGTTGCGTTCGGTTCGATTCAAAATCGATGCGCGATTGAATCTGTTGTGATTAAATTTTTCGGAAGATTTTATCTTTCCCCCATTTGCGCTGCGCGCATGGGGGAAGAAAGCCGGTATATGCGGTTAAGGCGCTTTAATGCTGACGTCGGAAAAGCGGTCTTCAGGCGGCGAAAAGAGGCGCGGATGGCAGGGTGACGGTGGCGCTGAAGCCCTCGCCCAACTGGCTGGACAGTACCAACTGGCCGCCGTGAAGTTCCGCGAAAGCCTTGACCAGCGTCAGGCCCAGGCCTGCGCCTTTGGCGTGCTGGGCCCCTTCGGCCCGGCCGCCATGTTCGAACGGTTCCTGGATTCGCGCCAGATCGTCCTCGACCACGCCCATGCCGTCATCTTCCACGGTTACGGCCACGCCGGCTTCGCAGATGCGGGCCGACAAGGTGATGACCCCGCCGGCGCGGGTGAAGGTCACGGCGTTGTCCACCAGGCTGTGCATCATGGCGGTGAAGACGCTTTCATCGGCGTCCACCATCAGCCCGACGGGGCAGCGGTCGGCATCGATCGTGATGCCCCGGGCTTGCGCGCGGGCGGCGAAGACATCGCGCGTCAGCCACAGCACACCGCCCGCGTCCACGCTGGTGCGGCGCAGCTCGTAGCGCCCCGCCGAGATCTTGGTCAGATCCATGATCTGGTTGATCATCTTGAGCAGGTTGGTGCCGCCCTGGTGCACCAGGCCGGAATATTCGCGGATCTGCTCCGGCGTGAGATTGTCCGACAGCGTCGCCATCAGGTCGGAAAAGCCCAGAATGGCGTTGAGCGGGGTCTTCAGCTCATGACCCATGGTGCGCAGCAGGGTGGTCTTGGCGCTGTCCACCTTGGCGCTGGCCTGGTCCAGACGCGCGGTGAGGTCAGCCAGATAGCCGCTCTGTTTTTCGGCTTCGGCGCGGCTGTCGGCCAGCGCACCCTGCTGTTCGGCCAGCGCGGTTTCAGCCCGAAACTTGTCGGTGACGTCGGTGAAGACGATGACGCGTCCGCCATCCTTCAGGCCGCGGTCGCGAACCAGATAGCATTCACCGGTATCGGTCCGAAGCGTGGTGGCGCCGGCGGGTTCGCGGTGGCCTTTCAGGCGGCGTTCCAGCCAGGCCTCCGGTGTTTCGTCCAGCAGGATGCGGCCCTTATAGGCCACGGTGGCGGCGATTTCGGGAAACGCCTTTCCGATCAGCTCGTCCAGCGGCATGCCAATCAGATGGGCATAGAGATCATTGCCCATGATCAGCAGGTCATTGGAGTCAAAGAAGGCAAAGGCTTCGGCCGACAGCGCCACCGCTTCCTCCAGCCGCGCCAACTGGGCACGGGCGGCGGTGACGTCGCTCCACAGCAGCACCGTATGGCCGTTCTTGACCTTGCGCGCCTTGATCTCGATCACCCGGTGATCGGCCAGCGGAATGTCCAGCGGCGCATAGGCGCGTTCTTCCAGCTGCGCCATGCGCCGTGCGATGAAGGCGCTGGCGCCGGCTGCCAGCGCTTGGGGGGCGATTTCGCCGCCCGCGATCTCCAGGCGGATCACATCCTCGTAGGAACAGCCGATCAGCACGTCATGCGGCGGCAGTGAGCGCAGCAGGTAATTGAGATGTGCATTGGCATACAAAAGCCGGCCATCGGCATCCAGGATGGTGAGGGCCGAGCGCAGGGCGTCCAGCGACGCCAGCAGAGCCGGCGCTTCTTCCCACATGCCCAGTTTTTGTGCTTTTCCGACCAACGATTTTCGCGCCGCTTCTTCCTGCGGCCTGCTCCCAAAACCGGGAAGATTATGCGCCCCGCGGCATTTCGGATTGGTTAGGGCCCGCAGCCGCTAAAAAGCAGGGGCGAATCGCGGCATGATCGTAATCCTTGTGGAAAACTAAACGGGCGCCCGCGCTCTTCAGGTTTCGTTAAGCGTGCGGGCTGAGACTGCGCCTCAACCAGCGATAGCGAACGGCAAACACTTAATGGCGGTTAACACTCAGCATCCGGACCAGCGGGCGCAGCGCCGCCGCTTCGTCGCCATCCAGGCGGCCAAGGGTGCGGTGGGTGCGGTGCTGGGCCTGGCCTTTTTCGGGGTGCTGGGACCGCCCGATACCGCGGAAGCCATCGCCATGGCCGGGTTGATGGCGCCGGCCGCGCTGGCGCTGCTGGGCCTGACCCGCATTCCCCTGGCGGTGCTGGAACAGGTGGGACTTGCCGGCTTTGCCCTGCTGATCGGGTATCTGGCGTCGCTGACCGGGGGCGTGACCTCGCCGCTCACGGTCTGGTTCGCGCTCATTCCCGCCGAGGCGGCGCTGGCGGGTGGCCGCCCGGCGGTGATGCGCGCCGGCATTGCGGCTGGCGCGGCCTTTGCCGCGGTGGCCGGCATGGAAGCCCTGGGTATGCTGCCGCCGTCGCGGTTGACGCTTCCCTTGTGGCAGGTCTTTGCCGTCTCGGTGCTGGGGGCGCTGGTGCAGGCGGTGCTGATCGCAGCCGCGGCGCAGGATCGCCAGCGCGCCGCCGATGCCGCCG
>CAMCWK010000011.1 GCA_945882615.1 Rhizobium sp. Q54 | reverse complement strand
ATGCGGGGTGCATGCAGTTCTCCGACCTGTTCGGTCTCGACCACGCCATTGCGTATCTTGGCCTTCAGCCTGGTGTACTGCTCGCTTTTGAGGATGCGATAGGAATAGTCATTCGCCACATCGCCGCGCGCATTCTTGGTGATCTTGTCCGGCGAATAGCCAATCTCGACCACGGCATTGTCGTCATTCATCGGATCCTCGGTGCCGGAGACGCGGATCACCATCGTGTAAAGACCGCCCTGCATCTTGTCGTTGGCGCGAAGATGCAGCGTGGCGTTGCCATTGCCGCGCCAGGGCGCGTCACAACCCCAGGCGCGGTAGAGGGCATGGTCGATGCCCTGCTCGCCATCCTCGGCGACAAAGCCGCCAGTGTTGGAATCGTTGTCCAGATTGAACCCGGTTGCGATCTTGCCGGTCACTTCGGGCTGGCCGGGATCTTCCGCCGCCCAGGGATTCACATAGGTCTCGATGCCGCGTTTCCAGCCGCGATAGGTGATGGCGCGATTCCAGATGTTGAATCGTGTACTGACCGGTGCCCGAACCTGCTCCAGCCCCGGCGGTCTGGCGATGGCCTCGATCTCATACTTGCTGCGGAAGGACTGCTTCAGCGCCGCTTCGGTGTTCTTGTCGTTGGCAAAATGAACGGTGTTGCCATGCGGGCAATCCGAGCCCGGCTCGATCTCGCCGGCGCGTTCAAACCCTGTCCGTCCGCCATAGCGGAAGGCGTATTCATAGGTGGCGACGACAAAGCCGCGCTCCCAGGGCGCGGCGGATGCGGGCTGGACCATCGCGGTAAGCGCGGCAGCAGCAACCGAGCAAAGCAAAACGCGTTTTTGCGAGATAATGATCCCTCCTCTGAACCGGTCTTGATGCCGACCTTGGGCGAAGCACCCGGATAGTAGCACAAATACGGTCCCGCCGGGCGGCCGGGATAAGTGCCTGATAATATTGCCTCAGGAGGCCTCCGCGCGACGATGGCCTTTCCAACCGCGCGATAGGCGCGGCGGCTCATTTTGATACTCTCGCGTTGGGCTTTTGGACTATAAGGGCCGCCTTCTGATTGGGAGCATCCATGGCCTCTTTCCTGCGGCTTCATCCAACCGACAATGTCGTGGTGGCGGTGAACGGTCTGTCGCCTGGCGACATTGTGGATGACGTGAAGATCACGCGCCGGATTCCGCCCGGTCACAAGGCGGCGGTGCGCCCGATCAAAAAAGACGAACCGGCGCTGAAGTTCGGCCAGATCATCGGCTTTGCCAGCCAGGACATCGCGCCGGGCGACTGGGTGCATGAACACAATATCGGCTTTCATGCCGTGGACCGCGACTACCAGTTCGAGGTCGACGCCCGCGATCCCGCGCCCGTCATTCCGCCCGCCACCTTTCAGGGCTATCGCCGCGCCAACGGAAAAGTCGGCACCCGCAACTATCTGGGCATTCTCACCAGCGTGAATTGTTCCGCCACCGTGGCGCGCTTTATTGCGCGCGAGGTCGAACGCAGCGGGTTGTTGGATGATTATCCCGAGATCGATGGCGTAATCCCTTTGGTGCACGGCCATGGCTGCGGCATGGACAGCAAGGGCGAGGGGTACGAGGTGCTCAAGCGCACCCAATGGGGCTATGCCGCCAATCCCAACATGGGCGCGGTGCTGATGGTGGGCCTGGGCTGCGAGACCTTCCAGATCGGGCGCTGGAAGCAGGCCTACAATATCGCCGAAGGCGATACGTTTCGTTCGCTCACCATTCAGGACACGGGCGGCACACAAAAGGCGATCGATGCGGGCATCGCGGCGGTTAGGGACATGCTGCCCGTGGCGGCTGCAGTGCGCCGCGAAACCGTGCCGGCGTCCGAACTGATGTTGGCGCTGCAATGTGGCGGCAGCGACGGCTATTCCGGCATCACCGCCAATCCGGCGCTGGGGGCGGCGGTCGATCTGCTGGTGGCCCATGGCGGCACCGCCATCCTGTCGGAAACGCCCGAGATTTACGGCGCAGAACATCTCCTGACGCGCCGCGCCAGCCCCGAAGTCGGCAAGAAACTGATCGCGCGCATCCGCTGGTGGGAGGATTACACCACCCGCAATGCCGGCAGCATGAACAACAATCCCTCGCCGGGTAACAAGGCCGGCGGTCTCACCACCATTCTGGAAAAATCACTGGGCGCGGCCGCCAAGGGCGGCACCACCCGGCTGAAGGATGTGGTCGAATATGCGCAAGCCGTCACCACCAAGGGCTTCGTCTTCATGGATACGCCCGGCTACGATCCAGTCTCGGCGACCGGGCAAGTGGCGGGCGGCGCCAACATCCTGTGCTTCACCACCGGCCGCGGCTCGGCCTACGGCTGCAAGCCGACGCCCTCGATCAAGCTGGCGACCAACACCTCGGTCTATGAACGGATGATCGACGACATGGACATCAATTGCGGCGACGTGCTGGACGGGGTCTCCATCGCCGACAAGGGCCAGGAGATTTTCGAGCACATCCTGAAGATCGCCTCGGGGACACGCAGCAAGTCCGAAAAGTTGGGATATGGCGATGCCGAATTCGTACCCTGGCAAATCGGCGCCACCATGTAGCGTGACCCACGCAAATTCCTCTTGGCGCGCAAATTGGTGGCCAGGGGGGATTCGTCCCGGCCGCCTCCCCAATGACGCCATAAAGTCTGCTAGGGTTGTGGCGTGACCATAAAGCGTTGGATTGCTGCAATTGTGTTGGGCCTGGTGGCGGCGTTGCTGCTGCTGTGGCTGGCGCGCGCCCAGATCGCGGCCCGCTTCGCCCAGAACTATTTCCGCAGCCACGGCATCGAATCTTCTGTCGAGGTCGGAACGCTCGGTCTGTCCGGCGGATCGGGGCGTTTCGCGCTGGGGCCGCGCGCCAACCCCACCATTTCTGCCGACAGTATCGAACTCTTCTTCGATCCGCTCAGCTGGATTCCGCGGGTGGTCGAGGTGCGGCTGGTGGGCCCGGTGGTGCGCGCCCGGCTGGATGAAAGCGGCAAGGTCCGGCTGGAAGCGCTGCAGGACTGGATCGATTCGCTGCAGCAGCAACAGGGCAAGTCGCGTTTTGTCAGTGACGATCTGGCGGTGTCGCTGACGGGCCTGCGCGTGCTTCTCACCACGCCATCGGGTGCGCTGGATATCGGCGGCGACGTCAAGCTGGTGCGCTCCCTGCCGGTATCGGCATCGCTACGCGCCCGGCCCGCCACCATCACCCATCAGGGCGCGGTGGTTCGGTTGCGCACCGCCAGCCTGGATTTCGACAATAGCGGCAAGCTGGCGCTGCGCCTGTCGGCCAGCGCGAAGCGCGGTGATCTGGCGGTTCAGGATGTGGTGGCCAGCCTGGATGCCACGGGTTTCCAATGGGTTTCGGCGGAAACGCTAACGGTCTCCGCGCCCTCGGTCCGTCTGCAGGCCAGCGCCGCATCATTGACAGCCGGGCCAACCTTCAACGCGCCGAAACTGGATGTCACGGTACGCAATATGTCGGCGGTGCTGGGCCGCGAGATCAACGCGCGCGCCGATCTTGCTGTCTCCGCCAGCGCCGATGCTGATACGCCGGTCAACAAGACCTTGCTGGCGATGGACCCCGCGCTGGCCCGCGCGGTGGCGGCCAACCTTTCGCGCCTGACGCTGGCCTTCAGTGGCCGCGTCCAGCAGCGGACAAACCAGACAAGCTTCGAACTCACCGCGCCCCTGACCGTGCGCGGTGCCAGGGGTGGTGCGCTGACGGTGCCGGCGCTGAAACTGACGGGTGCGCCCGGCGATATGCGCGGCGTGCTGCAGGCTTCCCTGTCCGGCAGTGGGCTGCCGGCCGTCAAGCTGACGCTGAGCAATCTGGCTTTGAACAGCGATGGCGTGCGCGGGGATGCGGCACTGTCGGCGCGCTTCAACTATGCCATGATGCGCGGCGCCAACATCAACGCGAACGGCATTCTGTCCCTTGATGGCGCACGTTATACATTCCAGTCTTCGTCTTGCGCCCGCGCCACGCTGACGGCGTTCCGCCCGGGTGCCAGCGATCTGGCAAAAGATGTGCGCGGCAATATCTGCGGCGCGCGGCTGGAAGGCGAAGGCGCCGCCTGGAAGTTCACCGGCCGGGCGCAAGGCGTCGCGTCCCAGCTGACGTTGGCCAACGCGCAACTGGAAAAGGGTGCGGGGTCTCTGTCCTTCGAAGGCGTCGGCGGCGACTTCCACGGCAATGTCCGGGTTACGGGGGGGCAGGTGTCCGACCGCCTCAAGCCCATCCGCTTTCAGCCCATGCTGGGCAGCGGCACGGTGGCGCTGAAGGGTGGCGTGTGGCGCGGCCGCTTCGCCATGACCGATATGGAGAAGGACAGGCTGGGGGACGTCGATTTCAGTCACGTCATGGCCAGCGGTTCAGGCTCGGCCCATATCGCCGCGCCCAGCCTGACCTTCACACCGGACAAATTGCAGCCCGAAAACATTTCGCCCATGCTGGCTGCCTTCCGGCGCGCCAACGGCACGGCAAGTTTCACGGGCGACATCACCTGGACGCGCAGCCAAATCAAAAGCAACGGCAATCTGGCGATCGAAAAGCTGGATTTCCTCACCCCCCTGGGCCAGGCCCACACCGTCAAGACCAACATCGCCTTCGTCTCGCTGTTGCCGCCGATCACTGCCGACAATCAGGCCGTCACCATCTCACGCATCGACTGGACCTTGCCGTTCAGCGGCGTGAACCTGCGCTTTGCCTTCAGTCCCACCGCCGTGAAGGTGAATGCGCTCAGCAGCGGCTGGGCCGAGGGAAAGATCTCGCTGGGCGCCTTCACCATCAACCTGGCCAACCCCAATCAGGTCAGCGGCACAGCAACCGTTGCGTCCATCGCGCTGGGTTCGCTGGTGACCGCGTCAAACCTGGGCGAGCGGGTGAAACTGGAAGGAAAAATCTCCGGCACCATCCCGTTCGAGGTGACGCCGGAAGGCTTTCGCATCACCAAGGGCCGCATCGCCTCGGACGGGCCGGGGCAGCTGTCCATCAACCGCTCGCTGTGGAATCAGGGCGGCACGGCGAGCGTCAATGCGGTGCAGGATTTTGCCTATCAGGCGCTGGAGCATCTGGCCTATGACGAGATGACTGCGGAGCTCAATTCCATCGCCAATGGCCGGCTTTCGATCCTGTTCAAGATCAAGGGCAAGAGTGATCCGCCCAAAAGGCAGGTGGCCGAAATCGCCATAGCCGATCTTATAAATGGCACCGCGCTGCAGAAATCGGTGCCTTTGCCCAGTGGTACCCCTATCGACCTCACCCTGGATACGTCCCTTAATTTTGACGAACTCTTGAAGTCCTATGCCCAAGCATGGTCAAAGACTCTCAGTCCGGAGGGGCAATCGGACGTCAGCCGCATGGAGCCAAAGCCATGAAGAAAATACTTTTAGCCGCCTGCGCCGTTACGGCGCTGGGGGCCTGTACGCCGACCATCCGCGTAGAGGTGGCGCCGATCAATATCTACGCCAAGCTCGATGCCGACGTCCGCGTACGCCTGGACAAGGAAGTCCAGAGCGCCATCGCGCAAAACCCCGACCTGTTCTAACTGAGGAAGCCCGATCATGAGCAACTTCAAAAAGTTCTTCGCCGCCGCCGCCCTTGTGCTGATGGCGCTGTCTTCTCCCGCCTTCGCGCAAGGCGCAGCCGAAAAGGCGGCCGTCGATGCCGCCAAGGCCGCCGGCACCGTCGGCGAACAGGCTGATGGCTATCTGGGTTTTGTCACCGGCTCGGCCGACGCCGCCACCACCGCTGCGGTCAGCGCCATCAATGCCGGCCGCGCGGATGTCTATGCCCAGACGGCGGCCAAGTCCGGCACCACCCGCGAAGCGGCGGGCCAGGCGACCGGTGCGCAGCTGATTGCCCGCACGCCAGCGGGGCAGTTCGTCAGGCCGCTTGGCGGCGGCTGGTCGCGAAAATAGCGGCTCTCAGAACGGCCGCATGCCCTTGGCCTTCCATGCCGCCCGACCTTGCGGGCTGGTGAGGAACTTGATGAAGTCCATCGCCAGTTTGGGCTGGGTGCTGCGCGACGAAACCGCCAGCACCGCATCCATGTGACCGCCCAGTTCGACCGGCAGCGGTGCCACCAGTTCGATCTGAGGCTTGTTGAGAATCTCCTGCACCAGCTGGATCGCCATCTCGCCTTCGCCGCGGGCCAGCGCCGCCGCGCCTTCGCCCTTGGACGACGGCACCGCCTTCACGCCGGAAAATTCCGGGCGCTTTAAAATGTCGTCTATCATCACCCCCTGCATGGTGCCGGCCTTGGGATCGTTGACCATTACCGCTTGCGCGCTCCTCAGCGCGGTCGCCAGCTTGGCAACGGTTGAGATATCGGGCTTGGCCGCGCCCTTCTTGACCGCCAGTCCCAATTCGCCACGGCCAAGCAGGGTGTAGCTGCCAGGCACAATGCCGCCATCCAGAACCAGGGTGTTCATCATGTCCGCCGGCAATCCGATCACATCGGCGGGCGGCGTGGCGGTTTTGATCTCGTCCACGATCTTGTTCATGACCGCACGCACGATGATGGCGTTGTTGCCGGTCTGCTTGTTGTAATCCGCCACCAGCTCGTACAGCGCCGCATTGTAAACGATACCCGGGCTGATGATGCGCAGATCGGCGGCTTGCGCGGCAATGGGTGTCAGCAGAAGGGCGGCGAGGGCGGCGGAAGCAAACAGGCGCATGGTTGGTCCTTACTTGGAAAGAAGAATGGATTGCCAGAAACCGCATTGGTGTGCGGCGGTGAACTGAGCATTGGTCTGGGTACTTTTCCAGTCATTGTTCTGCAGGAAATAGGCGGGCTGCTTGTCGTCCGCCTGCCAGCGTGGCCACGGCGCGTCACCCTTGCCGTTGGGATTGCCGCTGTGTGCAAAGTTCGCCCAGGCGGCGATCATCTTGTCGGACAGTTTCATCTGCGCCGGCGTCAGCGGCACGCGCACGCCATCGGGGCCGCCATGATAGCCGATAAAGACATAGGGAATGTCGCCGGTGTGATAGGCGCCCGGTTCAAAGCCCGGCATCTTCGGGAAATAGGACGGGGCGGTGCGGTCGTCAAAGCGGTACATGTAGAGCGGGGCATGCCGTGCCAGCGCGCCCGCCACATACTGGCCGCGGCAGGCCAGCATGTCGCTATGCACCGCGGCCCAGGCCTTGTGCGGTACGGTCTCGGCCACAGGGTAACGGTTCTTCAGTGCCGCCACGGTGTCCGCAGGATATGCCGGCGGCGTGCCACCCGGCCCGGCATTGCCGCCATAGACCCGCTGGACGTAATCGCCGAATTCTTTCTCGGTGATCGCGGCGCGGTCCTTCTTGAAATACTGGGCGATGCCGGCGGTGAAATTGCCCTCATCGCGGGTGGTGCCCATCATGATCGGCATGCGGTTGAAGTTGCCACTGCGGAAGGCGTCGATCGCCTGGCGTGGAATGATTTTGCCGTCGATCATGGGGCCGCCGACAAAGGCGCTGGTGGCGCTTTCGGTGCCCGACAGGGCTGCGATCCTGGCGGCCGGCAGGGCCCGCAGGCACTTTGCGATCTGCGCGTTATCGCCTTTGCATCCCGCGGCGGCCGCGAATTTCACGCCGCGCTCGCGTGCGCTTGCGAGCGGTGCCAAGGGCGAATAGCCGCCACTCTGGAAGATGGCGCGATGAAGCAATCCCGCTGCACCCGGTGAGATCACATGCGCGGCTGCCGCGCCCGCGCCTGCCGATTGTCCGCCCAGGGTGACGTTCTTCGGATCGCCGCCGAAAGACGCGATGTTCGCCCGCACCCACTTCAGCGCCGCCTGCATGTCCATCAAGCCGTAATTGCCGAACGCATGCCCTTCGCTGTCCAGTGCCGGATGGGCCAGGAAGCCGAACAGGTTCAGGCGGTAGTTGATAGTGACGACCACCAGCTTGCCCTGCGCCGCCAATTTGCTGCCGTCATAGTCATTGCTGGCGCCGTCGAAATAGCCGCCGCCGTGAATCCAGACCAGCACGGGCAACTTCGCCTTCACGTCGGGCGTGAAGACGTTGAGATAAACGCAATCCTCATTGCTGTTGGCCGGTCCGGCGAACGGGCCCAGGGTCGTGACCTGGGCGCAAGTCGGCCCGAAGCTCTTGGCCGGACGCACCTGCGTCCACTTCGCGCTTCCTTGCGGCGGCATCCAGCGCAAAGGCCCGACCGGCGGCGCGGCGAAGGGAATACCCAGAAACTGTTCGACGCCGTTCTTGCGCAGGCCCTCAACCGGGCCGTCGGCGGTCGGCACAATCGCGCCTTGTGCGCCAAGGGTCGTCACGCAGCACAGCACCGCCGCAATCAAAGCGCCGCGCCACCCCATCCCATTCCCCTTACGCGTGATCTTATTCAAAGTTAGGGCGGCTTCAGGACCCGTGCAAGGACACAGCTTTTGTCTTACAACAGCGTCCAAATTCGGAGGGAATGATGGGACGTTTCAAGTCACTGGTTTGCTGCACTGCACTCGCGCTGATGATTGGTGCCGCACAGGCCGGGGTGATGAATCCCATTCCCTCCGATCCCATCACCATTGAAAGCGGCAAACTGTCGGGCACGCTGCTGGATTCCGGTATCCGCGCCTATCTGGGCGTGCCCTTTGCCGCGCCGCCAGTACGCGAGCTGCGCTGGCACGAGCCGATGCCGGTCAAGCCCTGGAGCGGCATCTACAATGCCGACACCAAGCTGACCCACTGCTACATCCCGCTGCGCGCCACCACCCTCAACCATTATTTCGGCGAGATCCGCTCCAGCGAGGATTGCCTCTACGCCAATATCTGGGTGCCGCCCAATACAAAGCCCGACGCCAAACTGCCGGTGGTGGTGTGGATTCACGGCGGCGGCTTCCAGGAAGGTTCGATCAATTTCGATATCTATGGCGGCCATGAGATCGCGAAAAAGGGCGTGATCTATATGGGCATCAGCTACCGCGTCGGAATCATGGGCAACATGGCCCATCCCGAGCTGACCAAGTCGTCGGGCCATAACGCTTCGGGCAACTGGGGCATGATGGACCAGATCGCCGGCCTGAAATGGATTCAGCGCAACATCGCCGCCTTTGGCGGTGATCCCGCCAATGTCACGGTGCTGGGCCAGTCGGCCGGCGCCATGGCGGTTGACGTGCTGCAATCCTCGCCCCTGGCCAAGGGACTTTACGCCAAGGCGATCTCGCTGTCGGGCGGCTATCACGGCGCCTTCTCCCCGCCCCTGGAAGTGCTGAAACAGACCGAGGAAAAGGGCGCGGCGCTGCAGCAGGCGATGAAGGCCCGCGACATCGCCCAGATGCGCACCATCCCGGCCGACCAGATCGTGAATATCGCGCGCGAGGCCAAGATCACCTTCAGTGGCCCCACGGTGGACGGCTATCTGCTGACCGATCACCCGCAGAAGATATATGCGGCGGGCAAGCAGACCGATGTGCCGATTCTGTTCTCATCGACCGGCAACGACATCTTCGCCAAGACACCGGTCACCGATGCGCGCACCCTGGCCGATTACAAAAGCGCCGCCGACAAGCTTTACGGCCCCGACGCGGCGACCTTCCTGAAACTCTTCCCGGCCTCGAACGATGCCGAGGCAGCAAAGCAGGCGCAGCATGTGGCGCGGATCTCCGGCTTTGGCATCGTGGCGCGCGACTGGGCCAGGGATCACGCCGCCACCGGCAAGGCGCCGCTCTGGCTGACGCAGTACAACCATCCCCACACCTTCCCGCCGGGCGTGGTGATCACCGATCTGGATGTGACGACAGCGGGCGCCTATCACAATTCCGACCTGCCCTTCTGGTTCGGAACGATCGACGCGCTGAATATCTACCGCAAGACCCGCGACTGGTCGGCGGCGGACTATAAACTCACCAACCAGATGATGGATGTGGTGGCGGCCTTCGCCAAGACAGGCAATCCGGCGACGGCGGAGGCGAAGATTCCGCGTTACAACCCCAAGCGTGAACAGCGCCTGATTTTCGCCAATCCCATCACCATCGAAACCCTCGATCCGCGGCAGGTGGAGTTCATCCAGACCCACACGCCGCGTCGCTGACACCTTTCAGGGAGATCAAGATGACAACCCGCCGTAACTTCCTTGCCGGGGCCGCAGCCTTCGCCGCTGCGGCGGGCGGCCCCGCCTTTACGCCTTCTTGGGCCAACCAGAAAATCCAGCTCGGCATCCAGCTCTATACGGTGCGTGCCGACCTGGCCAAGGACTATGAAGGCACGCTCAAGAAGCTGCACGATATCGGCTTGCGCATGGTGCAGGCCAACCTGGTCATGGCGGGCAAACCCGCGGCGGACCAGCGCAAGCTTTACGACAGCCTCGGCTTTGTCTGGGAAAGCATCCATGCCAGCGGCCCCGCGCTGCGCGACACGCCCGAGCAGACCATCGCCCAGGCCAAGGCGGTCGGGATCAAGGACATCACCTGTTCCTCGCCGCTCTATCCCACCGATCCCAAGATCATGGCGGCGGGAGCGCCGCTCGACGACTGGAAGCGCAATGCCGACGTTTTCAACAAGATCGGCGCGATGTGCAAAGCCGCGGGCATGACATTTGGCTTCCACAATCACAGCCGCGAATTCAAGGCGATCGACGGCGTACCGGCCTTCGACACGCTGCTCGCCTATACCGATCCCGCCCTGGTCAATTTTGAAATGGATATCGGCTGGGTGCGCGCCTCGGGCGCCGATCCGGCCGCGTATCTCGCCAAGTATCCCAAGCGCGTCACCGCGCTTCACATCAAGGACCTCAAGCCCAACGGCATTCCCAATACCAACAACAAGATGGACAGTGCCATCATTGGTACCGGCCTGATAGACTGGACGGCGCTGCTGGCGGCGGCGCGCAAGGCGGCGGTTTCCAAAGCCTATCTGGAAATCGAGGAACCCTATGATCCCTCGCCGCTCGGCATGGTCGAGGCGAGTTTCAATTTCCTCAAAGGTAAGATCTGACACGCGCAAAAGCAGGGCCCGCCGGAAACGGCGGGCTTTTTTGCATCTGGAACTTTGGCATTAAAGTTCCTGCGCGGCCGCGACGATTTAGGTCTTTCTAAGACCGGAAGTGCCCGCCATAGTGACGGTGGGGACGAAATGCTGCGAAGGACACCCGGGGGCGGGTGTTCACGGAAGGCTTGCTGTAGAGGGCGCTATGTCTGTCGAAGGTCATCGCATTTTCCGCCTTGCGGGTTGCTGCCTGCTGGCGTTGTTCGCCGCCACCGCTCTGCCAACACATGTCATGGCCGCTGAGGCGGACATGGAAACCTATTACGATACGGAAGCCGAGCCGGAAGGCATGCTGTGCACCGACAATATGATCGAGGAGCCTTACAGCAACGAGCTGGAGCCGACCCTGGTCGCCCATGCCGACGGCTGCACCGTGCCGGAAGTTCCGATTTCGACCTGAGCCTATCCGCCGAGATTCCTGGTCACCGCTTTTCGTCTGGAAGCCGGCAGGATTTTCATAAACAGAATGAATCCTGACAGCATCAGGCAGATGCCGTTGGACAGGACCAGCGGCCATTCGCGCTTGAGGATGCCAAAGGCCAGCCATAGCGCAAAGGCCGCGACGGTCAGCACATACATGCCCAGCGAGATGTCCTGGGTCTTGCCCGAGCGAATTATTTTCCAGGCCTGCGGTGCGAAACTGACGGTTGACAGGATCGCGGCCGCATAGCCCACAACAAGTTCGCTCAAGGGCTGCCCGTCAGGAACCACAGCAGGATGATGATGGGAATCGGCACGCCGAGAAGCCAGAGACAACCAGATCGCATGATGAATGTCCTTTTCGTATTACCCAGCTCAACGTCTGGCATGGACTTGAAGTTCCCCCACGGGGCGATTGGGGGCATTGACGCGCGCGGTCTGAGCCAGCCCTATGCGGCGGCAGGGCAGGCGAAGTGATGGCGATGCGGCGCAGGGCTTTTCTGGCGGGCGCGGCGGCTCTGGCCGCGACGCCGGCGTTTGCCGATTCCGCTATTCCCGTGATCGATGCCCATCTCCATCTGGTGGACCCGCGTCGCCCGCAAGGTGTGCCCTGGTCGGGGCCCAGGGGCCAGCCGCCCCAGATCGCGTTGCCGCAAACTTATCGGCCGCGGATAGCAGGCACCGGCATCACTGGCGCGATCGTGGTTGAGGCCAGTCCCTGGATCGAGGACAATCTGTGGATTCTGGAACGCGCCCAGTCCGATCCGCTGTTCGTGGGCGTGGTGGGAAGTCTCGATCCTTCACACCCGGAATTCCCAGCCTATCTTGAACGTTTCTCCAAGCATCCGCTGTGGCGCGGCATCCGCTATGCCCGCGTTTGGACGATGGAAAGCGGCAAGCCGATTCTCAAGCCCGGCATGGCCGATGGGTTGAGGCGCCTGGCGGCAACAGGCCAGACGCTCGACATGGCCAATCCCTCCTTCGATCTCCTGCGCGGCGCGCTGCTGGCCATGGACGCGGCGCCCGATCTGAAAGTGGTGATGGACCACATGCCCTCGCTGGGCCCTGCGCCGGCCACCCAGGCACTGTACAATTCCCTGATCGCCGAACTGGCACAGCGTCCCACTTTCTTCATCAAGCTGTCGCAGGTGATGCACAAGGATGCCGATAACCTCACAGTTACGGCGCCGCGCGAACGGCTGGACTATCTCATGACTGCCTTCGGCGAAGACCGCGTGATGTTCGGCACCGACTGGCCCAACAGCGTCGGCACCGCAACGATCCCCGAAGCGCTGAGGCTGATGCAGGACTATTTCGCGGGCCGCCCACGCGCGCAGGCGGAGAAATACTTCTGGCGCAATTCGCAAGCCATCTATCGCTGGACACGTCGCGATCCCGCCCAGCCGGGCTGACAAAAAGCCATTGGTTTGCTGCTAGTGCGAAGGCGGACTTGCTTTGCGTCCGGCTGGAACCCCCGCTAGGATCGCGGCCAAATACCGACAAGCTTTGGGGAGGGGACGTTGACTCAACCACATTCCACGCGCGGCGCGTGGCTGATCGTATTGGCATCGCTGATCACGGTCGCCATCTGTGTCTATGATTACTATACGCCCGAGACCGGTCTGATCGGCAGCGGCGGTGTGATCCTGGTGGCGGGCGCCGCGGTGCTGATGTTCCTGGCGTCGCTGGTTATGGCCATAATGCCGAACCGGGGCGCGCTGCTGCAGACCTTCCTGACCGTGTCCATTCTCTTGGACATTATCGGTTCGTCAGTTGCCGGCTATTTCCTGGAAAGCCCCGTCATCATGGCCGCGCAGGCGCTGGCCCTGGTGGGCTGGCTTGTCAATGTGATCAGCAACGCCGCCGAGCGCAGCGTCGAGACGGATGAGGTCGAAGATGAAGACTAAGGTCAAAACCGCGGCTCTTGTGGCGCTGGGCGCTGCCGCCGCCGCCGCCATCTATCTGTCGCCCTTCGGCGCGACGGCGCAGAATTCGATGATGATGATGGCCGGTGGCTCCGACCAGGTCTGGGATGCCTTCGGCGGCAACCAGCAGGCGCAGAAATACTCCACCGCCACCCAGATCACGCCCGACAATGTGAAGAACCTCAAGCGCGCCTGGAGCATCCATACCGGTGACGTTTCCAGCGGCCGGCGTTCCACCACCTGGGGCGCCACGCCCTTGTTCGTCAACGACACGGTCTATGTCGGCACCCCCTGGTACCGCATCTTCGCGGTGGAGCCGGACACGGGCAAAACCAAGTGGGTCTATGCCGCCGGCGGCGCCGAAGGTCCGCCGCAAAATCAGGGTCTGAAGAGCCGCGGCGTCGCCTATTGGGCGGCCGCTTTGCCCGAGGCCGGCCAGGCCTGCCAGAAGATGGTCTATGTCGGCACCCAGAATGGGGAACTGCATGGCGTGGATGCCGATACCGGCAAGCGCTGCGCCGGCTTCGGCAATAACGGTGTCGTCAATGTCGATGCCTGGTCGACCAAGAACAAGAAGTTCAAGCTCGGCCTGATCCAGCCGCCGGCCGTCTATAAAGACACGCTGATCCTGGGCTGGGCCGGCCTGGACTGGGTCTACAAGACGGAAAATCCCGGCACCGTGTTCGGCATCGACGCGCGCACGGGGGCCCTCAAATGGACCTTCAACATCATCCCGCCCGACATGGAGAACCAGACCGGCACCGCCAATGTCTGGGCCGGGATCTCGGTCGATCCGGAAACGGGCCTCGCGTTCCTGCCGACCTCATCGCCCAGCCCGAACTATTATGGCGGCGACCGTCTGAAGGAGATGCCTTACGCCACTGCCACCGTGGCCGTGAAGGCGGAAACCGGCGAAGTGGTGTGGAGCCGCCAGCTGGTGCATCACGACATCTGGGACGTTGATACCAACTCCGCGCCCACCTTGCTGGACATCAAGAAGGATGGGCAGGTCATCCCGGCGCTGATCCAGGCGACCAAGATGGGCTTTCATTTCGTCCTTAACCGCAACACCGGCGAGCCGGTCTGGCCGATCGAGGAACGCCCCTATCCGGCCTCCGATGTGAAGGGCGAGGTTGCGGCCAAGACTCAGCCTTATGTGCCCTATCCGGAGCCGACGATTCCGGACGCCACGCCGCCGGTCTCCAAATTCGCCGACTTTGTCAGCTTCGGCGAGTGCAGTCGCTGGAAGGCGCGTTTGCGGGACGAGGGGCGCTACACACCGCCGTCCATTCGCGGCTCGATCTCCTGGCCGGCCACGCTGGGCGGTGTGGAATGGGGCGGCGGTGCGGTCGATCCCACCACCAACACCTATGTGGTGAACTCCAACATCGTGCCGCAGATCTACACGCTGGTGCCGCGCGCCGATGCCGACAAGCTCTATGGCAAGGATCCGCGCGGTCCCGGCGGCTATTCCGCCCAGGAAGGCTCGGCCTATGGCTTCAAGCTGGAGAACTTCCTCAACATGTGGGGCATGCCCTGCTGGCAGCCGCCCTATGGCACGCTGCACAGCTATGACATGAACACCGGCAAGCAACTCTGGAAGAAGCCGTTCGGCCAAGTCCAGAAATGGGGCTTCTACATGCCCGAAAGCTGGGGCTCGATCACCATCGGCGCGCCGGTCATCACCAAGTCGGGGCTGATCTTCATCGGCGCTTCGATGGACAGCCGCGTGCGCGCCATCGACCTGAAGACCGGCGATGTGCTGTGGAAGCACATCGTGGATGCGCCGGCGGTGTCGCAACCGGCGGTCTATACCTACAAGGGCAAGCAGTATGTGGTGTTCGCGGTCGGCGGCAACGGCATCCTGACACCCCGTCTGTCCGATCAGCTGGTGGCGTTCGCACTGCCGAGCTGAAGACAAACTGTCATTTTTCGAAAAAGGCGCCCGCCGGGAAACCGGCGGGCGTTTTTGCTTTTGCCAGGGGGGTGTTTGCGCCATGCTGGCGCCAACAAGAACCGCTGGGAGGCTTTGATGAATTTGCGCA
This sequence comes from Rhizobium sp. Q54, assembly GCA_945882615.1. GTDB lineage: Bacteria > Pseudomonadota > Alphaproteobacteria > Micropepsales > Micropepsaceae > Rhizomicrobium. The sequence goes on along the minus strand of CAMCWK010000011.1, from coordinate 60,156 downwards.
AACGGGAATTTCTCGCCGGGCTTGGACTGACCGCCGCCGGCATCAGCCATGCACTGGCCCAGGCAGCACCGAAGGGCAAAGACCTGGGCGCGGTGCCGCCGCCGCCGCCGCGCAAAATTCCCCATCGCAAGGTCACGACCCGCAACCTGTTCAAGGTGCCCGGCGGTTATCCCAACGGCGTAGCGGTGGTGCCCGAAGGCGTGTGGGTCGCCGAGCAGAAGGCCGCCGGTTATGGCCAGAGCGGCAAGCATGAGAAAGAAGCCGCCTGGCTGTTCGACTGGAAGGGCAACAAGCTCAAAACCGTGATGACCGACTCCTACAACACGTCGGGTTTCGCGGTCGGCAATGGCCATCTCTGGATGGGGGCCAATGGCGGGCCACAGGGCATCTATGAAGTCGACATGAACGGCAAGACGGTTTCGCATCGTCAGATTCCGCTGGGTCCGAAGGACAATGGTTCCGGCTGCCATGGCCTGACCTGGGCCAATGGCAAGCTCTGGATCGTCTCCAACCGCCTGCGGGGGATTTTGCGGGTGGATCCCAAGACCTGGGCGCCGGAATTCATGATTCCCTTCAGCGCCGCGCGCTGGCATGGCTCGGCCTGGGACAGCAGCCATCCGGGCGGCGCCATGTGGATGATCACGGGCACCTCGGAGGTCAACCGTTTCATCCGCCAGCCCGACGGCACGCTGAAGCACACCACCACCGTGGGGTTGGTGAAGTATGACGCCACAACCGGCCAGTTGCTGGAGACCGCGGAATTCGCGCAAGGCTCCGCCGACGCGCATGGCCTGGACATGTACAATGGCAAGTTGATCTCCTGCGACGCGGGGGTCGGCCCGCCCGGCTTTGAGGGCACGGGAAGCCCCTCCGCCGGCTATGTTTTCGAGATCAATTTCGTCTGAGGCTTGCCGAGACCTTGCCAAGGGCGGGGTGCGCAAACCATTGTCCTCGCCCGAAAGGCAGGCAATGGCTGGTCCCCGCGAAACGGATGCCGAAAGGCTGGACGAATGGTCGCCGCGGCTTTTGAAGTCGCGCCTGTACCAGCGTCTGCTGGTGGACATCATTATCGGGTCACTGGCCCCGGGCGAACAGCTGGACGAAAACGCGCTGGCCAAGCGCTATGGCGGCGGGCTGGCCGGCATCCGCGAGGCCTTAGCGCGTCTGGCGCTGGAAGGCCTGGTGGTGCGCCGCGCCCGGGTCGGCACCTCGGTGGCGCCGCTCGACCTTGTCGGCGCCCGAGAAGCCTTTGAGGCGCGCTGCCTGATCGAGGTGCAATGTGCGGGCCTGGCCGCCGCCCATGCCAGCGAGGCGCAGATCGCCGCGATCCGCGCCACGCTGGCGGACGGCGAACAGGCCGTGGCCCACAATGACTCCGCCGCGCTGGCCGCGATGGACGAGGCGTTTCATGTCGCGGTCGCCGCCGCCAGCGGCAACCGCGCGCTGGCCAAGATGGTGGTGACCCTGCATCACCAGACCGCGCGCTACTGGCTCTATGCCATGAAGGGTCCCACCAATGAGGACAGCTATGCCGCGCTGAACGAGCATCGCGCTTTGGCCGATGCCATCGCCAGCCGCGATGTGGCGCCCGCCCGCGCCGAGATGTTCAAGGTTCTGGGCGACTTTCCCGCCGAGATGAAGCGCACTTTGGAAGGGCGCTAAGTGGGGGAAGGGCGCTAAGTGGAGGAAGGGCGCTGAGTGGATAAGGTGCGATGAACCGGGCCTGGCTGACGCTGGCGCTGATGAGCGCGTTGTTCTTCATTATTACCGCCGCCACCTTCACCAGTCTGGGCGTGGTGCTGCCTGCCATGGTGACCGAACTGGGCTGGAGCTGGACCGAAGCCGGCACCGGTTTTGGCCTGCTGGCGATCTTCTGCGGCATCACCAGCACCGTGCCCGCGGTTCTGATCCGCCGTTTCGGCGTGCGCGCTTGCCTGCTGGCGGGTTCGGGCGTGATGGCGGCGGCGTTCCTCTGTTTCGCGCAGGCCCACAGCGTCATCACCTATTTCATCGGCGCGTCTCTGGCCGGCCTGGGCTTTACGCTGCTGGCAACCGTGCCTGGCACCTATTTGCTGTCGCGCCTGTTCGCGCGGCCATCCTTTGCCTTCGGACTCTATTTCACGCTCGGCGGGCTGGGCGGGGTTGCCGGGCCGCTGCTCTATTTCGCGGTGATGGGCGTGACCGGGCACTGGCGCAGCTATTGGGTGGTGGCCGGGATATTGGTGGTGCTGACAGGCATCATCGCGGCGCTTCTGGTCGACAGCCAGACCGACGTAGCGCGCGCCGAAGAAACCGACCCGGAGATCTCCACCGAAAGCTGGGACCTACGCGCCGCATTGCAGACGCCGCAATTCTGGATTCTGGCCGCCGCCTACAGCGCCTTCCTGATCTGCGGCATCACCGCCAATTCGGTTTCGGTGGCGCATCTGACGCAGATGGGCGTGGCGGCGGTGACGGCGGGCAGCATGATGAGCCTGGAAGCCCTGCTGAACGCAGGCGCGCGATTGGCCGGGGGCATCCTGATCCGCTTTGTCAGCGCGCGGCTGCTGCTGGCCATCGGGCTGGGCTCGCTGATGGTCGGCCTGCTGGCGCTGGGTGTGGCACGCGACATGCCGATGATGCTGGTCTATGCCACCGGCGTCGGCATCGGCTATGGCCTGACCTTCTTTGCCTCCACCATTCTGCTGCTGGATTATTTCGGCCGCCGTCCCTATCTGGAACTGTTCGCCACCGTGAACCTGATCTCGACCGTGGGCGCGGTGGCGCCGGCGCTGGCGGGCTTCACCCGCGACCAGACCGGCGGGTTTGTACCGTTTTTCCTGGCGCTGACGCTGCTGACCGGTCTGGTGCTGCTCGCAGTGCTGATGATGCGCCCGCCGCACAAGAGGGCCGCATGAGCGGACCCAAGGAATATGGCGTGTTCTTGCCAGTGGCGAATGGTGGCTGGATTGTCAGCCGCGCTACACCGGTGCTGGACGGCGGCTGGGCGCAGAACCGCGATGCTGCGCTGCTGGCGGAATCGCAAGGCTTTGATTTCGTGATGGCGATGGGAAAATGGCGCGGCTTTGGCGGCGACACATCCCATTGGGGCACGTCGCTGGAGGCCATCACCATGATGGCGGGTATCGCCGCCGTCACCAGCAAGGTCAAAGTATGGGCCACGCTGCACACCATCCTGCACAACCCGGCGGTGGCGGCGAAGATGATCGCCACGCTGGATCATATTTCGGGGGGGCGGGCCGGGCTGAACATCGTGGCGGGGGCTTATCGCGGCGAGTTCGAGCAGATGGATGCCTGGGACGAGTATCTCTCCCATGACCAGCGTTACGACTTGACCGAGGAATGGACGCAACTTCTCAAGCGGCTTTGGACCGAGTCCAGCGTCAGTCTGGACGGCAAGTATTTTACTTTCAGGGACTGTGTCAGCGAGCCCAAGCCGCTCAACTCCCCATTTCTGATCTGTGCCGGCATGTCGGCGCGGGGCTTTGAATTTTCGGTGCGCGAATGCGACGGCTGTTTTATCGGCGGCGCCGACGCGGCAGAGACCCGGGCTGCCTCGCTGCGCGCCAAGGCGCTGGCAAAAGGGCTGGGCAAACCCATCAAGACCTATTGCATGATGACGGTGATTACCGGCGAGACGGATGCCGACGCCGAAGCGCGGGCGCAGACCTATCGCGAAGGCCTGGACGAGGGCGCGGTGCGGGGCATGCTGGAAAGCTATGGCCTCACCGGCAATGCCATGACCGAGCGGTCGAAGAACGCTTTCATGACCCAGACGGTGGTGGGCTCGCCCGCCACCTGTGCGTCCAAAATCGAACAGTTCCTGCGGGACTGCGAGATAGACGGGCTGATGTTTATTTTTGACGACTATCAGAAGGGTTTGCGCGTTACCGGGCAGGAAATTCTGCCTGCTCTTCGCAAAGCTTTTGCATGACCGACAAGGAACCAGCCTTGCAGCCCGAATGGGTCGCCCCCCCTCGCACCGCGCTGATCCTGATCGACATGCAGGTGGACTTCGGCGCATCCGACGGCCAGATGGCCCAGCGCGGCGCCGATGTGAAGCCGGCGCAGGCGGCGGTTGCCCGGGCGCAAGTGCTGGCGGAAGCGGCGCGCGGGGCAGGGGTGCGTGTGGTGTTCGTTCGGCTACTCAATCATCCCGGCGGTGAAAGTCCGGTCGCCAGCGAGGCGCGCGCGCGTCATGGCAAGGATGAGCCTGATCTGTGCGTGGAAGGCACGCATGGCGCCGATTTCATCGGGCCGCAGCCCGCGCCCGGCGAAGCGGTTATCTCCAAAACCCATTTCAGCGCCTTCACCCGTACCGGCCTGGGCGAACAGCTGCACAGTCAGAAGATCGACACGGTGGTGCTGGCGGGGCTCACAACGGAATGCTGCGTGGCGTCCTCGGCCTGGGATGCGTTCGAACGTGATCTGCATATTTTCATCGCCTCGGATGCCTGCGCCGCCTATGAGGACAGCCTGCATCAGGAGACGCTCAGGGCCCTGGAAATGAGCGGCGCAATTGTCGGCACCACCGCGCAATTCGCCCAAGCGTGGGAAAATACCATTTAGAAACAGATGGATAGGCTGCGACTGCCCGTCGCGCTGGCCATTTTCTGTGAAATGTTACATGACATTTTCAAATGCGCACCCGCCTGACCATAGCTGCCCTATTGTCCGCCGCCTGCTGGGGGGCTCCCGCCTCGGCGCAGGACATCGAGTCCGTCACCGTCACCGAAGACGTGGTGCGCCTGCTGCAGGCCGGCGCGAATAGCGCGGCCTTCGGACTGAACAAGCCCCTGCTGCAAACCCCGCGCGCCGTCACCCTGATCAGCGACACCACCATCGCGCGTTATGGCGTCGAAGGCCTGGACGATCTCACCGCCATCACGCCGAGCGCCTATACCGCCAGCTTTTATGGCGTTGAAGGCGCGGTATCCTTGCGGGGCACCCTGGCGGAGAATTATTTCCGCGGCTTCAAGCGGGCGGAAAACCGCGGCACCTATTCCACGCCGCTGGCCAATGCGGCGGGGCTTGAAATACTGCGCGGGCCACCATCGCCCATTTATGGCGCGGGCAAGGTCGGCGGGCTGGTCAATTTCCTGCCCAAGACGGCTGGCGCCAATGACGCCTTTGGCGGCGAAGTCACGCTCAGCTATGGCAGCTATTCCAAGCGCAAGCTCACCGGCCAGATCAATGCGCCGATCACGCTGGGCGAGGCTTCCGGCGGCGTCCATGCCTATGGCGAGATCGACGACTCCTACAGCTTCTATCGCGGGCTGCATCCCAGCCATCAGCTGCTGCAACTGTCGGGCACGCTGAACGCGGGCGATTGGCGGCTGTCGGCGGACTATATGTATTTTCGTTCCAGCGGCCAGGTGCAGACGCCGGGCTGGAACCGCCTGACCCAGAACCTGATCGATAACGGGACCTACATCACCGGCCGCAACACCTCGCTGAGTGATGCCGACGGCAATGGCCGCCTGACGCTCAATGAACTGGGCGGCAATCCCTATTTCTTCGATCCGGGCTTTCAGGCGCTGGCCTGTGTCGGCTGCGTTGATGCGGCGCACCGGCTGGATGCGGGCTTGGGCACCACCCAGCTGGACCCGCGCACCGTCTATATCGCCAGGAACGTGGATTTCTCCAATACCAACACCCACACCGCGCTGATGGAAGCCGCGCGCCCGCTGGGCGATGGCACCCTGCGGCTGCAACTGTTCGGCGACACGCTGTTCAACGAGCGCTTTGTTTCCTATGGCTTTCCCGGTTCCTATCGCACCCAGATTGCTGAAGCGCGGCTGCGCTATGACTTTGCGCGCGACTTTGGCGCCGTGAAAACCCAGACCGTCACGGGTGTGTCCACCCGTTATGTCCATGCCATCGGGCGGGAAAGCTTCAACAGCGGCGTCATCGCTTTGGACCGGCGCGATATCAGCCAGGGCGCCAGCGCCAACGACATTATCGATTCGCCTTTCAACATTGATCCGCCCGGCAGCGTCGGCATGGGATGGGAAAACAATGTCCAGACCAACACCAGCAATGCCGGCGCCTTCATCACCAGCAATGCGGTGTGGAACAATTTTGACCTGACGCTGGGCGGCCGCTACGACGCTTATAACGTGCGTTCCACCGATTCCGGCGTGCTGGCCTATGCGCCGGCGCAGGGGCGCGGCAATGCCGGCCGCTTCACCTATTCCGCCAGTCTGGCCTACACCACGCCCTGGGGCCTGGTGCCGTATCTCACCACCGCCAAGAATTCCGCTGTCGAAATCAGCCAGGCCAGCCAGGTCTCCACCAGCCTTCTTGCCAATCGGGGCTGGTTGTCGAATTCGTTTCTCAACGAAGTCGGTGTGAAGTTCAGCCTGCTGGACGACCGGTTGCAGGGCAGCTTGGACTGGTATGTCCAGAACCGCACCCGGCTGCAGCAGGGCGGCGGGGTGGTGAATGTGGTCGGCACCCGCGCCAAGGGCGCGGAACTGGAATTGCGCTATGTCGTCAGCGCCAATGTCAGCCTGACACTGGCCGCCAGCCAGCAGCACACCACCATCAAGGGCCCGGACCGCAGCTTCGCCTATCTGCCGGCGCGCAGCTTCGGCATCTCGCCGCAGGACGGTTTCGGCGGCGGCTACATGGTGTTCGATTTCTCCACCCTGCCGGGCAAGGGCGGCGATTATGAAGACACGCTGATCCCGCATGCGGTGATCAGCCCCTATGTGACCTTCACCAGCGATCCGCAGGCTTGGGGCCCCCTTGGACAGACAACTTGGGGTGCCAGCCTGGGGGGCACCTATGTCGGCAAGACACAACAGACCGTCCCGAACCCGATTGTGTTTCCCTCCTATGTCACGGTGAACGCTTCGGCTTTCGCGCAATGGGATGTGTGGGAAGCCGGGGTGAACGTGAACAATCTGGCCGATGCGCGCTATTTCACCCCCAATGCCGACACCTATGCCAATCTCGGCGCCCTGCCGGGACTGGGGCGTGTGTGGAAAGTGACATTGAAGCGTCTTTTTTAGGTGAGGCCACGCCGCTAGGCTCGCCGCCATGAAATGGCTGGCGCCTGTTTTCCTGATCCTTGTCGTGCCCCCGGCCGATGCCGAATCGGTGTGGGTGCAGGCCACGGCCAGCGGCTATGAAGCGCGCATCGCGACCGCCGCTGCCACCTGTCCCGCGCTAAACACCGATGCCGGCGAGGTGGCGATGACGGTGCGCGCCGCCGCTGATCAAAATTTCCCGCTGGTTTGCGCGGCGCCGGTTCCGCAGGGCGCGCGCACCGCCAGCATTGCCGGACAGGCCCTGCCGCTGCCGGTGGCAAAGCCTGAACGTATTCTGGTGCTGGGCGATACCGGCTGCCGCATCCAGGGCGCGGCGCTGCAGGCCTGCAACGATCCCGTGCAATGGCCTTTCGCCACCCTGGCGGCGGCCGCCGCAAAGCTGAAGCCCGACCTGGTGGTGCATGTGGGCGATTATCACTATCGCGAAAGCCCCTGTCCGCCGAGTTTCGCGGGCTGTGCGGGTTCGCCTTTCGGCGACAACTGGCCCACCTGGCAGGCGGATTTCTTCACCCCTGCCGCGCCGCTTCTCTCAGCCGCGCCGATCCTGCTGGTGCGCGGCAATCACGAGGACTGCAACCGCGCCTGGCAGGGCTGGCAGCGCGCGCTCTCGGCTTTTGCCTTCTCGCCTGCCTGTACTCCGCATGAGCCGCTCTTCACCCTGGACATCGGCGCGGTGCGGCTGGCGGTGATGGATGACGCCAGCGCGCCGGAAACCTCGGTCAACAGGACGGACCTGCCGGCCTATACCTCCGAGATTGCCCGCCTGGCCAACATCCCAGCGCCGGTCTGGTTTGTGCATCACCGCCCCATCTGGGCGGCGATCACCGGGCCCTTGGGCATTCCCGCCGGCGGCAACCGCACCCTGATCGCGGCCGCGATGACCGCGGAGGCGGCCGGCAAGCCGCTGATCCCGCCAACCGTGGAGCTGCAATTGTCGGGGCACATCCACAGTTTCCAGTCACTCAACTATGACAAATCCGTGCCGCCCCAGATTGTGGCCGGGAACGGTGGCGACAATCTGCATGCCACGCCGCAAAATCTGTGGGGCGCCGTGTTCATGGGCGAATCCCGCGTCCGGGTCCTGGATGGCCTGTCGGTCGACGGCTTCGGCTTCATGCTGATGACCAAGGGTGAAGGCGGCTGGACCCTCGACCTGTATGATTCGGATGGCCGTCCGACGCGGCAATGCCGTTTCGCCGACGCCAGCAGCGGCAAGCCGCCCCGGGTGGACTGCCCTCGCTAATCTACCCACCGCTTTGTCTTCGTCCCCACCGCGATTCGCGGGGTTGCCCGGGCTAGGCTTTGGCCGCGCGAATCTGAAGGCCATGGCATGAACAAGAATCAGCGGCTTTTGCTCATGGCCGGTGGCGCGGCCGCCGCCGTTTTGGTCATGGTCCTGGCAGCGGTCTGGCTGCTGGGGGCACGCGGCGGCGATCCGGATGTCGGCATGTTCGCCCGGTTGCGCAGCGGTCTCAGCAACGTCACCAGCAGGCTGGCCCCGCCGCCAAGGGAAACGGCGCGCGACTTCGCTTTCCGCCGCCTGGATATCGACGTCTCCAAGGCGCAGCCCGAAGCCTGCCTGGTCTTCACCCGTTCCCTGGATACCAGCGGTAAGACCCGTTACGAGGATTATCTCACCCTCGATCCGGTAGTGCGCATCGCCACCCGCGTGGTGGATACGCGCCTGTGCCTGTCGGGCCTGGCCTTCGACAAGACCTACAACGTCACGCTCAAGACGGGCCTGCTGGCCGCCAACGGCGAAAAGCTGGCCTCGGAAGAAACCGTGCCGGTGGAATTACGCGACAAGCCTTCACTCGTGCGTTTCTCCGGCGGCATCATCCTGCCGCGTGACAATCTGGCGGGCGTGCCGGTCACCACCGTCAATATCGACCGGCTGACGGTAAAGATCATCCGCGTCGGCGACCGCCTTCTGTCGCAGATCGAGACCGGCATGGTGGACCAGACCACGCTCTATTCCTGGGACAGCAGGCAGCTCGAGAACAACCAGGGCGCATTGGTGTGGCAGGGCAGCATGGCCGTGGACAGTGTGAAGAATGACAGCGTGGTGACGCTGATCCCGATCCGCGACCTTCTCAAGAACAGGAAGCCCGGGGCCTATGTGCTGATCGCCCAGGATGCCGCCAAGAAGCCCGTCGACGAAAATGATTATTCCAGCGAGCAGCTGGCGATGCAGTGGGTGGTGGATTCCGATATCGCCCTGACCAGCTTTACCAGCGCCAATGTCGCGTCGGGCGCGGGCCTCAGCGTCTTCGCCCGCTCCTACAACCGCGCCACGCCGATTTCTGGTGTGCGCATGACCCTGATCGCCCGCAACAACAACCAGCTTGCTTCTGTCACCACAGATGGCAATGGCCGCGCCGATTTCGATTCCGGCCTGCTGCGCGCCACCGGCGGCGACGAGCCGGTGATGGTTATGGCTTATGGCCGCGAAGGCGATTTCAGCTTCCTCGACCTGCGCCGCTCGGCCTTCGATCTCACCGATCGCGGCGTCGGCGGGCGCGCTTCGCCCGGGCCCGTGGATGCTTATGTCTATACCGAGCGCGGCATCTATCGCCCCGGCGAAACGGTTTATGCGACAGCGATGCTGCGCGACCGCATCGGCGCCGCCGTCACCGCACCCCTGACGCTGGTGGCACAGCGCCCCGACGGACTGGAAGTGGGCCGCATCACCGTGGCCGGCGACAGGCTGGCCGCCGGCAGCGCCCAATGGACCCTGCCGCTATCGCAAAGCGCACCGCATGGCCGCTGGCAGATCGCTGCTTACATCGATCCCAAGGCGCCGGCAGTGGGCCGCGTGCAGTTTGACGTCGCCGACTTCGTGCCCCAGCGCCTGAAAGTGACGCTGAGCGCGCTGGACAAGAGCATCAGGCCGGGCGGCGATTTCCGGGTGCGGGCCGACAGCCAGTTCCTCTATGGGGCGCCGGCTTCGAACCTGAGCGGTGATGGCGAAGCCACCATCAGCGCCGACAGCAATCCCTATCCGCAGTTTCGCACCTTCCAGTTCGGGCGGGTGGACGACAGTTTCGCGGAAACCAAGGTCAGCCTGACGGTTCCGAACACCGACGCGGCGGGTATCACCACCATCACCGGCAATACCGGGGCGCTGGCCGATACCACCCTGCCGCTGAAAGCCGCTGTGCGCATTTCGATCCACGAGCCGGGCGGGCGCACCACCGACCGCTCCATCGACATCCCCATTCGTACCCACGATGTCGCCATCGGCATCCGCCCGATGTTCGAGGGCGGATCGGTACCGGAAAACGGCCGCGCCGGATTTGAGGTGGTTGCGCTGGATGCGGAGGGCAAGCGCATCGCGCTATCGGGCCTGACATTCAGTTGGGTGCGGGAAGACACCAATTACCAGTGGTTCCAGACCAATGGCGAATGGCGCTATCAATCCACCACCCGCGCCGGCTGATCACCAGCGGCGGCATGAGCGTGGCCGGCAATGCGTCCGCGCGGCTGGAACAGGCGCTGCCCTATGGCACCTATCGCCTGACCATCAGCGATCCCAAGTCCGGCGCGGCCTCTTCCGTGCGCTTTTATTCCGGCTGGTCGGCCTCGAGCGCCGGCGACCGGCCCGACCGCATTCCCGTTGCCGCCGACAAGCCGTCCTATGCGCCGGGCTCGGTGGCGCGGGTGCGCATCAAGCCCGATGCCAGCGGCAAGGCGCTGGTGGTGGTGGCGGGCGACCGCATCTTCTCGTCCCGGCTGATCGATACACCGGCGGGCGGCACCACGGTCGACATCCCGGTGTCCGCCGAATGGGGCGCGGGCGCTTATGTGCTGGTGACCGCTTACCGTCCACTCGCCAATGTAAAGGGGCGCGAGCCGGTGCGCAGCATCGGCCTGGCCTGGCTGGGCGTGGACAATGCGCCCCGTACCTTGAGCATCGCCATCGGCGGGGGCGAGAAGATCCGCCCGCGCCAGAAGGTGACCCTGCCGCTGACCATCAAGGGCCTGGGCAATGAGCAAGCCTTTGTCACGCTGGCGGCGGTGGACGAGGGGATTTTGCAACTCACCGATTTCAAATCGCCCGATCCTGTCAGCCATTATTTCGGCAAGCGGCGCCTGGGCGTGTTGATGCGCGACGATTACGGCCGGCTGATCCGTGCCGAGCGCGGCGCGGTGGGCGCGATGCGCGAAGGCGGCGACGGCTTTGGCGGGCGCAGCCTGTCGGTGGTGCCGCAGCGCACGGTCGCGCTGTTCTCCGGCATCGTAAAACTGAACGCCAACGGCACCGCCAACATCGTGCTGGAGATTCCCGACTTTAACGGCAGCCTGCGGCTGATGGCGGTGGCCTGGAGCGCCGACAAGCTGGGCCATGCCGACCGCATGCTGATCGTGCGCGATTCCGTCGTGGCCGACCTTGTCCTGCCGCGCTTCCTGGCGCCCGGCGATACCATCGGCGCGGCGCTCAACCTCGACAATGTCGAGGGCGCTGCGGGCAGCTACACCGCCACCATCCGCACCCGCGGGCCGGTGTCGTTGGCGTCCGGCAGCCAGACAGTGCTGACCCAGAGCCTGAACCGCAAGCAGCGCGTGCTGCTGCCGGTGCAGCTGCGCGGCGCAGGGCTCGGCATCGCCAACATCACCCTGGATGTGACCGGGCCGGGTGGCTTCAAGGTCAGCCATGGCTGGCCGATCCAGGTGCGGGCCTCGCAACTGGATGTGTCGCGCGAAGAGGAACTGCCGCTTCCTGCGAACGGCAGCTATACGGCGGGCCGCGCCATCATCGCTGACCTGGTGGCGTCCACCGCCAGCGCAACCATCAGCGTCTCGGCGGCGCACAGCTATAACAATGTCGCCGGCCTCCTGAAGTGGTTGGACAAGTATCCCTATGGCTGCCTCGAACAGACCGTCAGCCGCGCCCAGCCGCTGCTGCTGTTCAACGACGTCGCCGATCTGGCCGGTCTGCCGCGCGACAATGGCTTGCGCCCGCGCGTCCAGCAGGCGATCGACCAGGTGCTGGACATGCAGAATTATGCCGGCAATTTCGGCATGTGGGGTCCGGGCAGCGAGGCTGATGCCTTCCTCAGCGTCTATGCGCTGGACTTCCTCTACCAGGCCAAGGCCCGCAATTACGTGGTGGGCAACGACGCGCTGACCCGCGGCACCAACTGGCTGAAGACATCGGGGGCCTCCGAAGGCAGCGACGATCTCACCCGCGCCTATGCCTTCTATGTGCTGGCGCAGCAGGGTCAGGCCAATGTCTCCGACCTGCGCTACTTCAGCGACACCAAGGTGGCGGCGATGCGCTCGGCCTTGGCCGCGGCGCTGACGGGCGCGGCGGCGGCGCAGGTGGGCGACCGGTCCCGCGCCGAATACGGCTTCCGCAAGGCGCGCGATCTGATCGCCAGTGCCAATCCGGCCAGCTATCCGCATGACGTCTATGGCTCGCTGCTGCGCGACCTGTCGGGCGCGCTGGCGCTGGCGGCGGAAAACGGCAAGGCCGACCTGGTGCCGCAGTTCCTCGACAAGACCAAGACCCTCAGCAGCAAGATCGAAGACACCACCACCCAGGAAAAGGGCTGGATGCTGCGCGCCGCCCATGCGCTGACCCGCCAGAAGCTGCCGCTCAACGTCACCGTCAATGGTGCGCCCGCGGCTCCGCGCGCCGGCGCGGTGCGGTTGACGCCGAGCGTGGCGCAGCTCGATGCCGGCATCACCTTTGCCAATCGCGGCAGCGGCACGGTCTGGCGCTCCACCGCCGTCACCGGCACGCCCAATGCAACCTTGCCGGCGATGGCCAATGGTCTCATCCTGAGCAAGAGCATCTGGACCATGTCGGGGTCGCCCGCCGATGTGTCCAGCCTGCGCCAGAACGACCGCGTGATCATCCAGATAACGGGGCAGATGCCCAATGGCATCTATCGCCAGATGGGGGTGATCGACTTGCTGCCGGCAGGCCTGGAGATCGAGCAGCCGCTGGTGGGTAATGACGCCAAGGCCTATCCCTTCCTGGGCGGTCTCACCGACACCAGCCGCCAGACGGCGCGGGATGACCGCTATATCGCCGCCTTCGATATCGGCGAGCGCTATCGCCCCGCCAATCGCAAGACACCGGAGCCGACACCGACCTTCCGCATCGCCTATATCGCCCGCGCTGTGTCGGTGGGGCGGTTCGCGCTGCCGGCCGCCCATGCCGAGGATATGTATGCCCCCGCCATCCGGGCGCGGACCTCGGTGGGACAGCTCAACGTCAATCCGTGAACCGCTGGCGCCATCGCCTGATCGTCGGCGGCTTTGGCGCCTTCGGGTTCCTGTGCGCGCTGGCGGCGGCCGACCGCGCCAATCCGCCCGACATGACCCGCGCCGAGACGCTGTCGCCGGAAGTGACGGCGCGTGACGGCACCCTGCTGCGCGCCTTTCTCAGCAAGGATGGTGCCTGGCGGATCAAGACCAAGCCGGAGCAAGTGGGGCCGCGCTATCTCGCCATGCTGCGCGCCTATGAAGACAAGCGTTTCGAGCGCCATTGGGGCGTGGATGTGGCGGCCCTGACGCGCGCCAGCCTGCAATTCCTCAGCGCCGGGCGTATCGTGTCGGGCGGGTCCACCCTGACCATGCAGGTGGCGCGGCTGCTCGAGCCCAACCCGCATTCGCTCCCTTACAAGTTTCTGCAGATCGTTCGCGCTGTTCAGCTGGAGCTTCGCTACAGCAAGGACGAAATCCTTTCTCTCTACCTGACGTTGGCGCCGATGGGCGGCAACCTGGAAGGGGTGCGCGCCGCGTCGCTGTCCTATTTCGGCAAGGAGCCGGCGGCGCTGGATCTGGGCCAGGCCGCGCTATTGGTGGCGTTGCCGCAATCACCCACTCGCCAGCGTCCCGACCGCCATGCCCGCGCCGCGAAGGCGGGACGCGACAAGGTGCTCAGCCGCATGGTGGATGCGGGCGTGATCAGCGCGGGCGACGCGCGCGTCGCCATGCAGGACGGCGTGCCGTTTGCCCGACAGCCCATGCCGCTGAACGCGCCGCATCTGGCGCAGCGGCTGGTGCTGAAACACAGGAACACGCAGATCACGACGACGCTGGATGCCGGCATCCAGGCGGCCGCCGAACGCCTGGCCAAACAGGAGCGCGCCTATTTCGACGACGGCGCCGATGTCGCGCTGGTGGTGGTGGAGAATAAGACCCGCAATGTCGTCGCCTATGTCGGCGGCACCGATTACTGGGGCCGCGCCGGGCAGGTCGATCTTGCCGCCCGCAACCGCTCGCCCGGTTCGGCGCTCAAGCCGTTCATCTATGGCCTGGCCTTCGACAATCTTCTGCTGCATCCCGCCAGCCGGATGGAGGATGTGCCCACCAACTTCGGCGACTATGCCCCCAAGGATTTCGATGGCACCTATCTGGGCGCGGTGACGGCGCGCGATGCGCTGCAGATGTCGCTGAACATTCCGGCCGTGATGATCCTGGACCGGGTGGGGCCGCTGGCCTTCACCATGTCGTTGCAGAATGCCGGCGCGCGTCTGGCCTTTCCCACCAGCGATGCGCCCAGCCTGCCGGTGGCGCTGGGTGGATTGGGCGTTCCGCTGTCCGATGTCGCGATGCTCTATGCCGGCATCGCCGAAGGCGGCACGGCGCGGGGCCTGCGCACGATCAAACATGCGCCCGACCAGCCCGCGCATCGGATGTTCGGCCCCGTCGCGGCCTACTATCTGCGCGAGGTGCTGAGCGGTGTGGCGCTGCCGGACGGCTGGGCGATGGGGCAGGGGCTTTTGAAAAAGCGCAGCATCGGCTTCAAGACCGGCACCTCCTACGGCTATCGCGATGCCTGGGCGGTGGGATTCTCCAACGATTACACCGTGGCGGTGTGGGTGGGCCGTGCCGACGGCACGCCGCGTCCCGGTCATGTCGGCCGCGAGGCGGGCGCGCCGATCCTGCTCAAGATGTTCGGCCAGTTGCCGCCCGACCGCCGCGCCGCGCCGCCGGTGCCGGCGGGCGCGCTGCTGGTGCGAGGCACCGACGAATTGCCGCCCGCCTTGCGCAACTTCCGCCGTCAGGCGGAAGCGCCGGCCGCGCCCCAGACGGTGCAGGTGCCGCCGCCCTCCATCGCCTTTCCGCCCAATGGCGCGGTGGTGCCGTTGCCTGAGGTGTCGGCCAAAGACCCTACGCTGCAATTTAAAGCTGATGGCGGGCGCGCGCCCTTGACCTGGCTGGTGAACGGCGCACCGCTGGGCAGCTTCGACCGTTTCGCGCCCGCGCTTTACACGCCGGAGGGTGAAGGGCTTGCGCGGGTGACGGTGGTGGATGCCGATGGCCGCAGCGCCACCAGCGAAATCCGCTTCAAGAAAATGCGGTGATCCTCATGCTTCGACAAGCTCAGCATGAGGATACTTTTTCAGTCCTCACCCTGAGCCTGTCGAAGGGTGATGTCAGGGGCTCTTTACCGTTTCCTTGTCCAGCCGCTCCAGCAGGGCGGCGGTGGCAAAGCCGTCGGCGGTGACGCCGCGCGCTATCTGATATTGGCGCAGCGCCGCGCGGGTGCGCCGTCCGAGCACGCCGTCGGGTTCGCCCGGATCAAAGCCTGCGCGCGTCAGATTGGTCTGGAAGCGCACCCGCTCGTCACGCGACAAAGGCCGCTCGTCACGCGGCCAGGAGCGCTTGATGACCCCGCCGCCCGTGATGCGGTCGGCCAGCAATCCCACGGCCAGGGCATAGGACGCGGCATTGTTGTATTTCAGGATGACGCTGAAATTGGAAAACAGGATAAAGGCCGGACCGCGCGCGCCCGCCGGCAGGTAGATGGCGGCGCTTTCATCGGACGCGGGCAGCGCATTGCCCGCCGCTGTCGTCACGCCGCGCGCGCGCCATTCCCGCAAGGGCTTTTGCGTGTTGGTGTCGGCATCCTGGTAAGAAAACTTCGCGGGCAGCCGCACTTCATAGCCCCAGGGCTGGCCGCTCTTCCATCCCTGCCGCCCCAGCAAGGTTGCCGCCGAAGCCAGCGCATCGGGCGCGCTGCGCCACAGATTGATCTGGCCGTCGCCATCGCCGTCGCTGGCAAATCTCAGGAAGGTGGTGGGCGTGAACTGGGTCTGGCCGAAAGCGCCCGCCCAGGAGGAAATCATCTCGCTCAGCGGATATTGCCGCTCCTGATAGATCCTCAGCGCGGCCTGGAATTCCGGCACGCCAAACGATGTGCGCGGGCCGTCATAGGCCAATGTCGCCAGCGCCGCGAACAGGTTGTGGCTGCCCTTGGCGGCGCCATAGTCGGTCTCGATACCCCAGATCGCCACCAGGATTTCCTTCGCCACGCCGCTTTGCGCCGCGATCCGTTCCAGCATGTCGCCGTGACGGGCCAGCATGATCTTGCCGTCATTGACGCGGCGCTTTGAGGCCGCGCTGTCGAGATAGCTCCAGACGGGGCGGGAAAATTCCGGCTGGTTGGCATTGGCATTGGTGATGGAGGGAATCGGCGCCAGTCCCGCCGTGGCGCTGTCGAACACTTCGGCGCGGATGCCCTGGGCGAGCGCGGCGTTGCGGGCGCCCTCCAGAAAGGCATCGAATTTGGTGTTGCCGGAGATGGGCTTGGGCGGCTGGACGGGGATGGAAACGGCCGGCGGTACGGGCGGGGTGGGCTTGGGTGCGGTGGTGGCGCACGCCACGACCGCCAGCGTCCCGCAAAGGGCCGCCAAGCGGTGCAGGCCGGTCAGGGCGTTAAACCACCGCGTCATGCCGTCATCATAGCCCCATTTGTGGCTTTTTTGGCGGAAAACCGCCATTTTTGTCCCAGTGTGGCGGGTTGACAGGGTGGGGGTGCTTGCATAGTTTCCGCGCCTCTTAAGAAAACCCGGCCTTTGGGCCGCATTTTGGCTGAAAAAGGCGTGTCATGAAGGTTCGCAATTCCCTCCGTTCGCTCAAGAAGCGCGACAAGGATTGCCGCGTGATCCGCCGCAAGGGCCGCGTCTACGTCATCAACAAGAAGAATCCGCGGTTCAAAGCCCGTCAGGGCTAAGACATACTGCGCCGCGTTGGGTTATAGGCGCGCATGCTTCTTCCGGT
This sequence comes from Rhizobium sp. Q54, assembly GCA_945882615.1. Classification (GTDB taxonomy): domain Bacteria; phylum Pseudomonadota; class Alphaproteobacteria; order Micropepsales; family Micropepsaceae; genus Rhizomicrobium. Next base: position 43,081 of record CAMCWK010000011.1, on the reverse strand, counting down.
TACCGATTCCAAAATTGTCGCCCGCCGCGCGGACATCGTTGCGGCGCTGGAGACAATCGTTCCCGGCGGCGTGGTCTCGGACAAATCCGGTCTCTCCACCTTCGATTCCGATGCGCTCAGCGCCTATCACCAGATGCCGCTGGTCTGCGTGCTGCCGGCCGACCGTCATCAGGTCAGCGAAGTCCTGAAATATGCGAGCGCCGAGGGCATTCCCATCGTGCCGCGCGGCGCGGGCACTTCGCTGTCGGGCGGCGCGCTGCCGCGCGAGGACGGCATCCTAATCGGCATGGGGCGCATGAAGCGCATCCTCGAGATCGATTACGAAAATGGCTGCGTCGTGGTCGAACCCGGCGTCACCAACCTCAACATCACCAAGGCGGTGGAAGCCCAGGGTTTCTATTACGCGCCCGATCCCTCCAGCCAGATCGCCTGCACCATTGGCGGCAATGTGGCGGAGAATTCGGGCGGGCTGCATTGCCTGAAATACGGTCTCACCACAAACAATTTACTCGGCGTAACTATTGTCCTGCCAGGCGGCGAGATCGTCACAATGGGCGGCAAATGCGGCGCGCAGGGCGGACTTGACCTGCTGGGCCTGGTCACCGGCTCGGAAGGCTTGCTCGGCATCGTGGTGGAAGTGGTGGTCAAGATCCTGCGCAAGGCGCCGGTGACGCGCACCCTGATGGCGTCGTTCGACACCGTCCAGGCGGCCGGCACCTGCGTTGCCGCCATCATCGCCGATGGTGTCGTGCCCGCCGCGATGGAGTTCATGGATGGCCGCGCCGCCGCCGCCATCGAATCCTACAACCAGCCCGGCTATCCCGCCGGCGCCGAAGCCATCCTGATCATCGACGCCGATGGCGTGGAGGCCGACGTTTCCTATGCCGTGTCGCGCATCGTCGAGATTGTCGCCCAAAGCGGCGGCAAGTCGGTTGAAGCGACTGACGAAAAGCAACGCGCGCGCATCTGGTCTGGCCGCAAAGCAGCGTTTGCCGCCATGGGGCGGCTGGCCCCCGACATGATCTGCATGGACGGCACCATTCCCCGCCATGCCCTGCCGCAGGTCTTGCAGGAGATGGAGAAGCTCTCGGAACAATACGGCTTGGGCTTCTGCAACGTGTTCCATGCCGGCGACGGCAACCTGCATCCGCTGATCATTTTCGACGTGATGAAGGAAGGCGAGTTCGAGCGCGCCGAAGCCTTCGGCGCGGACATATTGCGCCTGTGCGTCAAGGTCGGCGGCGTGCTGTCGGGCGAGCATGGCGTGGGCATCGAAAAGCGCGATCTGATGACCGAAATGTTCAGCGAGGCCGACCTGGACCAGCAGCACCGGATCAAATGCGCCTTCGATTCCCAGGGCCTGTTCAATCCCGGCAAGGTGTTTCCAACGCTTTCGGCCTGTGTCGAGCAGGGCCATATCCATGTCCATGGCGCGCAATTGCCCCATCCGCACCTGCCGCGCTTCTAGATGAGCGCGATGTCCAAAGAATCCGAGATCGTCGACTTCGTGCGCGCCGCGCGCGCCGACAGATCGCCGTTCGAGATCGTGGCGGGCAGCACCCGCCGCGCTGTCGGCCGTCCGCTCGGTGCCATTCCGAAGCTCGATGTCTCCGGCCTGTCGGGCATCCTGAAATACGAGCCGGAGGAGCTGATCCTCACCGCCGCGCCGTCCACGCCGCTGGCCGAAATCGTCAGTGTGCTGGCGGCCAAGAACCAGCGTCTGGGATTTGATCCCGCCGACTGGTCACAGCTTTTGGGCAGCAATGGCGTGACGACGTTGGCGGGCGCGGTGTCCTGCGACGCGTCGGGTTCGGGGCGCTTGCGTCACGGCGGGGCGCGGGACTCGCTGCTGGGCTTTCATGGCGTGAATGGATTGGGCGCGTCGTTCCGCGCCGGCGGCAAGGTGGTAAAGAACGTCACCGGTTTTGACCTGCCCAAACTGGTCTGCGGCGCCTATGGCACCTTGTGCGTGCTGACCGAACTCACTTTCCGCGTTTATCCGCGCCCCACCCATTTCGCGGTGCTGGCCTTGCCGGATGTGTCGCCGGAAATCGGTTTCGCGCACCTGCGCAAGATCGCTCAAAGCGCGTTGGAGCCCGCTGGGCTGGCCTATCTGCCCGGCAACATCGCGCCGGGCACGGGCCAGGGCTCGGCGCTGATCCGCCTGGAAGGCGCCAGCCAGCCGCTGGAGGAAAAGATCGCCCTGGCGCACGGGCTGCTGGGCAGCGCTGTGGTGCGGTTCGATGGTGAGGATCCATTCCCCACCATCGGCAATGGCGAAAAATTCGCACGGGTGGAAGGCGATGTCTGGCGGGTGATGATCGCGCCCTCCGACGCGCCGCGTATCGCCAAGGAACTGGGCGCGCAATATTGGCTGGGTGACCTGGCCGGCGGTCTGTTGTGGGTGGCTGCGCCATCCTCGGAAGGCGCCCGTATCCGCAAGATCGCCGCTGCCGCGAACGGGCAAGCCATGCTGCTGCGCGCCAGCGCCGAAGTGCGCGCAACGCACGGCCTTTACGCGCCGCAGCCGCCCGCTTTGGCGGCGCTGAACCGCAGCGTCAAGGCGGCCTTCGATCCGCTGTCGCTGTTCAACCCGGGCCGTCTGTAAGATGAAATACGCGTTCACGCCTGAGCAGCTCGCCGATCCGCAGCTTGGTCCCGCCGCCAAGGCGGTGCGTTCCTGCGTCCATTGCGGCATCTGCACCGCCACCTGTCCGACTTATGTGGTGCTGGGCGACGAGCGCGATAGCCCGCGCGGCCGCATCGTGCTGATGAAGGACATGCTGGAAAATGGCGGCGCCCCCAGCGCCGAAGCGGTGCATCACATCGATCGCTGCCTGTCCTGTCTGAACTGCAAGACGGCGTGTCCCTCCAGCGTCAATTACCAGCGGCTGGTGGATCAAGCCCGTGTCCATATCCAGGAACATTATCGTCGCCCGCTGGGCGAGCGGTTGTTGCGCTGGACCCTCGCCAAGGTGATGACGCGCCCCAAACTGGTGCGCATCGGCTTGCTGCTGGCCAAGATCGGTGCGCCGATCGCCACCATTCTGCCGGGACGGCTGGGCGCCATGGCCAAGATGGGCTTGATGGCCCGGCCCCAAGGTCCCGAACCGCTGCATTTTCCCAAGCCGGCTGTCGTCAAACAGCGTGTCGCCATCATGCCGGGCTGCGTGCAGGGCGCGCTGGCGCCGCAGATCGATTCCGCGGTGGGCCGGGTGCTGGCGCGGCGTGGCATCGAGCTGGTGGCCCTCGAAGGGGCGGGCTGTTGCGGCTCGCTGCCCCACCATATGGGCCGCGACGATGAGGCCAAGGCATGGGCCAGGAAGGCGATCATCGCCTATGAACAGGGCCAGTATGACGGGGTGCTGATCACCGCCACCGGCTGTTCCTCGGCGATGAAGGATTATGCCCACCTGTTTGCCGGGGACCCGGTGTGGGAACCGCGCGCCGCGAAATTCGCCGCCGCCGCCCGCGACTTTGCCGAACTCTGCACGCCGCTGGCGGTGACGCCGCCCCCTCTTGAATCAAATAAGCCTCTGCGCGTGGCGTATCATCCGGCCTGCAGCCTGCAGAACAGCCTGAAGCTGAACGGCGTGGGCGAGGCGATGCTGGAAGCCGCCGGCTTTACGCTGACGCCGTTCCTGGAATCGCATCTGTGCTGCGGTTCGGCCGGCACCTATTCGATCCTGCAGCCGGAACTTTCCGGCACCTTGCGGGAACGCAAGCTGGGCAATATCGCCGCCGCCCAGCCCGATGTCCTGGTCAGCGGCAATATCGGCTGCCTGCAGCATCTGGCGGCGGGCGAGGGCCTGCACCAGCCGATACTGCATCTGGCGGAGCTTCTGGATTGGGCCGAAGGCGGCCCCAAGCCCGCCAATCTGGATCTGCCCCGCGCCTAGAATTGCCACATTGGCGGCATTAGACTGCTGCCATGCGCTTGAAGCTGGCCCTTTCTCTTTTGCTGCTGTCCGGCATGGCTGCCGCTGCGCAGGCGCCCAAGCCCGCCGCGAAACCTGCGGCCAAACCCGCCCAGCCGCAAAAGCCGCTCACCGAAGCGCAATTGCTGGAGCAGTTGAAAAAGGCGGACTCGCCGGAAGCCGCAAAGCCGATTGAGGAAAAGCTGGCCGGACTGTACCGCGTCTCCGGCAGCCCCAGCATCGATCTGCTGATGACCCGGGTCCGGATCGCTGTCGCTGCCTCGGACAAGGCGGTGGCGAAGAAACTGATCAATGCCGTCACCAATATTGCGCCGCGCTATGCCGAGGGCTGGCGCACCCGCGCCGCGCTGGAATCCGCCGCCGGCGATGACGCCGCGGCGATGGTCAGCTTGCAAAAGACCGTGCAGATAAACCCGCGCCATTTCATGGCGATGGTCGAGCTGGGCGATATGCTGCAGGAATATGGCGACAAGGCCCAGGCGCTGAAGCTCTATCGCCAGGCGGCGGCGCTGAATCCGCAGATGGAAGGCGCCGAGCGCCGTATCCGCGAACTCACCCGCGCCGTCGAAGGCCAGGATATCTGACACATGCGGCGTCTGGTGGCGTGTCTGGTGCTGCTGCTGTCGCCTTGCGCGGCTTTCGCGCAGCCGTCGCTGGTGGGAAACTGGTTCGGCTATGGCCAGCCCGATGACAAGGGCGCGATGTATCTGGACAGGATGCTGCCCGACGGCACCTTCCGGGTGCATCATCGCACCTGCATCAAGGGCAAGCCCTTCGACCAGCATGCCGCCGGGCGCTGGTCGAAAACCGCGGACGGCTTCACCATCAATATCCAGACCGTGGATGGCGAGTCCAACCCGCGCACCGACGTTTACCGCCTGGTGTCGATGGATGCGCAGAAGCAGCGTTATGTCTATCTGCGGACCAATTTCGCTTATGAGGCGCGGCGCGTACCGGACAATTTCCAGATGCCGCCCTGCGACCTGATCAGCTAGTCCTCATCCGTCACGAACGCCACCCGCAGCATGTTGGTGGCGCCGGTGGTGCCCAGGGGCACGCCCGCGGTGATGACGATACGCTCGCCCGCCACGGCGAAGCCCTCCTGCCGCGCGATCAGCGAAGCCCGCTTCACCATGTCGTCGAAATCGCGGATGTCTTCGGTCAGCACGCTGTGGGTGCCCCATACCAGGCATAGCCGCCGCGCCGTCTCAATGCTGGGGGTCGGTGCGATGATCGGCGCCGACGAACGCTCGCGCGCGGCGCGCATGGCGGTGAGGCCCGACTTGGTCCAGCAGACGATGGCGCGCGCCTCGATGGTCGCGGTCACTTCATGCACCGCCGCCATGATGGCGTCCGGCGTGGTCTTTTCCGGCGTGCCGCGCTGCGCCTCGATATAGGATTGGTACAGCTCGTCGTCTTCGACCGTGGTAGCGATGCGGTCCATTGTCTGCACCGCTTCCACCGGCCAGGAACCGGACGCCGATTCCGCCGACAGCATCACCGCATCGGCGCCGTCGAACACCGCCGTCGCCACGTCCGACACTTCGGCGCGGGTGGGAACCGGCGAGGCGATCATCGATTCCAGCATCTGGGTGGCGACCACCACCGGCTTGCCGGCCTTGCGCGCGGCGCGGGTGATCTGCTTTTGCAGCCCCGGCACCCGCTCCAGCGGCATTTCCACCCCCAGATCGCCGCGCGCCACCATCAGCGCATCCGCCAGTTCCAGGATGCCGGCCAGCGACGACAGCGCCTTGGGCTTTTCGATCTTGGCCAGGACGCCGGCGCGGCCTGCCACGATCTTCTTCAGCTCGGCCACGTCCTCGGGCCGCTGGACAAAGCTCAGCGCGATCCAGTCGACGCCCAGCTCCAGCGCCGCGTCGAGGTCGGCGCGGTCCTTGGGCGTCATGGCCGACATCGGCAGCAGCGTATCGGGCATGTTGACGCCCTTGCGGTCCTTGATCTCGCCCGCCACTTCCACGATCGCCTCGGCGAAGGTGTCGGCCTTGCGCAGCAGCCTGAGACGCACCTTGCCATCGTCGATCAGGAGCGCGTGCTTCTGCTTGATGGCCTGGAAGATTTCGGGATGCGGGATCGGCACCTCTTCCGGTCTGTCGCTGGTCTCGCCCAGGATCAGCTTGATCTGCTCGCCTTCCTTCAGCATGCGGGGCCCGCCACACAGCTTGCCCAGCCGGATCTTGGGACCCTGCAGATCGCACAGGATGCCGATCGGCCGCCCCACCTCGTCCGCCAGGGCGCGCAAATCTCCCACCATCTGCTTGAGCATGTCATGGCCGGTGTGGCTCATATTGATGCGGAAGACGTCGACGCCGGCGTCGAACAGCGCCCGCATCATGGGCCGGGTGTTGGATGCCGGACCAAGCGTGGCCAGGATTTTTGTTTTTCGGCGGCGGCGCATGCGAAAAGGTCCTAGTTGGAAAGATTTTGAGTCCAATCGGCTTTCTGGCCCGTGTCCACTTCAAAGAATCCGCGGCGGTCGAAGCCGCGCTTGGCGCAGTTGCCGCGCCCCGCGGACTTGAAACGGCTGTCGGGGGCGACACAGAAGAATGTCTTGCCTTCCCAGGTCCCGGCGCCGCCATCGGTGGCATAGAGGTAATAGAAGCGTCCCTGCAAGGGGCCCGTCAGGATGCCGGCGCAGCTTTTGGGCTTGACCGTCCACCAGCCTTCGGAGGTCCAGCTGGTGCCGTCAAAGCGGCCTATCGAGACGCGGGTGGGCAGGCTGGTCTTGTTGCAGACATTGAAGGCGGCGAGCGCCGGGGCGGCCCCGAAAAGGGTCATGGTCACAGCCAGAAGGAGGGTCGTGCGACGCATCGGTTTCCCGGTTTGGCGCGAAACCGCTTGGCCGTCAACGGGCGCGGCCCTATATGGCAGGCTGATGACGGACAACGCCTTTGAAGCCTTGCCGGGCAACGCAAAATCGCGGCTTTTGCTGCTGTGCGACCATGCCTCCAACGCCCTGCCACCGGGTTTCGGCACGCTGGGCCTGGACCCTGCTCTGTTCGCTACCCACATCGCCTATGACATTGGCGCCGCCGCGGTGACGCGCGCCCTGGCCGCCGCCTACGGCGCGCCGGCCCTGCTGGGGCGCTGGTCGCGGCTCCTGATCGATCTCAACCGCGGCCCTGAAGATCCGACCCTGGTGATGAAGCTGTCGGATGGCGCCATCATTCCGGGCAACCGGGATGCGGATGCCGATGACGTGGCGCGACGCATCGCGCAGTTCCACGCGCCTTACCATGCCGCCATCACAGGCGAACTGGACCGGATTGGTCCAGACGCGGTGGTGATCTCGATGCACAGCTTCACGCCGGCCTGGAAGACCGTGCCGCGCATCTGGGAGGTTGGAATCCTGTATGACCGCGACACCCGCCTGTCGGCGCCACTGATGATAAGGCTGGCCGAGGCCGGTTTCACCGTGGGGGACAACGAGCCCTATACCGGCGCGCTGGAAGGCGACACGCTGTATACCCATGGGACGATGCGCAATCTGCCGCATGTGCTGATCGAGATGCGGCAGGACTTGATTGCGACCGAGGGTGACGCACAAGGTTTTGCGTTGCGCCTCAAACCCATACTGGACGCGGCGCTTTGCGATATGCACAGCCGGTCCTGATTTTACGCGTTGCGCCGCTTCGCGCGGGCGGGCTAGGGTCCGCCGCTTTTCAAAATCGAGTTCCATTATGGCCAAATCCGGCTTCGCCAAGGACCAGCTCAAATCCTTCATCAACCGCATCGAGCGGCTGGAAGAAGAACGCGCGGCGCTCAGCGCCGATATCCGCGAAGTCTATTCCGAGGCCAAGGGCACCGGCTTTGACACCAAGATCATGCGCCAGGTGATCCGGATGCGGAAACTCGACAAGGCCGATTTCCAGGAACAGGAAGCGATGCTCGACCTTTATTTAACGGCCATGGATATGCGCTAAAGTCGCGGCACAAAAGAAAACGGCCCACTCTCACGAGCGGGCCGTTTTTGTTTCTGACCGGTGCTAGCCCGCCTTGCGAACCGCCGGCTGGACCGACTCATCGGTGTCCAGCGCCACGCCCGCCATCGGCTCGTTCTGCAGTTCCGGCTCCAAGCCGAATTCCTTCAGCTTGCGATAGAGCGTCGAGCGGCCGATGCCCAGGCGCCGGGCGACTTCGGACATATGGCCTTCGTAACGCGCAATCGCCATGCGGATGATTTCCGATTCCAGTTCCTCGAACTTGCGGATATGGCCGGCGCCATCGGTGGTGCTGAGCGCATAGGCGGAACCGGCGGGTAGGGCAGGCGCATAACCAGACGCGGCGGGCGCCGGCGCGGCCTGGCGCACCAGCGCGTCCACGCCAAGCGCAGCGGCAATTTGCGGAAAGTCACAGACATCCAGCAGGGAACCATCGCACAAGACGACGGCGCGGAAGATAGTGTTTTCCAGCTGGCGCACATTGCCTGGCCAGTTGAACTGTTCCAGCAGCTGGCTGGCCTGTGGGGTGAGGCCCGAAACCGGCTTGTTCTCTTCCGCCGCGAAACGCTCGATGAAGTGGCGGGACAGCGGCGCGATGTCGCCGGTGCGTTCGCGCAAGGCCGGCACCATCACGGGGAATACGTTCAGGCGGTAATAAAGGTCTTCGCGGAAGGTGCCTTCCTTGGCCATCTGGCCAAGATCGCGGTTGGTGGCGGCGACGATGCGCACATTCACTTTCACCGGACGCTTGGAGCCGACCGGATCGACTTCGCCTTCCTGCAGGGCGCGCAGCAGCTTGACCTGCATGTCCAGGCGCAGTTCGCCGATTTCGTCCAAAAAGAGCGTGCCGCCATCGGCTTCCTGGAACTTGCCCAGATGCTTGTCGGAGGCGCCGGTGAACGAGCCCTTTTCATGCCCGAACAGGATGCTTTCGATCAGGTTTTCCGGAATCGCGCCGCAATTGACGGTGACGAAGGGCTTGCCCGAACGCCCCGACGTGCCCTGGATTGCGCGGGCGATCAGTTCCTTGCCGGCGCCGCTTTCGCCTTCGATCAAGACCGGGATATCGGACTGGGCCGCGCGGGTGCCCAGGCGGAAGACCTGCTTCATTTCCGGCGAGGTGGCGACCAGGTCGTCGAAGGTCAGCTTGTTGTCGGCCTTCTTCTTGAGCTGCTTCACTTCACCCGACAGGGTGCCGATCTTGAGCTGGTTGCGGATGGAGACCGCGATGCGTTCCGGGCTGGCCGGCTTGACCAGGAAGTCGTTGGCGCCGGCGCGCATGGCTTCGACGGCGGAATCGATGCCGCCCTTGGCGGTCAGGACGATCACCGGCAGGTCGGGATTGGTCGGACGCAGCTTGGCCAGAACGTCCAGGCCGCCCATGTCAGGCATCACCAGGTCCAGCATCACCAGCGTGATCTGGTCGCCGCGCGGGCCGCCGATCAGGTCGAGCGCGGGCTGGCCGCCCGGCGCGGTCACCACCTGCATGCCGCTGCGGGTGATTGCTGTTTCCAGCAAGCGCCGCTGCACCGGATCGTCGTCCACGACAAGAATGGTCTGCGCCATGACTAGGGCCTTCCAGGAGTGAAGCCCGCATTGTGGTCGGCACAGGTAAATGTGGCGTTTAAGCCTGTCCTTATCCGGTACAGCCAGACCGGCGATTCGATGCTTAAGCAAAGCTGAATCGGCGCAAATCTACAGGGCAGGGCCGCAGAATGCGCCGCCAGACGCGGGTAACAAAGGCTTAATAAAGCCCGTTGCCGTGCCCTGCGCCTTTGCTATATTCCGCCCACTTTCAAGACAGTTGGGGAGCCGAAATGGCGCACGAGAACGATTACCACATCGGTTCCATGGACATCAGCCAGCACAAGAAGGCGTATGCGGGTTTTCTCACATTCAGCAAGTGGTCGTTTGCGGGGATCATGCTGATCATGATTTTCCTCGCCATTTTCCGCACCAACTAGCCGCGCGCACCTGACGATGCGGCTCGCGGTCCCCAAGGAAACACGAGCGGGCGAGACGCGGGTAGCCGCGAGCCCGGAGTCCGTCAAGAAGTTCAAGGCTCTTGGGCTGGATGTGGTGGTACAGGCGGGGGCGGGTGCAGGCGCGCGCATCAGTGATGCCGATTATACCGCCGCGGGGGCTGTGATCGCGCCCGATGCGGCCGGCACCCTGAAGGACGCTGACATTGTCCTGAAGGTTCGCGGGGCAGAGAGCAGCGAAATTTCCCAGATGAAAAAGGGCGCGGTACTGGCCGCGCTGCTGTCTCCCCATGCCGAAAAGGACGCCATCGCCGCGCTGGCCTCCCAGGGCGTCATCGCTTTTGCCATGGAGCTGCTGCCGCGCATCTCCCGCGCTCAGGCGATGGACGTGCTGTCGTCCCAGGCCAACCTGGCCGGTTACAAGGCGGTGATCGACGCCGCCGCCCAGTTCGGCCGTGCCATGCCGATGATGATGACGGCGGCGGGCACCATCGCCCCGGCGCGCGTGCTGGTGATGGGCGTGGGCGTGGCGGGGCTTCAGGCCATCGCCACCGCCAAGCGTCTGGGTGCCATCGTCAGCGCCACCGATGTGCGTCCCGCCACCAAGGAGCAGGTGGAGAGCCTCGGCGGCACCTTCGTCGCGGTGATGGACGAGGAATTCAAGAATGCCCAGACCGCCGGCGGCTATGCCAAGGAAATGTCGGCCGAGTATCAGGCCAAGCAGGCCGCGCTCACGGCCGAAACCATCAAGAAGCAGGACATCGTCATCACCACCGCGCTGATCCCGGGCCGCAAGGCGCCGATCCTGGTCAGCGAAGAGATGATCAAATCGATGAAGCCCGGCTCGGTGATCGTGGACCTGGCGGCGGGCGCGGGCGGCAACACGCCCTTGTCGAAGCCCGATGAGGTGGTCGAGGTCCATGGCGTCACCATCATGGGTTACACCAACCTGCCGGGGCGGCTGTCGACCGACGCCTCATCTCTCTATGCCCGCAACCTGTTCAATTTCGTGTCGCTGATCGTGGACAAGAAGTCCGGCGCGCTCGCGATCGACTGGAATGACGAGATCATCAAGGGCGCTGCCGTCGCCGGTGCGCCGGTGCAGGGGGGCTAGACATGGAAGCCGTGGCCATCGATCCTTTCGTCTTCCGCTTTTCCATTTTCGTGCTGGCGATTTTCGTCGGCTATTTCGTGGTCTGGGGCGTGACGCCCGCGCTGCACACCCCGCTGATGGCGGTGACCAACGCGATTTCCTCGGTGATCGTGGTGGGCGCCCTGATCGCGGTGGCGGTGCCGGTCATCAATGACGAATCCTGGATATCCAAGGGGCTCGGCTTCTTCGCCCTGATCCTGGCGTCGGTGAACATCTTTGGCGGCTTTTTGGTCACCAGCCGCATGCTGGCGATGTACAAGAAGAAAGAGAAGAAATGAGCGCGAATCCCAATATCGCCGCGCTCCTCTATCTCGTCGCCGGCTCGCTTTTCATTCTGGCGCTGAAGGGCCTGTCGTCACCGGCCTCCAGCCGCGCGGGCAACCGCAACGGCATGATCGGCATGACCATCGCGGTCCTGACCACGCTGTGGATTTCAGGCGTCAGCGATCTGGTGACCTGGGCGCTGGTGATCGGCGGTTTGGGCATCGGCGGGCTGATCGGCGCGGTGATGGCCAAGAAGATCGCCATGACCGACATGCCCCAGCTTGTGGCGGCGTTCCACAGCCTCGTCGGCATGGCCGCGGTGCTGACCGCGGGCGCGGCGCTCTATTCGCCCGAAACCTTCGGCATCGGCGCCCCCGGCGCCATCCATGTCCAGAGCCTGATCGAGATGAGCCTGGGCGTCGCCATCGGCGCCATCACATTTTCCGGCTCGGTCATCGCCTTCGCCAAGCTCAACGGCAACATGTCCGGCGCGCCCATTATGTTGCCCGCGCGCCACCTGCTCAACCTGCTGATCTTCGTCGCCATCATCGGGCTGGTCGGCTGGTTCGCCCTGGACCAGGCCTATTGGATGTTCTGGGCCATCACCATCCTCAGCTTCGTGTTCGGCATTACCCTGATTATCCCCATCGGCGGCGCCGACATGCCGGTGGTGGTCTCGATGCTCAACTCCTATTCGGGCTGGGCCGCCGCCGCGCTGGGCTTCACTCTGGAAAACACCGCCCTGATCATCACCGGCGCGCTGGTGGGCTCCTCCGGCGCGATCCTGTCCTACATCATGTGCAAGGGCATGAACCGCAGCTTCATCAGCGTGATCGCGGGCGGCTTCGGCGGCGATACCGGCGGTGCCGCGGCCGGGCCCGCGGAAACCCGCCCCGTCAAACAGGGCTCGTCGGATGACGCGGCCTTCATCATGAAGAATGCGGCTTCGGTGATCATCGTGCCCGGTTACGGCATGGCGGTCGCCCAGGCCCAGCATGCGGTGCGCGAAATGGCCGACAAGCTGAAGAAGGAAGGCGTCAAGGTCAGCTACGCCATCCATCCGGTGGCGGGCCGTATGCCGGGCCACATGAACGTGCTCTTGGCCGAAGCCAATGTGCCCTATGACGAAGTCTTCGAACTGGAAGACATCAATTCCCAGTTCGCCCAGGCCGATGTCGCCTATGTGATCGGCGCCAATGACGTCACCAATCCGTCGGCCAAGACCGATCCCAAGTCGCCCATCTTCGGCATGCCGATCCTGGACGTGGAAAAGGCCAAGACCGTGCTGTTCATCAAGCGCGGCATGGGCAGCGGCTATGCCGGCGTGGAGAACGAACTCTTCTTCCGCGACAACACCATGATGCTGTTCGCCGACGCCAAGAAGATGACGGAAGAAATCGTCAAGGCGCTGGATCACTAGCAGCGCGGGGGCGAAAATGGCGAGGCATAAGGTCGATCGCAAGGACGCGATGGTCATCGGCGGCGCGTCCGTCGGCACCGTGTTCGAATGGTATGACTTCTATCTCTACGGGTCGCTCGCCACCTATATCACCCGGCACTTCTTTTCCGGGGTGAACGAGACCACCGGCTATATCTTCGCGCTGCTGGCCTTCGCCGCCGGTTTTGCGGTGCGTCCTTTCGGGGCGCTGATCTTCGGCCGGCTGGGCGATATGTGGGGCCGCAAGAACACCTTCCTGGTGACCATGCTCTTGATGGGCGTGTCCACCTTCGCCGTCGGACTTTTGCCGTCCTATGAAAGTGTCGGGGTGATCGCGCCGATCGCGCTGGTCAGCTTGCGCCTGCTCCAGGGCCTGGCGCTGGGCGGGGAATATGGCGGCGCGGCCACCTATGTTGCCGAACATGCGCCGCCGGGACGGCGCGGATTTTACACCAGCTGGATTCAGACGACCGCCACGCTGGGGCTGTTTCTCAGCCTGATCGTCATCCTGGCCACCCGCACCCAGCTGGGTGCGCAGGATTTCTCCGACTGGGGCTGGCGGCTGCCCTTCCTGCTGTCGGGCGTGCTGCTGGGCGTGTCGCTGTGGATTCGGCTCAGGCTGAATGAAAGCCCGGTGTTCCAGAAGCTGGTCAAGGAAGGCAAGACCTCGAAAAAGCCGCTGACCGAAGCCTTTGCCAACAAGCGGAACCTCAAGCTGGTGATCCTGGCGCTGGCCGGATTGACGGCCGGGCAGGCGGTGGTCTGGTACACCGGCCAGTTCTACGCCCTGTTCTTCCTGGAGAAGATCCTGAAGGTGGACGGGGCCTTGACCAACCAGCTGGTCGCCTGCGGCCTGGCCATCGGCACCCCCTTCATCATCCTGTTCGGCTGGCTGTCGGACAAGATCGGGCGCAAGCCCATCATCCTGGGCGGCTGTCTGCTGGCGGCGCTGACCTACTTCCCGCTGTTCCACGCTTTGACCGCGGCGGCCAATCCCGGCCTGGCGGCGGCGTCGCAGCGCGCGCCCATCACCGTCATTGCCGATCCAAACGCGTGCGCCTTCCAGTTCGATCCGGTCGGCAAGGCCGCGTTCAACTCCTCCTGCGACATCGCCAAATCCTATCTGGCGCGCGCCGGTCTGCCCTATCGCAATGAAGCCGCCCCCGCCGGCACGCTGGCGCGGGTGACGGTGGGTGAAGCCACCACCCTGGCCTCGTTCGACGGCCATATACTGGACAAAGGCCAACTGGCCACGCGCCGCGCCGCCTGGGAGGCGCAGGCTTCCGCCGTGCTGACAGCGGCCGGCTACCCGGCCGCTTCCGACAGCGCGACCGTCAACAAGCCTGCTGTGATCGCCATTCTCGCCGTGCTGATGATCTATGTCGCCATGGTCTATGGCCCCATCGCCGCCATGCTGGTGGAGATGTTCCCCGCAGCCATCCGCTACACCTCGATGAGTCTGCCCTATCACATCGGCAATGGCTGGTTCGGCGGCTTCCTGCCGACCACCTCCTTTGCCATGGTGGCCGCCAGCGGCGATATCTTCTACGGGTTGTGGTACCCGGTGATCGTGGCGGGGCTCACCTTCGTGATCGGGCTGTTCTTCATTCGCGAAACCCGCCATGCCAATATCGATGCATGACGATACGAGAAGCCAGGCTTCCCGCTGACGAACCGGCCATCCTGTCCTTCATCAACGGGCTGCAGGATTACGAGGCCGCGTTCGAACCCAATCGCCGCCGCGATCCGGCCTTTGCCGCCGATCACTGGCGTGACGCCCAGGAGCGCTGCGCCGAAAAGCACGGCATCATGCTGATTGCGGAAGATGCGGGCAAAGCGGTGGGCTGGGCCTTCGCCTATGAGGAACATGGCGAACTTTTTATCGCCGAGCCGGAACGCCGCCACGGCTTCCTGGCGGAAATCTTTGTGATGCCTGAGGCGCGCGGCAAGGGACTGGGCCGCGCCCTGATCGGCGCTTGTGAAGACTGGTCGCGGGCGCGGGGCCATCAATTGCTGACCATCAGCGTCCTTGCCGGGAACGCCCGCGCCATCCGGTCTTATGAAGGCGCGGGCTATGCGCCCTACACAGTGATGATGCGCCGCTATCTGTCTTGAAGCCGGGGCCTGATGGCCTAAGTTGGGGGTGCGGGGACGACCCTGCATTTCGCCGCACACCGACCGGGACGGCCCGGCTCTTTTTCGGAGAGCCGTCATGGCCTGGTTTTATCTGTTGCTCGCGGGCGTCCTGGAAATCGTCTGGGCTTATTACCTGAAGCAATCGCAGGGCTTTACCCGAACCGTTCCCACATTGATCACGCTGGCATCGCTGGTGGGAAGCCTGCTGTTCCTATCGCTATCGCTGCGCGCCCTGCCGCTGGGCACCGCCTATGCGATCTGGACCGGGATCGGGGCGGTCGGCACATTTGTTTTGGGCATCGCGCTATTGGGGGAACCGGTAACCGCAATGCGCCTTGCGGCGGCGGGTCTGATCGTCAGCGGGCTGACGCTGATGAAGCTGTCGGCGTGATTATTTCAGCCCGCCCATACGACTGATCTCTTTCCATTCATTGTCGCGCACCGGCTGCACCGACAGGCGGAAGCTTTTGACCAGGCTCATCTCGGACAGTTTGGGATTGGCTTTCACCTCGGCCAACGTTACCGGCTTGGGCATGTCCTTGATCGCCTTGACGACGACGAGACCGAACTTGCCGGCCTCGTCGGTGGGATCGGGCCGGTATTCGCCGATCACTTCCACGATGCCCACGATCCGCTTCTCGTCGCCGGTGTGATAGAAAAAGCCCAGATCGCCCTTCTTCATCGCTTTCATGTTGCCGGCGGCGGTCCAGTTGCGCACGCCGCTCCAGGGTTCGCCCTTGGCGCCTTTCTTCTTCTGCATCTCCCAGGAGAAGGTTTCCGCTTCGGTCTTGAACAGCCAGTACGCCATCACGTCCGCCCTTATTTCTCGGCTTTCAGGGGCCGTCCCATCAGCCGCATCACCGCCTCGCCCGGCGGCAACGCGCCGCTGAGAAGATCGGCCACGGCTTCGGCGATCGGCATTTCGACATTCACCGCTTTGGCGCGCGCCACCAGCGCGGGCGCGGTATCCACGCCCTCGGCCAGCGCACCTGACGGCGCCTTGCCTTCGCCCAGCGCCACGCCGAAGGAAAAATTGCGTGAGGATTTGCTGGTGGCGGTCAGCACCAGATCGCCCAGCCCGGAAAGCCCCATCAAAGTTTCGCGCCTGGCGCCCAAGGCTTCGCCCAACCGCGCCAGCTCCGCGAAGCTGCGGGCCAGCAGCGCGGCGCGGGCATTTTCGCCCAGACCCATGCCTTCGACCACGCCGCAGGCAATCGCATAGACATTCTTGGCCGCCCCACCCAGCGCCACGCCGGTGAGATCATCGCTGGCATAGGGACGAAAGCTGGCCGACCCCAGACTGGCCTGCAGCCTGCCCGCCAGATCGATTTTCGCGGCGATGGTGACGGCGGTGGGAAGACCGCGCGCCACATCGCGCGCGAAGGATGGTCCCGACAGGATCGCGGCCTCAGCCTGCGGCGCGGCCTCTTCCAGCACTTCGGTGACCAGCTTGCCGCTGCCCTGTTCGATGCCTTTGGCGCAGATCACCAGTGGCGTGCCGGGCGCAATCAGCGGTTTCAGCCGGTCGGCAAAGCCATGCAGCACCTGCGCCGGAACCACCAGCAGCAGGACGTCGGCCTTGGCGGCCTCAGCCAGATCGCCGGTGGCAATCAATGTTTTCGGCAAGGACACGCCCGGCAGGAAACGGTTTTCGCCGCGCGCATGGATGGTGGCCAGCACGTCCTCTTCGCGCACCCAGAGCGTGGTCTTGCGTCCCGCCGCCAGCGACGCCAGCGCCAGGGCGGTGCCCCAGGCGCCCGCGCCCAGCACCGCGATATGGGAAAAGGGGGATACAGACATCAATTCGTTGGTTGTTTATTCAGCTTGAGACCCTATCTTGCCCCTGTATGGCCGCAAAGCCGGATGCGGCGCAAATTGCCCGATTTTCTCCCCATTGCCGTGTGAGCCTCCCAAGATGCGCCGTTTTCCACTTCTGATCGCCGCCTTCTCCATCGTCTGCCTGACCGGCGCCGGCCAGGTTCCCCAGCGCATTTTCCAGTCGTTCAGCGCGCAGGAGAAAGCCCATCTCGACCGCATCAGCGCCTATCTGAACAGCATCCGCACGCTGCGCAGCGAATTCGTCCAGATCCGGCCGGACGGCAATGCCGACCAGGGCGAACTCTATCTCGAAAAGCCCGGTCGCATCCGCTTTGCCTTCCGCGCCCCCAATCCGGTCAGCATCGTCGCCACGGGCGGCCGGATCTATGTGAAAAATGCCCGGCTCAATACGGTCGACAATTATGATCTCGACGACACGCCGCTGGGGCTGCTGCTGAATGCGAAGGTGGACCTGGCGCGCAACCGGGCCGTGCTGGGCGTCACCGAGCAGGACGGCGCACTGATCGTGCGCGCCCGCACCAGCACCAACCGCAACACTTCCAACATCACGCTGGTCTTTTCCGCGCCCGTCATCGAACTGCGGCAATGGACGGTGAAGGACAATCAGGGCGGCGTCACCACCGTGGCGCTGCAGGGCGCGCAAACCGGCGGCAGCCTGGACCAGGCGCTGTTCGCCGTGCCGGCCAAGGCCGTCAAGATCAAGCAAAGCAGCAGATAATGCCGGTCGCGGGGCTGGTGACCGACCGTCGCATGTCGGGCGACATGCCCACGCATCAGGTCAATGACGAATATGTCACCGCCATTCGCGATGGTGCCGGCGCCCTGCCGCTTCTGATCCCTTCAACAGACACGCCGCTGGCAGTGGACGACATATTGGCTGCGGTGGACGGGCTGCTGTTCACCGGCGCCCCCTCCAATGTCGCCCCGTCCCACTATGGCGGCAGCCTGCGTGCCGGCACCGAGCTGGATGGCGCGCGCGATGCGACCACGCTTCCCCTGCTCAAAGCTGCGATTGCCCACGGCGTTCCCGTGCTGGCCATCTGCCGCGGTTTTCAGGAACTCAATGTCGCCTTGGGCGGCACGCTCCACCAGCACGTCCATGAGATTCCCGGCCGCCTGGATCACCGCGAGCCGCAGAACGCCTCGCGCGACCAGGAATATGCCGCAGCCCATGCCGTGCGACTGGCGCCCGGCGGCCTCTTGGCGCGTCTGTCGGGGCTGGAGGAGGTGATGGTCAATTCGCTGCATCATCAGGGCGTGGACCGCCTGGCGCTGGGGCTGGAAGCCGAGGCGACCGCGCCCGACTGCCAGATCGAAGCGGTTTCCATGCCGGGGGCGGCGGGCTTCCTCTTGGGGGTGCAATGGCATCCGGAATGGCGCTGGGCGGAGGATGGCCTCAGCCGGGCCCTGTTTGCGGCCTTTGGCGATGCCCTGCGTCAGCCGCGCCAAAGGCGGAATCGCTAGGTTTTTACTGCGAACGAATGTGGCATAAATGTAATTGTCACTCTAAAAATGATGTAATTCTTCTTAAGTTCGAATTTTCTTGAAACATGTTCTATTCTTGCATAGTTTACTCCTCGAAGACGGCCTTGAGCTGCTGGCACTGCCCCCCGCTCGCTTTCAGCTCCCGTCTTCGCTGAGGCTCCCGGTCATCCCCTCCCGGCAGCTTCTCGCGCATTTAAGCGCATTAGCCCCCGGCCTCGCGCCGGGGGCTTTTTTTTTGGCCATCGTCTCAAACCGTCACCCGCCGCAGGGTCAGACTTATTCGTCCCCCGCCCGGTACCAAGCGCGACGTGCCGGGCCTGATGCGGTCGATGCCGTGATAGGCCAGCCGCGACGGGCCGCCGAACACGATCACATCCCCCGAGGCGAGGCTGACGCTCACCGTCTTGCCGCTACGTGCTGTGCCGCCGATGCGGAAAAGAGCGGTGTCGCCCAGCGAAATCCCGATCACCGCGGCGCTGGTGTCTTTCTCATCCCGGTCCTGATGCAGCCCCATCTTGGCGCCCGCGCCATAGAAATTGACCAGGCAGCTTTCCGGCGCGGGGCCGTCATTGATCTCGCGCCAGAGCGCCAGCAGCGCCGGCGGAATCGCGGGCCAGGGTTTGCCTGTCACCGGATGGGTCGGCTGATAGCGATAGCCCGCCTTGTCCGCCACCCAGCCCAGGGCGCCGAAACTGCTTTCCTCTACTGAGAAGGGTTTGCCGGTGCCCGGCATGACCGGACGGTACAGCGGCGCCAGCTTGAGGCGTTCCAGCACATCCGCCAGCAACGCCTGTTGCTGGAGCGGCGAGAATCTCTCGCGCAACAACAACACGCCCGGCGCAATTGTCAGCGAATTGCCCAGGGGCGGCTTACCATTGATAGGGACTGCGCGTGGGCGCGGTGAAGATCGCGGCATAACCATCCTCAAGACCATGGCTGTCCAGCCAGGCTTTCAGATCTTCCGGCGTATAACGCTGTGCGATCCACTGTTCCAGCGGCAGGCCGCCGGAATCCTCAATCGCAAAATCCACAAACGCTTTCAGCCAGCGCTGCTGCCGCTTGGGAAAATGCAGATAGGGATAGCGTGCGAACTGGGCCCGTGCCTTTGGCAGCGCGTCCCAGCCGTCGCGATAGATCAGATACAGCGCCGCCGCGAAACTCGTACGGTCCTGCCCACCTGAGCATTTGAGCATGAAGGGCTTGGGCGCGGTGTTGAAGCTTTCGATCAGCCGCGCCAGCATCTCGCGGCTGGGGAGCTTGCGCGAATCCAGCATGGCGTCGAGATGGGCGATGCCGTGGGTTTGCGCGGTCGCGGTCTCCTTTTTCCACCAGGACAGATCGTCATTGCGGCCGCGCAGATTGATGATGGCGCGGATGCCGCGCACCCTGAGGAATGCGCCCAGGCCGCCGGCCCAAGCCTGCATCGCCCGCGACGCCTCGCCCGGCACCACCCAGTGAAAATTGTAGAGAATGTCGCCCAGGCTTCGCATAGACTGAATTTAGAGCATTTTTCGGCGGACACGATGCGAATTACCAAACAGCTGCTGGTGCGGCGCTGGGCCATTTCCACCCTGCTGGCGATCCTTGTTTTCGCCGTCCTGGCGGCGTCCGATCTCAGGCTGGAGGCCCTGTCGGGGTTCGGCACCGCCGACCTGCAGCGCTTTTCCACCGCCCAGCAATATAACGCCGCCTTCATGGTGTGGCCCTCGATCTATGCCGTGCGCGCGGGTTTCAACTGGGGGCTGGATTATCTGCTGATGCCGCTCTATGCGGCCTCCTTCTTCTATTCGGCCATTATCGCCCGCGAGGCCTTTGCTCCCGCCGGAACCCGGTTTCACCGCATTATGACCATGCTGGCGGCGGTGCCTGTGGCGGGCGCCATGCTGGACATGCTGGAGAACGCGCTGCAGCTTTTCATGATGCTGTCGGGGGCCAGCGACAATCTTGCCCGCATCGCCCTGACCATCTCCAACGCCAAGATGATGGCGATCATGCTGGGGGTGGTCATGCTGCTGGGAGCCGTGCTGGCCCGGGTTCAGGAGCGCCAAAAGAAGCGCCTGAAAACCCCGTAAAAACCGGCGCTTGACCCTAGAGCGCCTTTGCGTATATTCCGCCGCTCTCCGCCAGACTCAGGTTTGCGGAAAACCATTTACTTTCAAGGATTTAGACCATGTACGCGGTCGTCCGCACAGGCGGAAAACAGTATAAAGTGGCCAAGGACATGGTCCTGAAGGTCGAAAGCCTGGCGGGCGATGTGGGCTCCAAGCTCACCATCGGCGACGTCCTGATGCTGGGCGGCGATGCCCCCAAGATCGGCGCGCCGCTGGTCAAGGGCGCCTCCATCCAGTGCGAGATCCTCGAGCACGGCCAGGGCGAGAAGGTCATCGCCTTCAAGAAGAAGCGCCGCAAGAACACCCACCGCAAGCGTGGCCACCGCCAGCACTTCACCAAGGTGAAGGTGCTGGGCATCACCGCCGGTTAAAGGACTAGTCGTATGGCACACAAAAAAGCAGGCGGTTCTTCGCGCAACGGTCGCGACTCGAACCCCAAAATGCTGGGCGTGAAACTGTTCGGCGGCGAAGCCGTCGCGGGCGGCAACGTGATCATTCGCCAGCGCGGCACCAAATTCTATGCGGGCGAAGGCGTTGGCATGGGCAAGGACCATACCCTGTTCGCCCTTCGCGAAGGCCGCGTCTCGTTCAAGACCGGTTACAAGCGCCGTACTTTCGTGTCCGTAGTCTCGGCCGCGAATCCGGCGGCGAAGATCGCGGCAGAATAGGCGGCTGAAGACATAGGCCGCCAAGAAATTGGCGGCCCGTTATGTGCGAGGGAGATGGTCCGCCATCTCCCTTTTTTATTCCTCGCATCGAAAGGAACGAGCGGGGAATGACATGTGCACTCTGGAGAGCGAAAGACTGATATTGCGGCCCCCCAGGCCCACGGATATCGCGGGCATGGTGGTGTGGCTGGGCGATTTCAACGTGTCGAGAAATATGAGCCGCGTACCGCATCCCTATCACGAGGAAGATGCCGAGATGTTCGTTGCCGGCATGGGGCCGCAGCGTGAAGGACGGCAATACTGTTTTTCGGTACTGCGCAAATCCGACGGCATGTTCCTGGGCGGGGCGGGCCTGCAGGAGAGCGGCGGCACGCTTGAGTTCGGCTACTGGCTGGGTACGCCCTTCTGGGGCCAGGGCTTTGCCACCGAGGCGGCCTACCGGCTGGTGAGTTTCGCATTCGAGGATCTGGGCGAGGAGACGGTCCATGCCGGCTGGTTCTATGACAACCCGGCCAGTGGCCATGTCCTGGCCAAGCTGGGGGCGCGCCACAATGGCAGCCATATGCGCGAATGCCGGGCCCGGGGCATGGATATTCTGTGTCATGACATGCTGTTGACGCGGGCCGATTTCCTGCGAAAACAAGCCGCGTAAGGATCAAAAAGATGCGCTTTCTGGATGTCGCCAAAGTCTATGCCCAGTCCGGCGCGGGCGGGAATGGCTGCATCGCGTTTCGGCGCGAGAAGTTCATCGAGTATGGCGGTCCTTATGGCGGCGATGGCGGCCGCGGCGGTGACGTGATTGCGGAAGCGGTGGAAAATCTCAACACCCTGATCGACTACCGCTTCCAGCAGCATGTGAAAGCCAGAAGCGGCGAAGGCGGCAAGGGCAAGGTGATGACCGGGGCCAACGGCCCAGATCACATCATGAAGGTGCCGGTCGGAACCCAGATCTATGAAGAAGACGGCGAGACGCTGATCGTCGACATGGCGACCCCCGGCATGCGCTATCGCCTGCTCAAGGGGGGCAATGGCGGCTTCGGCAATCACCATTTCAAGAGCGCCACCAACCAGGCGCCGGACTTCGCGCTGCCCGGCCAGCCCGCGGAAGAAAAGACCTTCATCCTCAAGCTCAAGCTGATCGCCGATGCCGGGCTGATCGGCATGCCCAATGCCGGCAAGTCCACTATCCTGTCACGTGTCTCGGCGGCGCGGCCCAAGATTGCGGACTATCCCTTCACCACGCTGGAGCCCCAGCTGGGCGTAGTGAAGATCGACGAGACCGATTTCGTGCTGGCGGACCTGCCGGGCCTGATCGAAGGCGCGCATGAAGGCGTGGGCCTGGGCGACCGCTTCCTCGGCCATGCCGAGCGCTGCGCCTCCATCCTGCATCTGATCGACGGCACCGGCGACGCCATCGCTAAAACCTACAAGACCATCCGCGCCGAGCTGGAAGCCTATGGCCATGGCCTGGCGGAAAAAAACGAGATCGTGGCGCTGAACAAGGTGGATGCGATTCCCGAAAAGGACCTCGCGAAAAGGCGCGCGGCGCTGGAAAAAGCCTGCGGTCACAAGGTGTACGTCATTTCGGGCGTCTCTGGCGAAGGCATCAACACCGTGCTCAGGGCGATGGCCAAGGAGATCACCCAGCGCCGCCTCTATCGCGCCGAGCGCGCGGAGCTTGGCCGCGCCGCGCCCCTTCCGCGCACGCGCAGCGAGCGGCAGTCCGCCAATTTCAATGCGCCGGTGGTGCCCAAGGAAAGACTGCAGGACGTCATCAAGAACGCCCGGCCCGCAACAGCGGTAAAGCCCGCGACGAAGGTCATTGCCCCACCCAAACCCAAAGCCGCGCCCAAGTCCAAGGGGCGGCCCAAGGGTAATGCCAAGGTGAAGACCAAGTTGGTCAAGGCAAAAGTCAAAGTGCGGACCGGCAAGGCCAAGGCCAAACCCAGGACGCTGAGCAAGACGCGCGCGCGCGCCCAGAAGCAGAAGCGCCGATGAGCGATATCCTTGAAGGCGCCAAGCTGGTGGTGGTCAAGGTCGGCTCGGCCTTGCTGGTGGACGGCGCCAAGGGCGAACTGCGCCGCGAATGGCTGACCTCGCTATGCGCCGATGTCGCCGCGCTGAAGCGCGAAGGCGTCAAAGTCGTGCTGGTGTCTTCTGGCTCGATCGCGCTGGGACGCCGCCTGCTCAAGCTGGCGCCCGGTGAACTTCGGCTGGAAGAAAGCCAGGCATCGGCGGCGGCGGGACAGGTGCGGCTGGCCGAAGCCTATGCTGACATGTTTGCCACCCTGGATATCGTCGCGGCGCAGGTGCTGCTGACCATTGGCGATACCGAGGAACGCCGCCGCTATCTCAATGCCCGCGCCACGCTGGGCACGCTGGTCGAACTGGGCGCGGTGCCGGTGATCAATGAAAACGACACGGTGGCCACCGCCGAAATCAGGTTCGGCGACAATGACCGGCTGGGGGCGCGGGTCGCCTCGATGATGGGCGCCGACCGGCTGGTGCTGCTGTCCGATGTCGACGGGCTGTACACCGCCAATCCGGGCATCGATGCCTCGGCCACGCATATTCCCGAAGTCACCACCATCACGGCGGAGATCGAGGCGATGGCGGGAGATTCCATTTCGGGTTTCGGCCGCGGCGGGATGACGTCCAAGCTGATCGCCGCCAAGATCGCGATGGGCGCGGGCTGCGACGTGATCCTGGCCAAGGGCGAAACCCTGTCGCCGCTGTCTGCCATCCGCAACGGCGCGCGCCATACCATCTTCCGCGCCTCGACCACGCCGGCGGTGGCGAAGAAGCGCTGGATCGCGGGCGTATTGCGCCCCGAAGGCGCGCTGGTAATCGATGAAGGCGCGGTGCGCGCCCTGAAAGAAGGCAAAAGCCTGCTGCCGGCCGGCATCCGCCAGATCGATGGCCGCTTCGAGCGCGGCGATGCGCTGGTGGTCAAGGACCGCGAGGGGCGCGAAATCGCCCGTGGTTTGGCCGCCTACAATGCGTCGGACGCGGAACTGATCGCCGGCAAGCGCACGGTCGAAATCGAGGCCATTCTGGGCTATCGTGGCCGGGACGAAATGATCCATCGCGACGACCTGATCCTGACGGGAAACGGAACATGACGGTCCACAATTCCAGCGACGCGCTTGCGGCCGAGATGATGACCATCGGCGCCGCGGCGCGCGAGGCGGCCCGCGCCATGCGCGAGGCGAGCGACGAAACCAAGACCAAGGCACTGACCATCGCCGCCGCCGCGATCCGCAGCCGCGCCGTCGAAATCCTCGCCGCCAACAAAGGCGACATCGAAGCCGCCCAGGCGAACAACATGCCCGCCCCCATGGTGGACCGGCTGATGCTGAATGACGCGCGCATCGAAGCCATGGCCGCCGGGATTGAGGTGGTTGCGGCGCTTCCCGATCCGGTGGGGCGCGAGCTGGCGCGTTGGTCGCGGCCCAATGGCCTGGACATCGCCCGTATCGCCACCCCCATCGGCGTGATCGGCATCATCTATGAATCCCGCCCCAATGTGACGGCGGATGCCGGGGCGCTGGCGCTGAAGTCGGGCAATGTCGCCATCCTGCGCGGCGGCTCTGATTCCATCCGCTCAGCCGGCGCCATCCAGGCGGCGATGAGCGAAGGCTTGAAGGCGGCCGGTCTGCCGGAGGCCGCGATTCAGGTGATCAAAAGCACCGACCGCGCCGCGGTCGGCCTGATGCTGGAAGGGCTGGGCGGCACCGTCGACCTGATCATTCCGCGCGGCGGCAAGGGCCTGACGGGGCGCGTCATCAACGAGGCGCGCGTGCCGGTTCTGGCGCATCTGGAAGGGCTTTGCCATGTCTTCATCCATGACAAGGCTGATCTGGACAAGGCGCGCAGCATCACGCTGAACGCCAAGATGCGTCGCACCTCCATCTGCGGCGCGGCGGAAACGCTGCTGATCGACCGCAGCGTCCTGAAATCCCATGGTGTTCCGGTGCTGGAAGATCTGGCGAAAGCTGGCTGCGAAATTCGCGGTGATGAGGCGGTGCGCGGTGTGTTTCCGTCTGCCAAAGCCGCCACGGAGGAAGACTGGAAGACCGAATATCTCGAAGCCATCATCGCCGTGCGCGCGGTGGACGGCCTGGAACAGGCCATCCAGCATATCGAGCATTACGGCTCGCATCACACCGATTCCATTATCACCGAGGACGCCGCCGCCGCTGAAAGCTTCATGAACAGCGTCGACAGCGCCATCGTGCTGTGGAACGCTTCGACCCAGTTCGCCGATGGCGGGGAATTCGGCATGGGCGCGGAAATCGGCATCGGCACCGGCAAGATGCACGCCCGCGGACCCGTCGGCGCCGAACAGCTCACCACCTTCAAATATGTGGTGCGCGGCAACGGCCAAACCCGCCCGTAAAAGGAGCAACCATGACCACCCACATTGGCAGCTGCCATTGCGGCAAGATCGCTTATTCCTTTGAAAGCGGACCGATCACCGAGGGGCTGGAATGCAACTGCTCTATCTGCGCCCGCAAGGGTGTGATCATGCATTTCATTCCGGCCTCGGCCTTCACTCTGAAGACACCGCAGGAGAATGTCGCGACCTACCGCTTCAACAAGCATGTGATCAACCATCACTTCTGCCCAACCTGCGGCACCGCGCCCTTCTCCGACGGCACCGACCCCAAGGGCAACAAGATGGTCGCGATCAATCTGCGCTGCGTCGAGGGCATCGATCCGCGGGCCCTGAAGTTGAATTTCCACAATGGGATCGCCGACTGAATGGGCTGGATCCGGCCGCCCGGCCCCGTCAGCGATGGCCTGCGTATCGGGCTGCTGGGCGGCTCCTTCGATCCTGCCCATGGCGGCCATCTCTATGTCAGCAATATCGCGCGCAAAGCGCTCAAGCTGGACTATGTCTGGTGGCTGGTTTCGCCCGGCAATCCCCTCAAGCCGCTGCCCCAGCCTCTCGCGGTGCGGCTGGCACGGGCCCGCAATGCCGCCCGGGACGCGCACATTTTCGTCACTGATATCGAAGCCGGAACGGGAACCCGTTTTACCGTTGATACGGTGGCGGCGCTGCGCAAGCGGTTCGCCCAGGTGGATTTCGTCTGGCTGATGGGCAGTGACAATCTGGAACAATTCTCCCGCTGGCGGCGCTGGCAGCAGATCGCGGACAGTATTCCGATCGCGGTGGTGCGCCGGCCGGGTTCCGTACTGGCATCGCTGCATGCGCCTTTGGCGCGGCGGATCGGGGTTTCGCGCCGGTTGGGCCATGCTCCTTCGCTGGTGGTTCTGGACGGTCCGCGCAGCCTGGAAAGCTCGACACGGCTGCGCGAACAGGCCCTTGGTGCGGCTGCCGAGGCCGTGCTAAACCTGACCCCCTAGCCGCAAAAGGACAACGCCCTGAAATCCGCCAAAAAGCCCGCGAAAAAAGCCACCAAGAAGGCTGTCGCAAAAAAGCCTGCCGCCAAGAAGACCGCGAAACCCGCGAAGAAGGTGGCGAAGGCTCCGGCAAAAAAAGCCGCCCAAAAACCCGCGAAGCAACCCGCCAAGAAGCCGGCTAAGAAAGTCGCCCCAAAGGCGGTCGCGCCCAAATCCGCGCCGCAGAGCGATCTGCTGAATCGCATTCTGGTTTCGCTGGATGACGACAAGGCCGAGAATATCGTGACCATCGATCTGGCAGGCCGTTCGTCGCTGTGCGATGCGGCGGTGGTCGCGTCGGGGCGTTCGTCCCGCCACGTCGCCGCCATGGCCGATCATCTGGCGCGCAAGCTGAAAGAGGGCGGCTACGGCACCCGTCCGATCAGCGGCCAAGGGCAGGGCGACTGGGTGCTGGTGGATGCGGGCGATGTCATCGTCCATCTCTTCCGCCCCGAAGTGCGCGACTATTACGACCTGGAAGGCATGTGGTCGGTCGGCAGCCGTAAGTAATGCGTCTTTGGATCTACGCCATCGGTCACATGCGCGGCACGCCCGAAGGCCAGCTGTGCGAGGATTTCTGCGACCGGGCCCGCAAGCTGGGTCGCAATATGGGATTATCCGCCGTGGCGCTGGAGGAACTTCCCGTCAGCAAACACCGTGACACAGCGGCCCGGATGAAAGACGAAGCCGAACGCCTGTCGGCGCGGCTGCCGGACGGGGCGCATATCGTGCTGCTGGATGCCCGCGGCAAGGGCATGACATCGGAGGACTTCGCGGAAATGCTGGGAAGCCTGCGCGATGTCGGCACCAAGGACATGGCCTTTGTCATTGGTGGGCCGGACGGCCTGGCGCCGCTGCCGGGCAAGAAGGCGGGCCGCAGCCTGGCTTTCGGTCCGCAGACCTGGCCGCATCTTCTGGCCCGCGCGCTTCTGACCGAACAGGTCTATCGCGCCCTGACCATCCTGGCCGGGCATCCTTATCACCGGGCCTAGTGAGCGATCGCAGGGCAGTCTCCCCCGTGCGTGCGTTAGCACGCGGACGGGGGAGGGTGAGTAGCGTCAGCGTACGAACGTAGCAACGCGAAACGCGCCCTTGTTTTCACAAGGGCGCGTTGAGCAAAGTTGCGAAGGCCGGAGGGGGCCAGAAAGAACTACGAAGCGCTGGAGCAGATATTCTCGTGAATGGCGCAGTCACTGGCGCCGGTCTCCTGGCACTGGGCCATGGCTGTCTGGGTGGCGGTGACCTGATCGCGGCCCTGCACCAGGAAGGAAGCGTTGCGTTCGACGCTGATCGCCAGCGCGCCGCAATTGTCCTTGAGCGAAACCTTGACCACGCAATCCTTGCCGCCGGCCGCCTTGTTACATTCGGCGATGGAGCGCTTATAGGCGTCGATCGGATCGGCATAGCCCCATGCGCCGCCATAGGTCAGCGAGGAGTCCGACAGCGCGATGGCACCATAGGGCCCCATTTCGGGCTTGCTCAATTTCCAATAGGCTACGCCGGCCAGAACCAGCAGTGACACCAGCAGCAGGCCCAAAAGGCCATACGGCTTTTTGCGTTCGTCAAACGTATGATCGCCGTGCATGGGGCAACCTTCTCCTTCAAATTACGGGAGAACCCCTTCAAGCCCCATGCCAGCCCGGGGCCGCCTTTAACGTCCTGCTCCGGCACGGCCTAACCCTTCCTTAACCATAAGGGGGGATGCTGGTGTGTCGCAGTGGGACACTCCGCTTGGAAATCAAAGGCCCTGGCCGCGTTGAAACAGCCGCCATAAAGCGCAAGGCACCCGCCAGCGCTTCCAGTGGCGGCTTCAGCGTGGGCGGTGCGGCCGAGGCTCAGCCCCAGATTGTCGCCGGCCCTGGGCCCATCGCGGCGCTGGATTCCATTCTGATGTTGCAGGGTCTTGATGATTCAACCCAGGGTAAATCCAAGGCGCTGGCCCATGGCGAGCAGCTGCTGGACCTGCTGGATTCGGTGCGCGACGGCCTGCTGGCTGGCGGGATTCCCCGTGCAACTTTAAACAAGCTGGCCGCCGCGGTGACCCGCCGCCATGAAGCCTTTGCCGATCCCAAGCTTCAGGATGTGCTGGACCAGATCGAGCTTCGCGCCCATGTCGAGCTGGCGAAACTGGAAGTGCTCGACAAGGGCCTGGCTTAAAGTCCCAGGAACGGCACAAACCCGCCATAGATCATGCGCTTGCCGTCGAACGGCATATCTTTATCCATGCCCTTCAGGCGGGGATCTTCCATCACCTTCTTGTTGCAGGCGTCGCGGATTTCCTTGGACGGATAGACAATCCAGGAAAAGATCACGACCTCGTCTTCCTTGGCCAGCACCGCGCGGGGAAAGGACGTCACTTCGCCATAAGGCGTGTCATCGCCGACGCATTCGACATAATCGATGGCGCCACATTCCCGCCAGATCGGCTCGCATGTGCGCGCCATATTCTTGTAGGCCTCCAGGTTGGCTTTCGGTACTGCCAGTACAAAACCGTCAACATAAGCCATGGCTGATCTCCCGTGGTTTCGTCCCAAGGACGGCTCAGCCTCCTCCGATCCGACAAGGTCCGACAATAAAAAAAGGCGGCCGAGGCCGCCTTTTTCGCAATTTGGGAACCCTCAGATTTCCAGCAACAGGCGCTGGGGATCTTCCAGATTTTCCTTGACCTTGACCAGGAAGGTGACGGCTTCGCGGCCATCCACGATGCGGTGATCATAGGACAGGGCCAGATACATCATGGGGCGGATTTCGACCTTGTCCCCGATCGCCATGGGGCGGGGCTGGATCTTGTGCATGCCCAGAATGCCCGACTGGGGGGAATTCAGGATCGGGGTGGACATCAGCGAGCCGAACACGCCGCCATTCGTGATCGAGAAGGTGCCACCCTGCAGCTCTTCCAGCTTCAGCTTGTTGTCGCGGGCGCGGGTGCCGAAATCCATGATGGCCTTTTCGATATCGGCCAGCGACAGGTGATCGGCGTCGCGCACCACCGGCACGACCAGGCCGCGCTCGGTGGAAACCGCGATGCCGATGTCGAAATAGTTCTTGTAGACGATATTGTCGCCTTCGATCTCGGCATTGACGTTGGGCAATTCCTTCAGCGCCGCGACCACGGCCTTGGCGAAGAAGCCCATGAAGCCCAGCTTCACGCCATGCTTCTTCTCGAACACGTCCTTGTAGCTGGCGCGCAGGCCCATCACCGCCGTCATGTCCACCTCGTTGAAGGTGGTGAGCTGGGCGGCGGTGTTCTGCGATTCCTTTAGGCGCAGCGCGATCGTCTTGCGCAGGCGCGTCATCGGCACGCGTTCCTCGCGCGCTTCATTGTGGCGCGGACCGGACGGGGCGGCGGCGGGCTGCGGCGCCGACGAGCGGGCGGCGAGCGCGCCCAGCATGTCGCCCTTGGTGACGCGTCCGTCCTTGCCGGTGCCGGCAACGGAGGAGGCGGCAATGCCGGATTCGGCGGCAATGCGCTTGGCCGAGGGCATGGCGGGGGTATCGCTCTTGGGTGCGGCGGGCGCCGAAGCCGCGGCAGGCTTGGGCGCTTCCGTCTTGGCGGCGGCGGGTTTGGCGGCCGGGGCCGAACCGCTTTTGCCTTCGGCAATGGCGCCGAGCAGCGCGCCGACCTGGACGGTGGCGCCGGCCTGGGCGCTGATGGATTCAATCGCGCCGTCGGCGGGCGAGGGCACTTCCACCGTCACCTTGTCGGTCTCCAGCTCCAGCAGGGGCTCGTCGCGCTTGACCGCGTCGCCTTCCTTCTTGAACCATTTGGAGATGGTGGCTTCGGTGACGGACTCGCCCATCGCGGGGACTTTGATTTCAATGGTCATAAGCGACTCTACTCAAATTGGAGGGCCAAAATCAAAAGCGCCAAGGTTCAAAGCGCCCAGGCTCAAAGCGCCGAGCCTCAAAGCGTAAGCGCGTCATCGAGGAATTTGGCCAGTTCGGCCAGGTGCTGCTTCATCAGGCCCGCCGCGGTGGAGGCATATTCGGGGCGGCCGGTATAGCGCGGGCTGCCCTTGCCGCCCAGCTTGGCGATCGTGTCTTCGAGCCGTGAGCGGACGAAATGCCAGGCACCCTGGTTCTGCGGCTCTTCCTGGCACCAGACGATCTCGGCCTTGGGGAAGCGGTTGAGCTCCTGGGCCAGGACATTTTCGGGGAAGGGATAGAGCTGTTCCAGGCGCAGGATCTGGATGCGGTTCTCGCCCCGCTTCTCGCGCTCTTCCATCAGGTCGAAATAGACCTTGCCGGTGCACAGGATGACACGCTTGATCTTGGCATCCTCCACCAGCTTGACCGTGGTGGCGCCGGGCACGACTTCGGCCTGGTCGCGCAGCACGCGGTGGAACGAGGTGTCCGGAACCATGTCCGACAGGAAGCTGGTGCACTTCTTGTGGCGCAGCAGCGACTTGGGCGTCAGCACGATCAGCGGCTTGCGGAAACTGCGATGCATCTGGCGGCGCAGGATGTGGAAATAGTTGGCCGGCGTGGTCGGCACGCAGACCTGCATATTATCCTGCGCGCATAACTGGAGGTAGCGTTCTAAACGCGCGCTGGAATGTTCCGGCCCCTGGCCCTCATAGCCATGCGGCAACAGCAGGGTTATGCCCGACATGCGCAGCCACTTCATTTCGCCCGAAGCGATGAACTGGTCCATCACCACCTGGGCGCCGTTGGCGAAGTCGCCGAACTGGGCTTCCCACAACACCAGCGCCTTGGGTTCGGCGGTCGAATAGCCATACTCAAAGCCCAGCACGGCTTCTTCCGACAGCAGGGTGTCGATGATCTCAAAGCACCCCTGATCCTTGTCGATGTGCGCAAGCGGGTAATAGCGTTCCTCGGTCTGCTGATCGACCAAAGCGGCATGGCGCTGGCTGAAGGTGCCGCGCGTGGAATCCTGGCCAGAAAAGCGGACATAGGAGCCTTCGTCCAGCAGGCTGCCCAGCGCCAGCGCTTCACAGGTCGCCCAGTCGAAACCTTCGCCGGTCTCGAACATCTTGGCCTTGGCTTCCAGCTGGCGCGCGATGGTTTTGTGCAGATTGAAGTTTTCCGGCGCGGTGGTCAGCGCCTTGCCGACCTTGCGCAGAATCTTTTCGGGCACGCCGGTTTCGCCGCGGCGGTCGCTGTTCTTGGGCGCCGTTTCCAGGCCCTGCCAGCGGCCATCCAGCCAGTCGGCGCGGTTGGGCAGATGCGACTTGGAGGCCTCGAATTCCTGGTCCAGCGTCTGGACGAAGCCATCGGCCATGGCATCGGCCTCGCTTTGGGTCAGCGTGCCTTCCTTGACCAGCTTGCTGGTATAAAGCTGCAGGGTGGAGGGATGGTCCTTGATCACCCGGTACATCAGGGGCTGGGTGAAGGCCGGTTCGTCGCTCTCGTTATGCCCAAACCTGCGATAGCAGATCATGTCGAGCACGACGTCCTTCTTGAACTTCTGGCGGAATTCGGTGGCGATGCGGGTGGCATGGACCACCGCTTCGGGATCGTCGCCATTCACGTGGAAAATGGGGGCCTGCACCATCAGGGCGATGTCGGTGCAATAGGGCGAGGAGCGCGAGAACATCGGCGCGGTGGTGAAGCCGATCTGGTTGTTGATCACGAAGTGCATGGTGCCGCCGGTGCGGAAACCCTTGATGCCCGACATGGCGAAACATTCGGCCACCACGCCCTGGCCCGCGAACGCCGCGTCGCCATGGATCAGGATCGGCAGCACGCTGGTGCGCGCATCGATGTCGCGCAGTTGCCATTGCTTGGCGCGCGCCTTGCCCAGCACCACCGGATTGACGATCTCCAGATGCGAAGGGTTGGGGGTGAGCGACAGGTGCACCTTGTGGCCGTCGAACTCGCGGTCGGAAGAAGCGCCCAGATGGTATTTGACGTCGCCCGAGCCTTCGACGTCGGACGGATTGGCGGCGCCGCCCTGGAATTCGTGGAACAGCTGGCGATAGGGCTTGCCCATCACATTGACCAGAACGTTGAGACGGCCGCGATGGGCCATGCCCAGCACGATTTCGCTCACGCCGAGCTGGCCACCGCGCTTGATGATCTGCTCCAGCGCCGGAATGGTGGCCTCACCGCCGTCCAGGCCGAAACGCTTGGTGCCGACGAAGCGGTTGGAGGAGAACTTCTCGAACCCTTCGGCTTCGATCAGCTTGTTGAGGATCGCCTTCTTGCCTTCCGGCGTGAACTGGATGGCGTTTTCCGCGCCTTCGATGCGGCGCTGCAGCCAGAATCGCTGTTCGGCATCGTTGATGTGCATGAATTCATAGCCGATGCGGCCGCAATAAATGCCGCGCAGCGTGTCAACCAGCTGTCGCGGCGTGGTCATGTCCAGGCCGAGAATGCCGTTCACGAACACCGGCGCATCCATCGCGGCGCCGTCAAAATTGTAAAAGCCGGGGTCCAGCATCGCCTGGGGCGTGGTGGGCGTGATTTTCAGCGGATCCAGGTCTGCTTCCAGATGGCCGATCATGCGGAACGCGCGGATCATCTGGACGGCATGGATCGAGGCCCTGGCGGCTTCGGTGCTGTCGGCGGCGGGCGCGGCAGCGGGCTTGCCTTTACCGGGCTTGCTGGGAGCCGCCGGCGGTTCCTGACCCGTAAGCGCGGCGATCAGGTCGCCGCTGGCGTGCGCAACTTTCTGATCGCGCTTCCAGGCCGGGCCGCGGCCCAGCTGGGTGGGCGACAGATTCTGCTCGCCGGCCTGCGCGAAATAGGCCTGCCAGCCTTCATCGACGGAATTGGGGTTGGCCAGCCAGGCGGCATACATCTGTTCGACATAGGCGGCGTTGGTGCCGTTGAGGAAAGAGGTCGCTTCGAAGATATCGTTCGAGGCGCGGTTCAACCGGTCTGGGGAAGATTGCTCAGTCATTTCAAACGCTTGTGGCTGAGCTTGTTGGGCTCTGGCCCTTCCTGGTGCCGCGTCGTTTACGGCGCTGCGTGGTAACTGCTTCTGTCAGCCGATTCAACGCTGAATGCGGTTAATATGGGCTCAATAGCCCGTATTTGCACGGCAAAAGCGGGGGTAGGGCCCCGCCGCGCGTGCATGGCAATGGTCTTATTGGACCATTCCGGCGACAGTTTGACGTCGATTGCTTATTTACCGCTCAGCAGCTCGACCAGGGTGGTGCCCAGCGCAGCCGGGTTCGGCGACACGCGGATGCCCGCTTCTTTCATTGCCTCGATCTTGCTGTCGGCGCCGCCCTTGCCGCCCGAGATGATGGCGCCGGCATGGCCCATGCGGCGCCCCGGCGGGGCGGTGACGCCGGCGATGAAGCCGACCATCGGCTTTTTCACCTTGGAGCGCCTGATGAAGTCGGCGGCGTCTTCCTCGGCGGTGCCGCCGATTTCGCCGATCATGATGATGCTCTGGGTTTCCGGATCGGCCAGCAGCATTTCCAGCACCTCGATATGCTCGGTGCCCTTGACCGGATCGCCGCCGATGCCGATGCAGGTGGTCTGGCCCAGGCCGACCGCGGTGGTCTGCCAGACGGCTTCATAGGTGAGGGTGCCGGAGCGCGACACGATGCCGACCGTGCCACGCTTGTGGATGTGGCCGGGCATGATGCCGATCTTGCATTCGCCGGGCGTGATGACGCCGGGGCAGTTGGGTCCGATCAGGCGCGACTTGCTGCCCGACAGCGCGCGCTTGACCTTGACCATGTCCAGCACCGGGATGCCTTCGGTGATGCAGACGATCAGCGGAATCTCCGCATCGATCGCTTCCAAGATGGCGTCGGCCGCGAACGGCGGCGGGACATAGATGGCGGACGCATCGGCGCCGACCTTTTCCTTGGCCTGGCGCACGGTATCGAACACCGGCAGCCCCAGATGCGTGGAGCCGCCCTTGCCCGGCGTGGTGCCGCCGACCATCTTGGTGCCATAGGCGATGGCCTGTTCGGAGTGGAAGGTGCCCTGGTTGCCGGTGAAGCCCTGGCAGATGACCTTGGTGTTCTTGTCGACCAGAATAGCCATTATTTCGAACCCTTCACGGCGGCGACGACCTTCTGCGCGGCGTCGGCCAGATTGTCGGCACTGGTGATCGCCAGGCCCGATTTGGCCAGTATTTCCTTGCCCAATTCGACATTGGTGCCTTCCAGGCGCACCACCAGCGGCACGTTCAGCGAAATCTCCTTGGCGGCGGCGACGATGCCTTCCGCGATGATGTCGCACTTCATGATGCCGCCGAAGATGTTGACCAGGATGCCCTTCACGTTGGGATCGCTGACGATGATCTTGAAGGCCTGCGTCACCTTCTCTTTCGTCGCGCCGCCGCCGACGTCCAGGAAGTTGGCGGGTTCGCTGCCGAACAGCTTGATGATGTCCATGGTCGCCATGGCCAGGCCCGCGCCGTTGACCATGCAGCCGATCTCGCCATCGAGCTTGATGTAGGAAAGATCGTACTTGCTGGCCTCGACCTCCGCCGGGTCTTCCTCGTCCAGGTCGCGCAGTTCCTGGATGTCCTTGTGGCGGTAGAGCGCGTTGTCATCGAAGTTCAGCTTGGCGTCGAGGCAGATGACGTTGCCGTCCTTGGTGATCACCAGCGGATTGATTTCCAAGAGGCTCATGTCCTTGGCGATGAAGGCTTCGTACAGCGCCTTGACCACCTTACCGAGCTGCTTGGCGGCGTCGCCCTTGACGCCCAACGCCACGGCGATCTCGTTGCCGATGTAAGGCGAGTAGCCGGCAACCGGCTCAACCTGGAAGGTGTGAATCTTTTCCGGCGTGTCGTGCGCCACCGCTTCGATGTCCATGCCGCCTTCGGTGGAGACGATGAAGGCGATGCGGCTGGTGGCGCGGTCAACCAGCGCCGACAGATAGAGTTCGCGCTCGATGGCCGAGCCGTCTTCTATATAAAGACGCTTGACCAGCCGCCCGGCGGGTCCGGTCTGGTGGGTGACCAGGGTCATCCCTAAGATTTTCTCGGCTTCCTTTTTCACATCGGCGATCGATTTAACGACCTTGACGCCGCCGCCCTTGCCGCGTCCGCCCGCATGGATCTGGGCCTTTACCACCCAGACCGGGCCGCCCAGTTCCTCGGCGGCTTTGACGGCCTCTTCAACGGTGAAAGCAGGCTTGCCTTTGGGCACCGGCACGCCGAATCCGCCCAAAACCTGTTTGGCCTGATATTCGTGAATATTCATGGGGTTAGCTCTCGAAAAACAGAGGCGGAATGGAAAGCGGGCGCACAATAGCAGGGGGCCGGCATTGTGCAACGCGGCAGATGGCCCGCACCAAGGCACAAATGAAAAGGCGCCCCGCTGTGCAGACGGGACGCCTTTCCTGACCATCCAGAGCCCCTAATGCTCCGGATTCCGTGAAGCCTTCCGGCTTGTTTAGTAAGCGCCTTGGCCGACCCCGCCATTCAGGCTCATGCCCGACAGGCGCAGTTCGCGCGCCTTGGACTGTGCCGCCGCCGCCGCCAAGTCCCGCTGTTGCGTGGTCATGGAGTAGCTGTAGGACGAGCTGACCCGGCTTTGACCGCCGACCATCTCGCGCTTCTGGTCCAGACAGACGCGGGTGACATAGGTGAAGAACATGTCGCCGGTGCCCCACTTGCGCATGTTGTTGCGCTCGGTGCAGTCCACGACCTTCTCGGCCAGCGCGCATTTCAGCATGCCGTCCTTGTAGTGACGCACGGCCTGGCCGGGCGCGCAGGACAGAATTTGCGGATCGTTCATCGACACCGCCATGCCCTGAGCACCCATCATCACCGAGCCGACCATGACGCGCAGGGTCGAGCCGGGCAGGCAGCGAAGGATCTCGCCTTCATAGCCCGAGTTGATCCAGGTGTCGCCGATCATGCGCGCGGCGGGGAACTGGCGGCCATCGCGGCCCAGGCAGATGGCGTGCACCGCCTTGATCACGGTGGTGTCGGCCCAGCGGCACTGGCCGCCGGCGACGGCGCCGCTGGCAGCGGCGGCGCTCTGCGCAACTGCCGCGCCCGAACCCTGCGCCACGGCGGGGCGACCGGTCTGCACCATGCGGCCATAACCATAGGCGCCTTCCGGGCCGCCCGGCTGGTAGTATCCATAGCCAGAACCGCCTTGCTGCTGGCCATAGCCCTGGGCATAGCCCTGGCCGGTGCCATAGCCGCCCTGCGCGGCGCCATAACCGCCTTGCGCGGCGCCATAGCCGCCCTTCGTGCCATAGCCATACGCACCTTCGCCCGGCGCAACATAAGCTTCGCCATAGCCACCCGCGAAGCCGGCGCCTTCAGAGCCGTCGCCGGGCTTATAGCCGTACGGCGCCCTGGCGAAGTTCGAATAGCGCGTCGCGAAGTTGTTGTTGTTGGCGTTCTGATTGTTGTTGTAGGCGTTGAAGTAGTTCTGGTTGTTGTTGAAGTTGCTGTTGTCGTCGAAGTTCTGGTTCTGGTTCTGGTTGAAATTCTGGTTCTGGTTGAAGTTGTTCTGGAACTGGTTCTGATTTTGGTTCTGGTTGTTGAAATTGTTGTTGTTGTTGAAGTTGTTCTGAGTCTGGTTCTGATTGTTGTTGTTGACCAGATTCTGGTTCTGATTCTGGTTGTTGAAGTTGTTGTTGACGTTGTTGTTCGTCTGATTCTGGTTCTGATTGTTGTTGTTGACGTTGTTCAGGCTCTGGTTCTGGGCCTGGTTCTGGTTCTGCGCGATATTGAACGTGTTGTTGCCCGGCGTGCCGCCGCCGTCGCCCGAGCCCGAGCCCGAACCAATACCCACGCCCACGCCCACGCCAGTGCCAGTGCCCGTCGCGGTCGCATTCGAGGTGCTGTTCGACGTCGCGTTGCTGTTGGCCGTATTGTTGTTGTTGTTCGTGCTGGTGTTGTTGTTGGTTGCGTTGCTGGTGGCGTTGCTGGTGTTGTTGTTGGTGCTGGTATTGTTGTTGGTCGCGGTGGCGAAGCCGTTGGCCGTGGCGTTGCCGCCCGTACCCGTGCCCGTCGCGGTGGCGTTGCCGCCGAAGCCGTTACCGGTGGCCGTGTTGTTGTTGGTGTTGTCGTTGGTGGCATTGCCGCCGGTGCCGGTCGCGGTGGCGAAGCCGCCGGTGGCGGTGTTGGTGTTGTTGCCGCCCGTGGCGCGAACATCCAGGGTGTTGGCGTTGGTGGCATTGCCGCCGTTCGCCGTGATGGTCGGATTCTGGGTCTGGGCGTTGGTCTGGGTCTGATCGCCGCCGCGCAGGGTGTTGGTGTTGTTGCCACCGGTGGCCGTCAGCGTCGGGTTCTGCGTCTGGTTGGCGTTGTTGGTGGCATTGCCGCCGCGACCGCCCTGGGCGTTCGAGGTCGCCGCGCCGCCAAAGCCGGTGCCGCCCGTGGCGGTCGTGTCGCCCGTGGTCTGCGCCGCCGTGAAGGTGTTGCCGCCGCTGTTGCCGCCGAAGCCGCCCGCGCCGCCGGCCGCCGTGATGGTCGGATTGATCGTCGGGCTGACCGTGTTGGCGTTGGTGTTGGTGCCGGTGACGTTGCCGTTGCGAGCATTGCCGCCCGTGGCGTTGCCGCCGGCGCCGCCCGCCGCGGTGGCATTGTTGGTGCCGCCGTTGAAGGTGTTGTCGCCCGTGGTCTGGGTCGCCGCCAAAGTCGGATTGGCGGTGATGGTGATGGCGGGGAAACCGCCGCCGCCCGATCCGCTGGAGTCCTGGCGCTGGCGCTGATCCTGATTGTTGGTCTGGGCCTGGGTGTTGCCGCCGCTGTTCGACGACACATCGCCGATATTGCCGCCGGTGCCCGACGAGGTGATGGTCGGATTGAAGGTGATGGTCGGATTGGCCGTGGCATTGCCGCCCGCGCCGCCGAAGCCGCCCGCGCCGCCAAAGCCGGTGGCGGTGGTGTCGCCAACGCTGGACGAGCCGCCGAAGCCGCCGGCGCCGCCGGTGGCGGTGTTGGTATTGTCGCCATTGGTGGCGTTGCCGCCGGTGCCCGTGCCGGTGCCGCCCGCGCCGCCGGTGGCGGTGGCATTGCCGATATTGTCCAGCGTCAGGTTGATCGTCGGCGTGCCGCCGCCGCCGCCAGGCGTCGAGCCGCCCAGCACAAACACCGTCGAGGTGTAGGTCGGGCTGGCGGTCTGGGTCTGGCTCGGATTGGCCGTGAAGGTCGGATTGGCCGTCAGGGTCGGGTTCGACGTCAGCGTCGGATTGGCCGTCTGGGTCTGGGCGTTGTCGTTGCTCTGCGCCTGGGTGATGGTCGGATTGGCGCTGAAGCTGTTGCCGCCGCTGTTGCCGCCTGTGGCCGTGGTGTCGCCCACATTGCCGCCCGTGCCGGTGCCGGTGGCGTTGCCGCCATTGGCCGTCAGCGTCGGATTGACGTTGATGGTGGGGTTCAGCGTGTTGGTGCTGTTGCCGCCCGCGCCGCCAAAGCCGCTGCCGCCATTGGCGGTGACGGTCGGGTTGGCCGTGGCGCTGCCGCCATTGCCGCCGGTGGCGCTGTTGTCGCCGCCGGTGAGCGTGTTGTTGCCATTGGTGGCATTGCCGCCATTGCCGTTCGCGGTCGCGCCGGCATTGGTGATGGTGATGGCAGGGAAACCGCCGCCGCCCGATCCGCTGGAGTCCTGGCGCTGGCGCTGATCCTGGTCGTTGGTCTGGGTGATGACGGGGTTGGCCGTCGAGGAGCCGCCGGTCGCGCTGGTGTCGCCGACGCTGCCGCCGAAGCCGCCCGCGCCGCCGGTGGCGGAGTTGGTCGGGTTGAAGGTCAGGGTCGGATTGAAGGTCGGGTTCGACGTCGAGGTCGAGTTGCCACCCGCGCCGCCCGTACCGGTGCCCGTCGCCGTAACGTCACCCGTGCGGGTGCGCTGATCCTGGTTGTTGGTCTGGTCGCCGCCGGTCAGGGTCGGGTTGGCCGTGATGGTGTTGCCGCCGCTGTTGGCGCTGGTGTCGCCGACGCTGCCGCCGAAACCGCCCGCGCCGCCAGCCGAAGTGATGTTCGGATTGAAGGTGATGGTCGGGTTGGCCGTCGACGAGCCGCCGAAGCCGCTGCCGCCGAACGCGCTGGTGTCGCCAACGCTGGACGAACCGCCGGTGCCGCCCGCGCCGCCGAAGCCGCCGGCGCCGCCGGTCGCGTTGCTGCTGCCGCCGGTGGCATTGCCGCCACGGCCGCCGGCCGCGCTGTTGCTCGCCGTCTGGGTCTGGTCGCCGCCGGTCAGCGTGTTGTCGCCGTCGGTGTTGGAGTTATTGGCCGAATTGTCGATCGTCAGATTGAGCGGTGTGGAGCCACCGCCGCCCGTGCCGCTGTCACCGATCACGAACACAGTCTGGGTGGGCGTGGTGGTCTGGTTGTTGTTGTTGGTCTGGGTCGGGTTGGCCGTCTGGCTCTGGGTCGGATTGGCGGTGAAGCTGTTGCCGCCGCTGTTGCCGCCCGTGCCCGTGCCAGTGCCAGTGCCGCCGGTGGCGCTGTTGTCGCCGCCCGTCAGCGTGATCGGACCGTTCGAGCCGCCCGTGGCGGTGGTGTCGCCGACGCTGCCGCCGAAGCCGCCAGCGCCGCCCGCGGCGGTGGTGGTCAGGTTCGGATTGAAGGTGATGGTCGGATTGGCCGTGCCACCCGCACCGCCGGTCGCATTGCCGCCAGTGCCCGTGCCGCCATTGGCGGTGGTGTTGCCGGTGCGCAGACGCTGATCGTTGGTCTGGGCCAGGGTGATCGGACCGTTGCTGTTGGACGCAGTCTGGTCGCCGCCGGTCAGCGTGTTATCGCCATCGGTAATGGTCGGATTGGCGGTGAAGCTATTGCCGCCGCTGTTGCCGCCCGAGGTCGTGATGTTCGGGTTGAAGGTGATGGTCGGGTTGGCCGTGCTCGCCGCATTGCCCCCGGTGGCGCTGCCGCCGAAGCCGCCCGCGCCGCCAGCAGCGGTGTTGGTGGAGGTCTGGTCGCCATTGGTGGCGTTCCCGCCCGTGCCGGTGCCCGTACCCGTGCCGCC
The DNA here is from genome assembly GCA_945882615.1 of Rhizobium sp. Q54. GTDB lineage: Bacteria > Pseudomonadota > Alphaproteobacteria > Micropepsales > Micropepsaceae > Rhizomicrobium. The sequence goes on along the minus strand of CAMCWK010000011.1, from coordinate 2,840 downwards.
CGCGCCGCCAGTGGCGGTGGCGTTGCCGATATTGTCCAGCGTCAGGCTGAACGACGGTGTGCCGCCCGAGCCCGAGCCGCTGTCGGCGATGACATAGGCCGTGGTGGTGTTGGTGGGATTGGCGGTGTTGGTCGGATTCGCTGTGTTGGTGTTGTTCGGATTGAACGTCGGGTTGAACGTCGGATTGAAGCGGTTGTCGTTGGTGTTGGTGCCAGTATTGGTGCCCGTGACATTGCCGTTGGTGGCGCTGCCGCCCGCGCCGCCCGTGGCGCTGGTGTTGCCGACGCTGGACGCGCCGCCGGTGGCGTTGCCGCCCGTGCCGGTGCCCGAGCCGCCATTGGCGGTGTTGTCGCCGCCGCGCTGGCGCTGATCCTGGTCGTTGGTCTGGGCCAGCGTGATCGGGCCGGTCGAGCCGCCCGTGCCGGTGCCGCTGGAGGTGGAGTCGCCGCCGGTGACGGTGATCGCGCCATTGCTGGACGAACCGCCGAAGCCGCCCGCGCCGCCGGTGGCGGAGTTGGTCGGATTGAAAGTCAGGGTCGGATTAAAGGTCGGGTTGGCCGTGGCGTTGCCGCCCGCGCCGCCAAAGCCGCCGGCGCCGCCGGTGGCATTGCCGCCCGCACCGCCAGCCGCAGTGTTGGTGTTGTCGCCGTTGGTGGCTGCGCCGCCCGTGGCCGACGAGTTGCCGAAATTGTCCAGTGTCAGGTTGATGGTCGGGGTCCCGCCGCCACCGCCCGGCGTCGAGCCGCCCAAGACGAACACCGTCGAGGTGTAGGTCGGGTTGGCCGTCTGGTTGTTGTTCTGCGTCGGGTTCGACGTCAGTGACGGATTGGCCGTGAAGCTGGGGTTCGCCGTGAACGAGGGGTTCGCGGTCTGGTTCTGGTTGTTGTCGTTGGTCTGGGCCTGGGTGGCGGCCTGCGACGCCGACAGCGTGGTGTCGCCGTTGGTGTTGGTCGCGTTCTGGTCGCCGCCGGTCAGGGTCGGGTTGGCGGTGAAGCTGTTGCCGCCGCTGTTGCCGCCGGTCGCGCTGGTATCGCCAACGCTGCCGCCGAAGCCGAAGCCGCCCGCGCCGCCGGTGCCCGATGCCGTGATGGTCGGGGTGACGGAGATGGTCGGATTCAGCGTGTTGGTCGAGTTGCCGCCGGCGCCGCCAGCAGCGTTGCCGCCACGGCCGCCCTGGGCGTTGGCGGTGTTGGTCGCCGCCGCGTTGCCGCCGGCCGCGGTGTTGGTGTTGTCGCCATTGGTGGCGCTGCCGCCATTGCCATTGGCATTCGCGGTGGCGCCGGCATTGGTGATGCTGATCGGCGGGAAGCTGCCGCCGCCCGCGCCGCCATCCTGGCGCTGACGCTGATCCTGGTCGTTGGTCTGATCGTTGGTCTGGTCCAGGGTGATCGGGCCGGTCGAGCCGCCGGTGCCGGTGCTGTTCGAAGACGTGTCGCCGACGCTGCCGCCAAAGCCGCCGCCGCCGGTCGCCGACAGGGTCGGGTTGACGGTGATGGTGGGGTTGGCCGTACCGCCAAAGCCGGTGCCGCCAAAGGCGCTGGTGTCGCCAACGCTGGACGAACCGCCGAAGCCGCCCGCGCCGCCGGTGGCGCTGGAGTCGCCACCGCGGCCGCCGGTGGCGGAGTTGGTGGCGTTGTTGGTCGCGGTCTGGTCGCCCGTGGTGGCGGCGGAGTTGCCGCCGGTCGCCTGGGCGTTGCCAATATTGTCCAGCGTCAGGCTGAAGCTCGGCGTCGAGCCGCCGCCGCCCGGGGTCGTGTCGCCGATGATGAAGACAGTCGAGGTCGGGTTGACGTTGTTGTTGTTGGTGTTGGTCGGCGTGTTGGTGTTGTTCGGCGCGAAGTTCGGATTGAACGTCGGGTTGAACTGCGGATTGAAATTGGATGTGTTGGTGCCGGTGACGTCGCCATTGGTGGCGTTGCCGCCCGTGCCATTGCCGCCCGTGCCGGTGCCAGTGCCCGTGGCGGTGACATCGCCGGTGCGGGTGCGCTGGTCCTGATCCTGGTCGTTGGTCTGGGCCAGGACGATGTTCGGATTTGCGGTGCCGCCGGTCGCGCTGGTGTCGCCGACGCTGCCGCCGAAGCCGCCTGCGCCGCCGGTCGAGGTGATGGTGAGGGTCGGGCTGACCGTGTTGGTCGAATTGCCGCCCGCGCCGCCAAAGCCGTTGCCGGTGCCGCCGGTGGCGTTGCCGCCCGTGGCACGGCCGCCCGTGCCGCCGGTGGCGGTGTTGGTCGGATTGGCTGTCTGGGTCTGGGTGTTGTCGCCGGTGGTGGACGCCGCCGCCGCAGTGTTGGCGTTGGAATTGTCGGCCGAATTGTCGATGTCCAGCGTCAGCGGAGTCGAGCCGCCGCCGCCCGGACCGGTGCCGCCGATCACAAAGACCGTGACGGTCGGCGTGGTGGTCTGGTTGTTGTTGTTGGTCTGGGTCGGGTTCGCCGTCTGGTTGGACGCGAAGCTCGGATTGGCAGTGAAGCTGGGGCTGGCGGTGAAGGTGTTGCCGCCGCTATTGGCGTTGCCGCCATTGCCGCCCTGGCCGAAGCCGCCGGCGCCGCCAAAACCGTTGCCGGTGCCGCCATTGGCGGTGACGGTCGGGTTCGCGGTGGCATTGCCGCCGGTCCCGTTGCCGCCCGTGGCGCGGTTGTCATTGTCGTTATCGTTGGTCGAGTTGCCGCCCGTCGCCGCCGAGGTGGTGTCGCCCACCGAGGCGCCCGAGGCGTCGGAGTTGGCGTTGATGATGATGTTGGGGGTGTTGCCGCCGCCGCCGGGGGTCGAGCCGCCCAGCACGAAGACAGTGGCCGTGCCGCCGGCGCCGCCCAGGCCGCCCGCGCCGCCAAAACCGCCAG
>CAMCWK010000010.1 GCA_945882615.1 Rhizobium sp. Q54 | reverse complement strand
TCTGGCCGTTGGCGGTCCAGATCAGGGTGGAAAGCAGTTCGCCGGAAAACAGCGGCGGCATCAGTGTCCCCAACGTCGCTGTCAGACCCATGATGATCGCCATGCCCAGCGACAGACCGAGGTAACGCATGGTCAGGCCAAACGTCAGGCCGCCCAGACCCCAAAGTACGCCAAAGACGGTGCACCAGAACCACACATCCGATGGCGTCGCCGACAGCACCCCTATCAGGTCGTTGGTCTGGATGGACGCGAACAGCCAGGGTGCCAGGATCCAGCTGAACAGCCCGCCCACCGACCAGAAGATTTCCCAGGACCAGTGCTGAACCTTGCGGAAGGGCACATAGAAGCTGGCCGAGGCCAGCCCACCCAGCCAGTGCAGAAGAACGCCGACCAGCGGATTGGGTGTCATCGCGGATAGGGACGATGCAGCTTGACGTCACGGTTCAGCTCGACACCGAAACCCGGTCTGTCCAGCTGCGATGCCTTGATGCGGCCGTTCTGCGGCACCGGCTCGCCCAGCAATTGCGGATGGAACATGGGCACCACCTTGTCGGCCTTGGGCGCCATCATCAGGAATTCCGCAAAGGGGCTGTTATGGCGGGTGATGACAAAGTGATAGCTGTAGACCGATGAACCATGCGGCACCATCAGCTTGCCGCTGGCCTCCGCCAGATTGGCAATCTTGATCAGCTCGGTGACCCCGCCGCACCAGCCGACATCGGGCTGGATGATGTCGCAGCAATCCATCTCCAGCAGCATGCGGAAACCCCAGCGGGTGGCTTCATGCTCGCCGGTGGTCACCAGCATACCCGGCGGCACGCTGCGCTTGAGATCGCGATAGCCCCAGTAATCGTCGGGAGAAAGCGCCTCCTCGATCCATTTCAGGCCGGACTCGTTCCAGGCCGCCTGCGCAAGCCGCGTGGCGTAATTCAAATCCAGCGACATCCAGCAATCCAGCATCAGCCAGAAATCGGGTCCCACCGCCGCCCGCATCTGGGCGATCTCGGCAAGATTCCTTTTCAGCCCTTCCTCGCCCTCCGCGGGACAATGATGCAGCGGCATCTTGCCGCCGATGAAGCCCATCTGCTTGGCGAGATCGGGCCGCGCCCCGGTGGCGTAGAACTGCAGCTCGTCGCGCACCGGCCCGCCCAGCAGCTGATGCACCGGCTCCTGGCGCAACTTCCCGAGCAGGTCCCACAGCGCCAGATCGACGCCGGAGATAGCGTTGATCACAAGACCCTTGCGGCCATAATACTGGGTGGAGAAATACATCTGGTCCCAGATCTTCTCGACCTCGGCGGGATCGCGGCCTTCCAGAAAACGGGCGAGATGCTTTTCCACGATGAAGCAGGCCGGTTCGCCGCCGGTGGTCACCGCAAAACCAATGGTGCCGTCAGCGGCTTCGATTTCCACCACCAGCGTGCCCAGCACATTGATGCCGAAGCTCTGGCGGCTCTGGCGGTATTCGGGGTAGCGCGCCATGGGCGTGGCGATGTGATCGTCGATCCAGTGTCCGTCTGCCTGATCGTGATAGTCGGCCCCGCCGCCGCGCACCACAAAGGCGCGGACCTGCCGGATCTTGGGAAATGCCACTGGTTACGCCCCTGTTTTTGCTTGTTCTATTTGCCCTTGCGGGTAGCGTATCGCCAGAAAAACAGGGTGGGAAGATGCTTCTGAAGGATAAAGTGCTGCTGATTACCGGCGCCTCGGCGGGCATTGGCCGCGCCGTGGCGATCGAGGCCGCCCGTCAGGGCGCCGACGTGGCGATCAACTATTTCGACGCCACGGATGCGGCGGCCAATGACACGGTGTCGGCGATCAACGCCACCGGGCGGCGTGGGCTGGCGGTCAAGGCCGACGTTGCACACCCCGACAGCGCACCGGCCTTCATCGATGCGGCGGTGAAAGCCTTCGGCAAGGTGGACGTGTTCGTCAGCAATGCCGGCATCTGCCCCTTTCATGCCTTTCTGGACATGCCGCGCGAGATTTTCGAGCGCACCATGACGGTAAACCTGCATGGCGCCTATTTCATGATCCAGGCCGCCGCCAACCAGATGGTGAAGCAGGGCACAGGCGGCTCCATCATCGGCGTGTCGTCCATTTCCGCCTATGTCGGCGGCGAATATCAGACCCATTACACCCCGACCAAGGCGGGCGTGCTGTCGATGATGAACTCCGTCGCCATCGCGCTGGGCAAGCATGGTATCCGCTGCAATGCGGTATTGCCGGGAACCATCCAGACCGACATCAACAAGGAGGATCTCAGCGATCCCAAAAAGCGCGCCTATATGGAGGGCCGTGTGCCGTTGGGCCGGCTGGGAGTTCCCGAAGATTTGGCGGGGCCGGTGATTTTCCTGGCCTCCGACATGGCGCGTTACGTCAATGGCGCGGCGCTGCTGGTCGATGGCGGCATGTTCGTAAATCTGCAATAGAGCGGAACGGTCCGCCAGTTCCCGCATTTTCCATAGGTAAGATGCTGATCGAAAGATTCGCAAATTACAAAGAACGGCGGAGAAGGGCGAAAGCCATTCCCGCCGTTCTCGTTTTTGGGAACCTCGCTAGCGCGCCGTGACGCCCAGCGCCGGGTCCTGTCGGGGGAAGGATGTCCAGCGCGAATCCAGCTTCACATCGCCCGGCGGCGCGTTCCAGGCCAGGGATTCCAGACCGTTCAGGTCATATACGATCTTGCCATCCTTGATGGTCAATTCGGCCACCAGGCGCTGCGTACCCGTTATCTTGGTGTTGAGCATGTCGGTATAGCCGAAACGGCCCTTCTGGACGCTGATCACCGCGATATCGGCCACCGATCCGGGCGACAGGTTGCCCAGGTCCTCGCGCTTGATCTGGCGCGCTGGTGCGGCGGTCATGGCGGCCACCACCTCCTGCAAGCTCATCCCGATCACCATGAACTTGCTGGCAACGTTCAGAATGTCCTTGGTGGAGCTGTTCATGCTGCCGGTGTGCAGGTCGGTGGACAGGGAGTCCGGCTTGAAACCCTGTTTGATCATCGGGATCGCAAGCATGAACTTGAAGCTGCCGCCGCCGGTGCCCGTGTCGAAATAGACGCCGCGTTTGCGGCCATCCACCAGCCCCTTGCTGGGGCCCTGGGTGGCCGGATCCTGCTCCTGCCGCAGGCCGGAATAGGCGTGGGTATAGATGTCGCCCGGGCGCAGCTTGGTGTTCAGCAGGTCGTAAATCGGCCGCTCCGGCTTGTCGCTGCCGAAATCCACCATCACCGGCAGCTTGGCTTTGGTGCCGGCGATCACCGCCTCGTCGATCGGCTTCCATTCGGGACCGGCGAAATGCGCGGCTTTCACGCCGACCACCACATTCGGATAGCGCTGCGCCATCTTGGCGGTCGCCTCGCCGTCCATGTCGGCCTGGTCCTGCTCCCACTTGCCGCCGCGCATGCCGTTGCCCACGATATTGAGCATGGCCAGCACGCGGGTCCGGGAACGGTCGATGATGCGGTCCTTGAAATCCTCGAAATTGCGCCAGCCGGCGCAGCCCGCATCGACCACGGTGGTGACGCCGCTGCGGAAGGTGAAGCCGTCGGGTGGAATGCTGAGGTCGCCCGCATAGGAGCCCTTCTCGCCGGTGCCGTTATAGACATGGACATGCAGGTCGATCAGGCCGGGGGAGACGACCATGCCGCGCACATCGATAGTCTTGATCGCGTCGCCGGCGGACAGGCCGGGCGCCACGCGGGCGATCTTGCCGTCCTTGATGGCGACATCCATCACCCCGTCGATGCGGTTTTTCGCGTCGATGACGCGTCCGCCGCGCAGCAGCAGGTCGTAACTGGGAAGCGGCTGGGCCGAGGCCCCCGCGGTCAGCAGCGCCAGCGCGGCGCAGGCGAGAAACTTGTTCTTCATATGCGCACCGCCGTCCATGGAACCACCCCGTATTCGCCCAGATCCACCGTGCCCGCCATGGCGTTGCCATTGGCAGCACCCTTGAAGCGCCAGTCGATGCTGCTGCCCGGCACCGGCATGCGGCTGCGCATTTCGACCGTGCTCCCGCGCACCGTGCCGGTCACCGTGCCTTGATAGATTTCGCCCTTTTGCGCACCGGTCAGTTCGCCGCCCTTCTGCTGCAACGTGAATTGCTGCTCGCCGACGCCGCGCTCATACTTGATGGTGAAGGCCCAGTTGCCGGCCAGCGAGGCCAGCGGGCCCTTGGGCACCGGCGGATTGGCGTAGGTACCGGGATTGCTGAGCGCCGCATGCAGCGCGTCGGCCACGATCCGCTCTTCGCCCGGGTCCATCATGTAGGGCATGATGGTGATATAGCTCGCCATAGCGTCGGGGCGAGCACCGGTGCCGCCCTCGACCATGATGCGGGGCGTTCCCGCATCCAGCTTGGCCACCAGTTCGGTACCGGTGATGCCCAGCACGGCGCCGTCCCAATGGATTCGCAGGCGCGTCGCCTTGTTGGAAAGACCGCCCGGCTGGAGATATTCAAATCGCGTCGAAGCCAGTGGTTTCAACCGCGCCTCGATATGCTCCAGCCATCCGCGCCACATGCGCTGCTCAGCCTCGTGGTCGCGGCGGTACCATTGGCGTACCGCCGCCACCAGGCCCATCACCTCTTCCTTGGAGCATTTCAGCGCCCGGCCGTAATTGTGATGTGGCGAGGCATTGAAGTAAGCGGCGTTGCACAAATCTTTCGGCCCCAACAACATGCCGGAGGATTGCGGACCGCGCAGGCACTTGCCGCCGGAATAGCCCACCATGGTGGCGCCCGCCGCCAGATGGATGTTGGGCTTGAGCGGCTCTTCGGCCGCCGCATCCACGAAGGTGGGAACATCCTTCTCCCTGGCGATGTCGCAGATGGCCTTGATCGGCAGTACGCTCGCCGCCTCGCGCGTTGAAGCCATGATGTAGATCATGGCGGTGCGCGGGTTGATGGCGCGGCGCAGATCGTCGGCAGTTTCCACCTCGACCACCTCGGCGCCAACCATGCGCACGCCGATGTCATACTGGTTGCGCGAATGTTTGGGGATGATGACCTGGTCCTTGGCCTTGATGTGCGGCAGCGCCTGGGCCTTTTCGACATCGGTCCCCGCCATGCAGGCTATCGTGGCCTGCACGATCGCCGCTTCGCAGCCATTGGTGGCAATGCCCCAGGGTGCGCCGGTGAGCGTCGCCAGTTCCGCGCCGACGCCGTCCATCAGCTCATCGAGATGGACGTGATAGTGCGAGGCCTCGAACATCGCCTGCTTGACCTCGGGCAGGGATCGTGAGCCGGAGATGATGGTGTAGGTGCCCCGCGCGTTCAGGATGGGACGCACCCCGATGCGGGTATAAAGATTGTCGCGTTCATTGACCGCATAAGCGGGCAGGCCCTGCGCCGCCGCCGGGGCTGTGGCCAGCGCCACGGGCGCAATCGCGCCGGCCACCGCGCCAGAACTCTTGAGAAGATCACGCCGCGACCATCTGCCGAACATCCGCAGCGCTCCTTTAGATGTAGGCGATGACGTCGATTTCGACCAGGGAATTGCCGGGAATGCCGCTGGCCGGCGCCACCGTGCTGCGCACCGGCGGGACCGGACCCCAATCATAGGAGCGGTAGACCGCATTCATCGCATTGTAATCGCCCAGGTCATTGAGAAAGACGCTGACCTTGAGGCACTTCTGCAGCGAGGAGCCGGCCTCGGTGAGATTCTTGGAAATCTCGTCCAGCACTGTCTTGGTATGCTCTTCGATGGTGCCGAAATAATGCGCCCCCACGCCCGACAGGAACAGCATGTTGCCGTAGGCGACGGCGCGCGAATACATCGGCCGGGCGACCGGCGGATTGGGCGGGGGATAGGGCGATCGCTTTTCCAGTTTCGGCTGCGCCTGGGCGCCCTTGCCCAGCATCGCCGCGCCCGTGGCGGCAACCGCGGCGACCGCGCCTTTGGACAAGAGGCCGCGCCTTGATTTCTTTTCCATGTAACACCCCCGACTATGCTTTTGGCCAATGTCCCCCGGCCCATTTTGACAGGCTATCACAAAATCCGGGGCCTCCAAGGCCGCCGGATTTGCTGCGGTGCGTTCAATTCCAGGCCCGCCCAATCAGCGAGAAGCGTCGTGAGGCCTAGTCTGCGGGCGCAACGTCGTCGGTCATGGCCGACATGGGAATGCGCTGCTTGCGCTTCTTCAGCCACATGATGGTGCCGGTGATGACGAACAGCAGCGGCACCAGGCCCGCCAGGAAGACGAGGAATTCCCATAGAGCGCCCAGGTTGCCCTGGCCGTCATGCAGGGGGCGCTGCAGCGCCATGAAGCTGTCGCCGCCGCCATTGTTGGCCGCGTCACGCACTTCCAGCACCGCGCCGGTGTTGGGATGGATGTAAACCGTGGCGATGGTGCCGAAGCGCGAGGCCACCGCGGCTGTGAGCGGCTTGTCGGCGCCGGCCGGCATGGTGACACCGCGCAGGGTGGCGCCCGGCATCGTCTTCTTCACGATCTGCACCACATGGTCGGGACCAAGAATCCTGCCGGTGGGCACCGGTACGACCACCGGCGCGGGCGCCGGCGTATTGGCCCCGACGATGGCGCGCATGGTTTGCGGAAAAGAGATGGCGACACCGGAAAAACTGACCGCCATGAAGGCCACGAACATCCAGATGCCGGCGGCGGCATGCAATTCGCGGTGGAAGCGCAGGCCGGTGGCGGTGCGGCGGACCAGGAAAGCGTATTTCCACTGGCCGCGCCTGGGCCACCACAACACGATGCCGGTCATGCCCAGCAGCACCATGCCGACGCCCAGCCAGCCCACCAGCGGGCGGCCAAAGTCACGGCCCAGCTTCAGGCTGCCATGGAACTGATGCAGCCATTGAAAGGCCGGAAGGCGGCCGTCGCGGCGCACGTCCAGCGTCACGCCAGAGGCCGGATCGACATAGAGCTGAAGGTTTGCCGGCTCCTCCAGCGACGCGGGGACTTTGCGATGCTTGCCTGCCAAACGCACGCCCACCGTGTCGCCGGGCTCTGCCGGCAGCGTGAACTGGATCTGGCCACCTTCTTCGGCCTGCACCACCTGCCGCACATACTCGGTCATGATGGTCAGCGGCAGGGGCGGACCGGCCGTCCTGGCCTTGGGGATGGGCGCGATCCATTCGGTCAGCTTGTCGTCATAGACCAGGATGCTGCCCGACAGGCTGACAGCCACGAACAACACGCCCAGCACAAGGCCGACCCACATGTGAATCTGGAACAGGGCGCTGCGGACGGTGGCGAACTTCATGGCGTCATTCCCTCTTCGCGTCAGCGCAGCTCTTACGGGCCTAGCCGCCGCGATTTTCAAACACATTTGGCTCGTATTTGCAAGTCGGTCGCAGATAAATTACGAGTTAAATCATATAGTTAGATAACAGCGCGCCACAAGCTCGCGACTCTGAACACTGCTGGACTAGCCCAACCGGAACGCCACCAGCCGGCCGGGCGGGCCCGAAACCGCCACCGCGATATATTGCACGCCGCCCAGCATATAGGTCATGGGCGAACCGGTGACCCGGGCCGGCAGCGGCACCGCGCCGACTTCCTTGCCGGTCCTCTTGTCATAGGCGCGCAGCCAGCCACCCAGCTTGCCGTCGGGCCCCGTGGTGGCGGTGCCGTCGCCGGCAATGATCAGGTTCTTGGTCACCAGCACGCCGACCTTGCCCCGCGAGCCGGTGCGCGGAATGGCCATGCCTTTCAGCGCGGGATTGTTGCGCACTTCATCGGGCGTCTCGCCATGCGGCACCTGCCAGACGATCTCGCCCTTGTTGAGGTCGATCGCGGTGATCTGCCCATAAGGCGGCTTCATCAAAGGCATGCCTTGCACCGTCATGCGGGTAATGCCTGGAGACGTGTCGCCCGGGGGCGATGCCACGCCCAGCATCTGGCCGACATCGGTGATCGCGGGATTGGCCGGTATGTGGCCGGTGGGATTGTAGGAGATGTTCGAGAATATGTAGAAAATTGTGGTTTCGGGATCGAAGGCGCCGCCCGGCCATTGCGCGGCGCCATCGCCATTGGGATTCATGATGGTGGCCAGCGGCCGCGGCCATTTGCTGGCGGAGGGCGGTGTGAACAGCGGCCCGATGCGGTAGTTGGCGACCAGCGCTTCGGCTTCGGCGCGCAGAGCGGGCGTGAAATCGATCAGATACTCCTTGAAGAAGCCCTGGCGATCGAAGGGCGGCGGCTTGGTCACATGCGGCTGGGTCGCCGGATACCACTCGCCCGGCACATCGCCCTTGGGCACCGGCCTGTCGACGATCGGCCAGACCGGCTTGCCGGTGGCGCGGTCCAGCACATACAGCCAAGCCTGCTTGGTGGGTTGGGCCAGGGCTTTGATCTTATTGCCGTTCACCGTGATATCGCAAAGGATCGGGGCGCAGGGAATGTCGCGGTCCTGAACCCCGTGCCGCACTGTCTGGTAATGCCAGCGACGCTTTCCGGTTTTCACGTCCAGCGCCAGAATGCTTTCGCTGTAGAGATTGTCGCCGGGCCGGGCGCCGCCATACCAGTCGCCGGTGGGCGCCTCGACGCCGATATAGACCAGGCCCAGTTCCGGATCGGCGCTGTTCTGGCACCAGTTTCCGGTGTTGCCGGTATATTCGTCGGACCCGTTCAGCCATGTGTCATGGCCGAATTCGCCCTTGCGCGGGATGGTGTGGAAAATCCACAGCCGCTTGCCGGTGCGCGCGTCGAAGCCGCGGACATAACCCTTGATGTGACGCTTGCGCGGAGAGCGGCCCGGCAGGTGCGCCGCGCCCATTACGATCACATCGCCCACCACCAGCGGCGTGGAATGAAGACCGATATCGTGGCCATCCGTTTTACCCGAAAGATCGATCTCCTGATCCATCTCCAGTTTGAGATCGACGATGCCCTTGTTGCCGAAGTCAGGATCCGCAAGACCGGTGGTGGCATCCAGGCAGACCATCTGATAGCCGATAGTGACGAAAATAATGCGTTCCTTGATCCCGTCGGTCCAATAGGAAAGGCCGCGACCCGAACCCCGGCGCGGCGCGTTCATGCCGCGCTCGCCCTCGTCGATATTGTATTTCCACTTCAGCTCGCCGTTCGCGGCATCGAGCGCCACGGCGGCGCGGCGCGAACCCGCCGTCAGATACAGCGTGCCCTTCACCATCAGCGGCGTGGTCTGCAAATTGGGATCGGGCACCGGCCCCAGATTGTCAGGTAGGAAAGTCCAGCTGTTGCGCAGGTTCTTGAAATTGTCGGCGGTGATCTGGTCCAGCGCGCTGTAACGCCAGCTTCCCAGATTGCCGCCATAGGTGCGCCACTCGCCACCCGCGGTATCGTAGGGCGGCGCCGCCGCAAAGGCGGGCATGTGAGATGCGGCCAATGCCGCGATGCCGGTGGCGCAGACGCCCCGGCGCGAAATCTTCCTCACCCTTCCACCCCCGTATTTTTATCTGATAAGACCGTGCCACGCTTTTTGGGCCATGGGAATTCCTTCGTGAGAGCCGTTCGCGCCATCTGTTTCGCAGTTGCAGGAACGGCCATCGCCGGCACCGCCCAGGCGCAGGGACTTCCGCCCGGCAAGATGCGCGACACGGTCCAGGCCGCCTGCAGCAATTGCCATCCGGTCACCCGCTTCACCGCGCTGCGCAAGACCCATACGGAGTGGACCCAGACCATGAACAGCATGATCGACAAAGGCGCAGTGATCGGCGACAACGAGTTTGCCCCATTGGTCGACTATCTGGCCGAGCATTTCGGGCCCGGAAAAAATCTGGGCAAATAATCAGACCGGCGTCGCCACCACATCGCCCCAGCCCCAGCCCGGTATGCGCGGCGGATGCATGTAGAGGCCTTCGGGCCCACGCGTGATCTCATACTGCTCTTCGAACATCTCATAGACCCGCTTGGGTCCGCCCGGCGGCGGCATGAACAGTTCGGCCCAGGGCGCATTGACATGGCTGATGGACCAGTGCGCGGCGCCATTGCGTCCGCCGTCATGCGGGATCACGTCGATATCGAAGGATTCCGCCAGCGCGCCGATCTTGCGCAGCTCGCTCATGCCGCCGCACCAGGCGACGTCCGGCTGCCAGATGGAGGCGCCGTCCGCCTTCAGCAGCTTGGCGAAACCATAGCGGCCATAGACATGCTCGCCGGTGGCGATATGGGTGGAGGTGATCTTCCGGCGCAGGCGGCCGAAGCCTTCGAAATCATAGGGCGGCAGGACCTCCTCCACCCATTTGACGCGGTAGGGCTCCATCAGTTTGCACATTTCGATGGTGTACTGCTCGTCCCACGACATCCAGCAGTCGCACATCACATCGCCATCGGGGCCGACCATCTTGCGGGCGCGCGCCACCAGTTCGAGATTGGCGCGCTTGCCTTCCTCGCCGCGTATCGGGCCCGCCGGCATCGCCAGCTTGACGCGGCGATAGCCGAACTTGACGTGCTGCTCGGTATCGTTGCCGGTACAATAGGCCGGAATGCGCGCCTTGGCCTCGCCGCCCAGGAGCCGCCATACCGGTTCGCCCAGCGCCTTGCCGATAACGTCCCACAGCGCGTTATCGAAGCCGGAGATGGCGTTCATGGTCACGCCGGCCTGGCCATAGGATTCGGTGACGCGCCAGTTGATGTCCCAGTTGCGCTCGATGTCGAAGGGGTCGCGCCCGATCATCAGGGGCGCCAGATGGCCCATCACGATGGCGCCGCCGCCCGCGCCGCCATTGCCATAGCCGACAATGCCCTTGTCGGTGGTGATCTCGACGGTGAAGCTGGGCACGTTGCGCGCCGCGAACAGGCTGCGGGTGGCGCGGAATTCCGGATAGATATTGGGCGGCGCCGACACTTCCACGCCTTGCGTGGACCAGGAGCCGGCAGACGGCGTGTAGGCCGGGGGCGGATTTTTCGGCGCGACCCGCACCAGCCGGACATCGGTGATCTTGAGCTTGGACTTTTCCTGCGCCCAGCCGAGCGCCGGCAGCGAAATCGCGCCCGCGGCCAGAGCCGCCGCGCCAGTCAGAAAGTCACGCCGTAGAATGCCCATTTTTTCCTCCTAGACCCGCGCCGCTTTCACGCGCAGGATTTTTCCGGTTTCTTTTTCGGTCAGAACGATAAAGCCATTTTCGGTTTTCAGGTCGGCGACGCCGCGGTACCCCGCCGGGATTTCCGCCAGGAAGATCGTATAGGTCTGGCTGCGTTTGGCGCGGCTATCGATCCAGCTATATTGCGGCACGCCGAAATTCCTGCCCTGCGCCACGGCATTCCTGGCGCCCTGGATCAGGCTGTCGCCCCAGCAAAAGCCCCGCGCCACGACCTTGCCGTCCCAGGGCTTGTGCATGTTGGTGCGGTTCTGCTGCCAGTCCAGCAGCCAGGGATTGGGCTGGGCCTCGAAGATATAGCCCAGCAGCACATTGTAATCGGCGTGAAAGGCGGTGACCCAGTTCTTGCCCTGACGCTGCAGCAGCCATTTGCCGACCTCGCCGCTGAACACGCGATAGTCGTGGCTGACGCCTTTTTCGTTCGCGCTTGCAGGCCAGGCAGCGAGTGTCGCGCCATCGCCCCAGCCCAGCATCACCCGGTCCACCGAAGCGTCGGCGAACATCCTGTCCTTTTCGACAAAGGGCGGCCCCAGCGTGACATGCTGCACCCATTGCAGGGGGCGATCGCTGATCATCAGGTTTTCAACCGTCTCGGTGACGGTCGCAACTGTTTCGTCGGGCAGCATGGCGATGCTGCGCCGAAAGTCATATTGTGTGCGCGGCAGCTGCGCGCGCATCACCAGGTCCTGCGACGCTTCACGCTGCCATTTGACCGTCAGCGCTTCGCCATGCTGGCTGTAATCACCCGCCTTGAATTCTTCCGGCTGGTTGCCGAACTGGGGAAAACAGGTGAAATGGCCCATATAGCCCGACATCAGCCGCGCCTGGACGTCCGTGCCATAAATCGCGCCATGCTGCGCATAGTTGAAGGTGTGAGGATCGATGGTGGGATAGTGCGGCACCCGCATCGGGTTGATGTCGGCGCGTGCGTCGCCGCTGGTCAGCCGCACTTCGCCGATAAAGCCTCCGCCCGGCAAGACGCTGAGCTGCATCTTGCCATTGGCGATGGTCAGGGCCTCGCGGCCATGAAGACGGGTCTGGGAAATGCGCGTGGCGGCAGATGCCCCTGTTGGCATCGCCGCCGCCCCCAGCGTCGCGCCGATCACGGCGCGACGGTTCATCTCCCCAAGTCCCACGGCGTGTCTCCGCCTTTTGAAGCGGAGACTAACGCAGCTAGCGGGACGGCACCAGCCGTACGATCGAGCCACCGACCGGATCGCCATTACGGTTTTGCAGCAGCAGATAGAGATAGCCGTCCGGACCGGTGATCACTTCGCGAATGCGGCCGTGATCACGGAACACGATCTCCTGCGATACGATCTGGCGGTCCTTGATCTCCAGACGGATCAGGCGCTGGCCCACCATGCCCGCGATGAACATGTTGTTCTTCCAGCCCGGGAAACGGTCGCCGGTATAGAAGGCGGTGCCGCCCGGACCGATGGAGGGATTGTAATAGGTCACCGGCGGAACCATGCCCACCGCCTCCTGGCGCACGATGCCCGGCTCCAGGCCGTAGGTCACAACACCCCAACCGTAATTCTTGCCCGGCTCAATGATGTTGATCTCGTCGCCGCCGACCGGACCATGTTCGGTCTCCCACAGGATGCCGGTCACCGGATCGAAGTCGAGACCTTCGGGATTGCGGTGACCATAGCTCCAGATGCTGCCCAGCGCGCCCGGCGTCTTCACGAAGGGATTGTCGGCCGGAATACTGCCATCCTCGTTGATGCGGTGAATCTTGCCCAGCGGCGAGGCCAGGTTCTGCGAGGCCTGCATGTCGTGGCGTTCGCCCATGGTCCAGAAGAGATGGCCCTTGCCGTCGAACAGGAAGCGCGCGCCATAATGGTCGGCCGGGAAGGTGTAGAGTTCGGGCGGCGCCTGGAACAGGATCTGCTGCTCGGTCCATTCATTGTTGGCATTGACCTTGCCACGCACGATGGTGGTCATGGTGGGCGGCGCCATCAGCGGCGCCTTTTCCGTGCCCGGTTCGTGGGTGAAGCCCGGGGGCACATCGGAATAAGCCAGATAGATCCAGCCATTTTTGGCGAAGTCAGGCGACAGCGCCACATCCAGCATGCCGCCATCCTGGCGTTCGAACACCTTGGGCGTGCCCTTCACCGGGGCGGAAACCTTGCCGCTCTTGTCCAGGAAGCGAACCTCGCCGGAGCGCTCGGTGAAAATCATGCGACCATCGGGCAGGAATTCCAGGCCCCAGGGCTGGTTGAAGCCCTTGGCCAGCACTTCCACCTTGAAGGTAGCCTTTTCGCTCTTGATCACCTTGCCGTTGGGGTCGGGCGTCTCGCCGATCTTGCGGTTCATGATGCCGCCACGGATGCGCAAGTAAGCCGGGATCTGGTTGATTTCTCCCGGCAAATACAGCGTCTTGAAGCCGTGGTTCGCGACACCCGCCGGACCGTCTGCGGTGGTCTGGACGATCTGCGCGTCGGTGCGGCTGGCCAGGAACGCTTCGCTGAACAGGCTCTTGGCGCTGCTGCCCGGCTCGATCGTGTTGCCATGGCAGGCGACGCAGTTGGTGGTCCAGACTTCATGGGCGCGGCTTTGCAACAGCGCGGGCACCGGCGGCGCCAGCTTGCGCGGCGGCGGCACGGGCGGGGTGACGGCGGCGGGCGGTGTCGCTGCCTGCTGCCCCAGCGCGGCGCCGGCGATACCGGTGATCAGCAAGGCGGACAGAAGAGATTTTTTCACTTTGGGCGGCTCCTACCAGATGGCCTTAACGGCGCTTTCAAATTGCTCGAGGGTGAATTCAACATCCGCATCGCTGTGCGCCGCGGACAGCGAACATTGCTTGGTGGCGATCGGCACAAAGAACACGCCGCGCTGGATCAGCGCCCGCCGCAAGGCCACGTCGCGGGCGAAGTCATGGCCTTCGATAATGTCATGCAGATCGCGGGGCTGCTTGGCCATCAGATAGAAAGAGAAGGCCGAGCCCTGCCGCGACAGGCTGGCGGTGATGCCGCGCTTGGCGAAGATGCCGGTGATGCCCTCTTCCAGGGCCGCGCCCATTGCTTCCATCTTCGGATAGATCTTGTCCTTGTTGGCGGCGAGGTAGCGCACGGTTTCGGTCGCCGCGGCCACCGCCACCGGATGGCCGTTATAGGTGCCCGCCACAAAGGGACGGCGGGCGGGATCGGGATCGATGATGGAGTCCATATACTCCGCCTTGCCGCCGACCAGCGCCAGCGGGAAGCCGTTGGCCACCGCCTTGCCATAGACCACCAGGTCCGGCTTGACGCCGCAGACCTGGCTGTAGCCGCCCAGGGCGTGGCGGAACCCGGTCTTCACTTCATCGAACACCAGCAGGAAGCCGAACTCGTCCGCCAAATCGCGCAGGCCTTCCAGAAATCCGGGCTGGGGCTTCACCACCCCGATATTCTGGAGCAGCGGCTCGGTGATCAGGGCGGCTACGGGAAAGCGGCGGCAGATGTAGCGCACCGAGTCCAGGTCGTTGTAATTGATGGCATGGACGAAATGCGTCTGTTCAATGGTGGTGCCGGCGCCCAGCGGGCGTAGCGGATATTCCCCCGGCGAGACGCGCGGCCCGATATCGGCCAGTGAATTGAAGACATTGCAGGCCAGTTCGTCGTGATTGCCGTTGTAACCGCCCTGCATCACGATGATGTGGCTGCGCTGGGTGATGGCACGGCCGATGCGGATGGAAAGGGAGGTTGCCTCGCTGCCGGTGTTGAGGAAGGTGACTTTTTCCACCGCGGGGACATTGCGGCAGATCAGTTCCGCCAGTTGGCCTTCGGCCCTGGACGGGCCGGCGCCGAACAGGCTGTCGCCGCTTTTTAGCGCCGCCGCCGCGGCATCATTTATAGGCGCGAAATTGTGCCCCAGGAAATAAGGCGCGAAGCCGGCATGGTAATCGATGTAGCGCTTGCCCGCCTGATCCCACAGATAGGCGCCCTCGCCTTTCGTGAAGGTGATGGCGGGGTCGATGGCGCGATTGACCGAGGAGATGCCGCCGGGAATGAAGCGGCGGTTATGCTCCAGCACGTTTTCGTGATTCAGAATGTTATTCATGGGCGGTTTCGAGCTGCCTGAGGGTCTTTGTGGTATCGTCAATCACCTGCTCCATGCAACCAGGCCGGAACAGGGAAATCTTGATCTGGTAGAGGCCGGGCTTGTTGTAGGTGTCGGCGGGCGCCAGATAACCGACATTGCCGTTGACAATGTTCAGCATCACCACGGCATTGTTGGGGAAACGTTTGCGCAATTCGATCTGAAAGGCGCTGTAGGGTTCGGCGGGCGCGCCGACGAAGAACGCATCGCCCACCTGCCACAGGGTCATGCGCACCTTGCGCGAGGTGCCGTCGCCGACATCGCGGCGCACCATCAGGCGGCGTTCCAGCCGCTCCTTGCGCGCGCGGTCGTTGCAGCCATGAATGGCCTTGAGAAGCTCTGCCTCCGTCTGCAAATCAACGTAAGGCAGATCGGTGTCCGACACCGTCACCTGCAACCTGGTGTTGGCGGGTTTGGGGCGCAGGCTCCAGCGGCCCAGACGCGCGCCGGAATCCTCGATGCCGGCATAGGCCAGTTCCTGTTCCGGCGGCAGCATGCCGGTCAGGGTGGACAGCGCCGCATAGCCGAGCTGGCGGCCATTCTGGTCGGCGATGGCCGTGTCTGCTTCGTAAGAGCGCAGCGGGGTCATATCGCCCGAAGCGCCGTGCAGGAAGAAACAAGGTGCGCCATCGGTATCGCGTTCGACGATTTCGCGCATCGCGCCGTAATAGTCCGGCGAGATCAGCCTGTTGCCACCACCTAGCGAGACAGGATGGCAGGCATAATTGACCTGCGTGGCGATGATCTTGCCCGTGGCATCGGTGATGCGTCCCACCAGCACCGTATCGTCGGCGGGACCGTCGGGATTGATGCCGCAAAGAAACGTCTCGCTGTCCAGCACCAGGTCGCGGTTGCGCGCCAGGTCGCAGCGGCCCGTGGCCCAGGACATCACCGCTGGCTGGACATTCTTCTTCGAGTCCAGGATCGCGGCGACGGCGCCTTCCACGATCTTGTCGCGATAGGGCGGGATCAGGTGGCCCCCTTCGCGGTCCAGGTTCTGCAGGTTGGAGGCCGGACCCGCATGGGTGTGGCCCATATGGGTGATCAGCTGGTCGTTGCGGATGCCCGACTTTTCCAGAATCTGTTTGCGGATTTCCAGTTCGTGCGCAGTGTCGAACCACCAGCCCAGATCGAAGCAGACCAGATACAGTTCCAGTTTGGGATCGCCGCCGCGCAGGAACAGGCTGGTGACCACCAGCGGGCGGTGGATGCCCTCGGCGGCGTCATGCAGGGCACTGCCCCAGGAGCGGGCATAGATATTGGCGGGCGGGGTGATGTCGGCGCGCGCCACCCCCATCTCGCCTTTGAATTCGGACTGGCGGATCACCAGATCGGACAGATTGCGCTTGTTCATCATCCCCCTCCCGTTGGGAAGAATATCTGCGAAAATATCAGCATGCAGGCGCATGTCAGCACAAGCAGCACTCCGGCCCACAAGATCACACTGTTATACCAGCGGTCGCCCAATCCCTGGGTAAGCGTGTCGCGGGAATTCCAGAAGGTTATGGGATCGGTCTCGGTGCCGGGGGTGGGGGCCGGATGCAGCAGGGTTCCGACCACGCAAAGCAGCAACGACACCGCCAGGCAAACCGCCGCCTGATTGGCGAAGGCGTAATACCAGCTGGGCATGTCCACGCTGTACCCCACCAGCTTGATCAAAAGACCCGTGAGCAGGCCGCCGATCACCGCGGTCAGGGCGCCGGCGCCATTGGTGCGCTTCCACAGCAACCCTACCCACAGGATCGCGGCAAAGGGCGGCGCGACGAAGGCATTCAGGGTCTGCATATACTGGAAAATGCCGGCGCTCTGCTGGCTGACATAGATCGCCATGCCGATGCCCGCCGCAATGGCCCCCACGCTGGCCCACATGCCGAACCGCACGCGCTGTTTCTGCGTCGCCTTGGGATTGATCAGCGGCACATAGATATCCAGCGTCAGGATGGCGGCAGTGGCATTGACCACCGCGCTGACCGTGGCCTGGACCGCGCTGATCAGCACCGCCAGCAGCAGCCCGCGCAACCCCACCGGCAGGAATTCCTGCACCAGTACCACAAAGCCGCCATCGGCGCGGTGAACAGCCGACCTCCAGTCGCCCAGCAGGAAGTCGGGATGGCGCGCGAACAGGATCAGGCCCGGCAACACCACAATCAACGGCAGCAACAGCTTGGCGTAACCGGCCATCAGCATGCCCATGCGCGCATGCCAGATGTCTTTCGCACCCAGCACACGCTGGACGATGAACTGGTTCATCACGCCATACCAGACGCCAACTGCCAGCAAGCCGAAGAAGGTACCGGTCCAGGGGGCGAGCGGATGATCCGGCGGCTGGAACACCGTCATGCGGTTGTATTCGCCATACTGGGTCAGATTGGGGGCGCTGGCTTCGACCGCCTGCTTCCACACGCCGGTCTCGGCCATGTTCATGTGCATCACGTACATGAAGCCATCGATGATGCCGCCGGACGGCGTCATGGCTTTTAGCGCGAAGATGGTGAGAAGGCCGACGCCGCCGATCTTCACCACCGCCGTCAACAGGCCGGTCCAGGCCACGGTGTTGAGGCCACCATAGACCGCCCAGCCACCGGCGAAAATGCCGGTGCCGATGATGCACCACAAAAGCGGCCAGCCGAAAAAGCCCGACAGCGCCAAGCCGCCGGCATACATTACCGCCGCCATGAAGATGGAGATGTTGGCGAAAATGGTGAGCAGCGCGAAAACCTGCCGCACACCCTGCCCGAAGCGTTTGGCGAGATATTCCGGAACCGTGGTGATGCGGGCCTTGATCAGGAAAGGCACGAACAGGAAGACGATGATGATCTCGATCAGCGAGGTCTGCCACTGGGCCAGCGCCGGTACCACGCCCTGCAGGAAGCTGATGCCCACCAGACCGATGAAATGCTCGGTGGAGACATTGGCGGCGACATAGGACCCGCCGACCACGTACCAGGGCAGCGTGCGTCCGGCCAGGAAGTAGTCGTTGGTCGACTTGCGCTCGCCCCGCCCTGACCAGATGCCGACCGCGCAGAGCAGGACGAGAAAGATGAAGAACTCGATGTAATCGAGCGGCAGCATGGCCAATGTCGAAGTCACGCCCGTATCCCCTGCCCAGCAATGCCTTTTCGGCTTTTGTTATCCGGCCCGGGGCCAAGTCTAGATGTATACAAGCGGCGGCGTCACCCCCAAACCGGCTAGGCGCACCGCCAGACGCCGGCTAAACTGCCGCCAAAATAACGGGAGACGCGCGTGAACGATTGGCTGAAGCCCGGAATGCTTTGCCTGGCCCTGCTGCCCGCCCCGCTGGCGGCGCAAACCATAGCGACCGCGCCGCTGCCGGAGGGCGAATCGCGCGAACATCCCGCACCCAAGGTGGCGGAAGGCGAATACTGGGACCCCCGCCCCCCGGAAACGCCCAAGAACAATCCCGCCTTCCAGGAACAGACCCGCGCGCCTTTCAAAAGCGTGGCGCCGCACAAGGTCACCCTCGTCACCGACAAGCTCGGCACGGGCTGGAGCGTCGCCTTCCTGCCGGGTGGCAAGTTGCTGGTCAGCGAGAAGCTGCCGGGTGCGCTGAAGGTGCTGGAGCCTTCCGGCAATCTGTCGGCGCCGCTGACCGGTTTGGAGAATATCGCCGCGCCCGGCCACAAGCTGGGCCTGCTGGAAGTCGTGCTGGCGCCGGACTTCGCCAAAAGCCGCCGCATCTATTTCAGCTTCTTCGAGGTTGTGGAGAAAGGCTTCTGGAGCAACACCAACCTCGCCTATGCGACACTGGACGAAAACGGCAATGCGGTGCGGGACGTCAAGGTGATCTTCAAGGGATCACCGGCGGTGCCGCTGAACAATTGGTCCAGCAAACAGGGCGGCCGCATTGTCTTTGGCAAGGACGGCTCGATCTTCCTGATCATGGGCGACCGCGATGCCAACCGGCATTGGGACTATATGGCCAAGCTGGCGCAGAAGCTGGACAATCACCTGGGCAAGGTGGTGCACCTGACCCCCGAAGGCGCGCCTGCCAAGGACAATCCCTTCCTCCAGACCAAGGGCGCACTGCCGGAAATCTGGGCCTATGGCCTGCGCAGTCCGCAGGGGCTGGCATTTGACCCGAAAACCGGGCAGCTATGGGAAGTCGAACATGGCCCGCGCGGCGGCGACGAGGTGAACATCATCGGGCGTGGCAAGAATTACGGCTGGCCCATCATCACCCGGGGGATCAATTATCCCGGCGAGCCGATCGGGGAAGGTGTCGCCAAGAAGGGGATGGAGCAGCCGGTCTATTACTGGGACCCGGTGATCGGCACCTCCGCGATGGCTTTCTATCAGGGCGACCTGTTCCCGCAATGGAAAAACAGCCTGTTCGTGGCGGGCCTGCGCGGTGTCGGCATCTACCGGCTGGAGATCAAGGGCGACAAGGTGGTGGCGGAAGAGCCGATGCTGACCGACCAGAAGCTGCGCATGCGCGATGTGAAGATCGCTCCCGACGGCGCGGTCTATGCCCTGGCCGAGCGCGGCAAGCTGTTCAAGCTCACCCCGCCCTAATTGGGTCAGGGCGGCGGCGAGGCGTAGATCGGCATCGCCTGATAATAAGAGAGCGGATATTTGGGCGCATAATCCGGCGGGAAGGGCTGGCCGGAGAATTGCGCGAAATAGGCCAGGCACGCGTCGCGCCACCACACCGCTTCGCGGTGCTGGATGGCGAGGAACGACGTGACCTGCCCGAAGCGTTCATCATCCACATAGGGTTTCAACGCGGCCCAGTCGGACTGCATTTTTGCCACGGCGTCCACACCGCGCCGGTAATGCGCCACCATTTCCTGCCACAGGGTGCGCCCCGATTTCACGCGATAGTCCCAGGGCAGCCGGTGGAACCAGAGCAGATATTCTTCCGGCGTGGCCGCGACCTTTGAAAAACGCTCTTTCAGCGGCGAGCGGTATTGCGCGGCATAGCCGCTGGCGACGCGGTCCACCCCTACGCCATCCTTGGCGGCGCGGTGGTAATAGACCGGCCGCCAGTCTTCGCGCGGCCCGGTGTCATCCCAGGGCGCCGGCCCCATGTGATGGCCATAGGCCATGATGTGATGCAGCCCCAGCGGCGTCATGTAATCCACCACCGCCTCACGCGAGGCCATCATCATGTTGACCACCGGATTCACGAACTGCGGATCGGCGGTGAAGGTCTGGCGCGTCCATTCCTCGGCAACCGCGCGGGCGGAAATTTCGGTATCCCAGGCCATGCGTCCAAACACATACCAGTTGGCCTGGTTGAAGATGGAGCCGGACCAGTCGGCGTCATTGCCGATATTGGCGACGCCTGCCACGCCGGAGGTGGCATGGCCGTCCAGGCTGCCATCGGTGATTTTCGCGATGGTCGAGCCGGGCCCGCGCGCATAGGTATCGGCCTTCAGAGTCTCCTCGAACAGCGGGCCCAGATAGACCAGATGCGTCTGCTGGCCGAGATACTCCTTGGTGATCTGCAATTCCAGCATCAGCGAGGTCTTGGGCATGGCGGCGAACAGCGGCGAGAAGGGTTCGCGCGGCATGAAATCGATCGGGCCGTTCTTGACCTGCACCACGACATTGTCGCGAAAGCTGCCGTCCAGCGGCACGAATTCCTTGTAAGCCGCCGTGGCCCGGTCCAGCTTGGGATCGTTGGCATAGACAAAGGCCCGCCACATCACCACGCCGCCATAAGGCTTGATGACGTCGGCGATCAGGTTGGCGCCGTCGGCATGGTTGCGGCCGTAATCCTGCGGGCCCGGCTGGCCTTCGGAATTGGCTTTCACCAGGAAGCCGCCGAAATCGGGAATCGCCTTGTAAATCTCGGCGGCTTTTGCCTGCCACCAGGCTTTCACCGCCGGGTCCATCGGATCGGCGGTTTTCAGCTTGCTGATTTCCATCGGCGCACTCCAGCGCACCGACAGATAAAGCCTGATGCCATAGGGGCGCAGCGCATCAGCCAGGGCCTTCGCCTTTTCGATATATTCGGCCGACAGGATGGCGGCATTGGCGTTGACGTTGTTGGGCACCATGCCATTGATGCCGATGGAGGCATTGGCGCGGGCATAGTCGATATAGCGCGGCGAGATATGGCCGGGCAGCGTATGCCAGTTGAAGATCGAGGCGCCGGCATAACCGCGCTCCACCGAGCGGTCGAGATTGTCCCAGTGATTGAGGATGCGGATTTTGGTTTTGGGTGCCGACAGGGTGTCGGCGATGGGCTGGCGCGACTGGATCAGGCGCAGATAGGCAAAAGCGCCGTACAGCACGCCGACATCGCTATTGGCGGCGATCACGGTCGCCTTGCGCCCCCCAATGACAACATTGCGGATCAGATAGCCTTCGCGGCCCAGCGCGTTCAGCGGCAAATTCAGTCCCGCCACGACGGACGATGAAGCGGGCGTGCCGATCACCAGTGCCCCGTCGCCGGTCACGGTCCCGGCTGTCGCGGGAGCGGCGCCCAGCATGCCGGCCAGACCCCGATTCAACTCGTCCCGCGCCGCATCCAGGGTGGGCGAAGATGCGCCGGCGACGATCGCGCTGACGGCGTAACGGTTCTTGTATTGCGCCTCGACCGGGGTGTAGCGCAGCCACAGGTCATAACCGGTCTCGGCTTTGGCGGCGGTGGCGAATAGCATCGCGGCGGCAAGCGCGCAGACATACAAACGCATGAGACCTCCCCGGTGGCGGCTTTCGCGGCTCCGGAGAGGTCGTAGCAGAATGGCTTCAGGCCACCAAGATCAGCGCGGGGTCGGCGCCTTTGCAGGCGCTGTTGCAGGCTCTGGCGGCACAGGCGCGCCGCCCTGCCCGACGGACTTCACCGTTTCGACCACCTTTTCAACAATGCCTTTGGGGGCCGGCTTGTCGATGCCGCTGCCGGCGTGATCGTCTTCCTTCTTCTTGAAGAGAGACATGGGCACTCCTGTAAGGTTTCTCTTGGGACAATAGCGCGCAGGAGGGTTCCAGGTTCCAGTTTCGGCCCCCAATTCGGAACCAAGCCTGCTATTGGAGCGCTTTCGTAAATCACACACCGGATATGTCTCAATGCGCACCATTTTGCTTGTCACAATCGCGGCGTTGGCCCTGAGCGGTTGCGGCGATAACGCCAAATTGCCCTCGCAAGCCGGCTATGGGCCCAGCCCCACCCTGCCCAAGGCCAGAGAAGAGACAATTCCCACGATGAACGTTGCGACGGCAACGGGCTGGCCGGCGGGCACCATGCCGACGGCTCCAAAGGGATTCGCCGTCACCGCCTTCGCACGCGATCTGGACCACCCGCGCTGGCTCTATGTCCTGCCCAATGGGGATGTGCTGGTGGCAGAGACCAACGCCCCGACCAGAGACGGCGGGGGCATCAAGGGCTGGATTCAAAAGCAGTTCATGAGCATGGCCGGCGCCGGGACGCCCAGCGCCAACCGCATCACCTTGCTGCGCGACAAGGACGGGGACGGCAGGGCCGAAACCCGCAGCACATTCCTGACCGGGATCAATTCGCCCTTCGGCATGGCGCTGGTGGGTGACACTTTCTATGTGGCGGCGACCGATGCCGTGCTGCGCTTTACCTATACCGCCGGCGCGATGCAGCTGACCGGCCAGGGCGAGAAGGTGGTCGATCTGCCCGCGGGCGCGCGCAACCATCACTGGACCAAGAACATCATCGCCAGCCCGGACGGCAGCAAGCTCTATGTCACGGTGGGCTCCAACTCCAATGTCGGCGAGAACGGCATGGCGGAGGAAGAAGGCCGCGCCGCGATCTGGGAAATCGACCCCGCCACAAAGACCCATCGCATCTTCGCCTCCGGCCTGCGCAATCCCAACGGCATGTTCTTCACGCAAAGCGGCCAACTCTGGACGGCGGTGAATGAGCGCGACGAGATCGGCGGCGACCTGGTGCCCGATTACATAACCTCGGTGCGGGACGGCGGCTTTTACGGCTGGCCCTATTCCTATTTCGGACAGCATGTCGATGCCCGGGTGACGCCGCCGCGCCCCGATCTGGTCGCCAAGGCGATTTCGCCCGACTATGCGGTGGGCGCGCATACCGGATCGCTCGGCCTGACCTTCTCGACCGGCGCCAATCTGGGACCGGGCCTCGCCCACGGCGCTTTTGTCAGCCAGCATGGCTCCTGGAACAGAAAGCCGTTCAGCGGCTATCGGGTCATCTTTGTGCCCTTCCATGATGACAGGCCGTCAGGCTCGCCGCGCGAATTGCTGACCGGCTTCCTGACCGAGGACGGCAAGGCGCAGGGCCGCCCGGTGGGCGTCGCCATCGACAAGCGCGGCGGCCTGCTCGTGGCTGACGATGTCGGAAACGCCGTCTGGCGGGTCTCCCAATAAGCCGGTTGCGCCGCCTGCCCCGATAGTCTGAAATCCCGCCATAAGCTCCGAAACCGGGGCGGTTGGAGGATGGTATGAAAGTGGGTGTGTTCACGCCGCTGCTGTCGGGGCTGCCGCTCGACGCCGTGCTGAAAAAGCTGAAGTCGCTCAACATCGACATGGTGGAATTCGGCACCGGCAATTATCCCGGCGACGCCCATGCCAAGCTGTCGATGCTGGACAATCCGGCCGAGCTTGCGACCTTCAAAAGCAAGATCGCCGACGCCGGCTTTACCATTTCGGCATTGTCCAGCCACGGCAATCCGCTGCATCCCGACAAGGCGATTTCTGAAAAACATGCCGAGGTCAGCCGCAAGACCATCCTGCTGGCGGAAAAACTGGGTGTGGACACGGTGGTGGATTTCTCCGGCTGTCCCGGCGACTCGCCCAGCGCCAAATTCCCCAACTGGGTGACCTGCCCCTGGCCGCCGGATTTCCTCGAAATCCTGGAATGGCAGTGGAACGAGGTGGTGACGCCCTACTGGAAGGCACATGGCAAGTTCGCGGCTGACCATGGCGTAAAGATCGCCATCGAAATGCATCCGGGCTTCGTGGTCTACAATCCCGAAACCATGCTGCGGCTGCGCGATATTGCCGGCAAGTCGGTGGGCGCCAATCTCGATCCCAGCCACCTGTTCTGGCAGGGCATCGAGCCGATCCAGGCGGTGCGCATCCTGGGCGATGCCATTCACTATGTGCACGCCAAGGATACGCAGATGTATAGCGCCAACATGGACATGACCGGCGTGCTGGACACCAAGTCCTACACCAAGGAGCGCGACCGCTCCTGGATGTTCCGCACCGTCGGCTATGGCCACAGCGCCGAATGGTGGAGCGAGTTTATCTCGACCTTGCGCATGTATGGCTATGACAAGGTCATGTCCATTGAACATGAAGACAGTTTGATGTCCCCGGATGAGGGCCTGACCAAGGCGGCGGCGCTGCTCAATCAGCTTGTCATCAAGGAAAAGCCCGCTGCGGCTTGGTGGGTATAGCGTGAACCGCATCCGAACCGCCGTGATCGGCACCGGCTTCATGGGCCGGGTGCATCTGGAAGCGCTGCGCCGCGTCGAAAGTGTCGATGTGGTCGAGATCGCCGCCACCTCGCGGGACAAGGCGATAGCCGCAGCCGCCGGGTTCAATGTGCTCAACGCCACCGGCGACTGGCGCGAGGTGATCAATGATCCTTCCATCGACGCCGTGCATGTCGCCACGCCCAATGCCTCGCATTACGAAATCACCAAGGCGGCGCTGACCGCCGGCAAGCATGTGCTGTGCGAAAAGCCGCTGGCGATGAGCGTGGCCGAAGCGCAGGAACTGACCGACCTGGTGGCAAGCAAAAATCTGCGCGGCGGGCTGAACCATAATCTGCGTTATTACCCGATGGTGCAGCAGATGCGCAGCATGCGTGAAGCCGGCGCGTTCGGTGAAATCCTGGTGGTACAGGGCACCTATTCGCAGGACTGGATGCTGTATGAGTCCGACTGGAACTGGCGCGTCGATCCCAAGGTCAGTGGCCCGTCGCGGGTGATGGCGGATATCGGTTCGCATTTCTTCGACATGGCCGAGCATGTCAGCGGCCTGAAAGTCACCGAAGTGTGCAGCGACCTGCAGATTTTTTGTCCCACCCGCAAACAGCCAAAGGGCGGCGGCGAAAGTTTTTCCGGCAAGCTGGGCAGCGCCGGCGAAACGGTGGACACCAAAGTGGTGACCGAGGATTTCGGCGCCACCCTGTTCCGCATGGGCAAAGCGCGCGGCACCATGACCGCCAGCCAGGTTTCGGCGGGGCGCAAGAACGGGCTGGTGATGGAGATTTACGGCACCAAAGGCGGCGCCTGCTGGCGCCAGGAACGCCCCGAAGAGTTGTGGCTGGGGCACCGCGATGCGCCCAATCAAATTCTGCTGAAAGATCCATCCCTGCTGGATGAAAAGGCGCGCGGCTTTGCCGACTATCCCGGCGGCCATGCCGAGGGCTATCCCGATACCTTCAAGCAGCTGTTCCGGCGCTTCTACGCCTCCATCGCCGATCCAAGCCTGACAGCGGATTATCCGCAAATGGCGGACGGCCTCAGGCAGATGAAAATCCTGGACGCGGAACTCGCCAGTCACAAAAGCCGCGCCTGGGTCAGTGTTCCGGCATGAAAGCGCGTCTGGCCTTTGCCCTGATTTTGATTGCGGGCGCCGCCTGGGCGCAGGCGCCCAGCTATCCGGACTGGGCCTATGCCATTGCGACGCCCCAGAACGCAGCCACCGCGCCCAAGGACGATGGCACCGTCTTCACCCTGCCGGGCTCTCAAGGAAAGTTCACCCGCAGCCAAATCAGCGGCGCGGGGCTGAAACCACCGGCCGACTGGTATCCGAACGATCATCCCACCATGCCCGCGCTGGTCAGCACGGGCGATCCCAAGCGCGCCATTACTGCCTGCGCCTCCTGCCATTATCCCAATGGCAAGGGTCGGCCGCAGAATGCAGGCCTGGCCGGGCTTAATGCCGAATATCTCGCCCGCCAGATGCGGGACATGAAAGCGGGCCTGCGCACCAGTTCCGAGCCGCGCAAGCGCAACGCCCAGCAGATGATCTTTTACGCCAAGGCGATGACCGAGGCGGAGATCGCCGAGACCGCCGCCTATTATGCGTTGCTGCCGCCAACCGTGCCGATCAAGGTGGTCGAGACAGCCGCCGTGCCCCAACTGCGCAGTCAGGACGGCATGTGGCTGCCGGTGGAAGGCGCGCCGTACGAACAGATTGGCGCACGCATCATCGAAACCCCGGCCGATGTCGAGCGCGAACAGTTGCGCGATCCCCGCGCACACTTCATCGCCTATGTGCCCGCTGGCGCGGTGGCGAAAGGCCAGGCACTGGCCGCACGCTGCACCATGTGCCATGGCGAGAAGTTGGAAGGCCGCGGGATCATTCCCGGCATTGCCGGACGCTCCCCCAGCTATCTGGCGCGGCAGCTTTATGATTTCCAGACCGGCGCACGGCGCAGTCCCATGGCGGCGATGATGAAGCCGGCGGCGATGAAACTTTCCGGAGCAGACATGATCGCTATCACTGCCTATCTCGCTGCCCTGCCAATGAAGCCATGAAAAAGCCCGTCGTCGCAGTGACCTTCGGCGATGCCTGCGGCATCGGGCCGGAACTGGTGGCCAAGCTGCTGGCCCGGCCGGAGATAAAAGATGTCGCCCAGGTCGTGCTGGTGGGCGATGCCTGGGTCTGGGCCGACGGCCAGCGCAGCGCGGGTGTGACATCGCCGGTCAAGGTGATTCACGATTGGAAGGATGTCCGGGGCGGCGACGGCGTCCCGCTGTTTCTGCAGACCGAAACCGTGTCACAGGCCGATGTGGCTGCCGGCCAGTTGACGCCGGCCGCCGGACGCGGCGCGCGGCTGGCGCTAACCGCCTGTCTGGATGCGGTGCGGCGCGGCGATTGCGACGCCATCTGCTTCGCGCCGCTCAACAAGCAGGCGATGAAGAAAGGCGGCATGGATTTCGAGGACGAGCTGCACTTCTTCGCCGATTATTTCGGCGTGAAGGACTATTTCTGCGAGTTCAACACGCTAGGCACGCTGTGGACCTCGCGCATTTCCAGCCATATCCCGCTGGCCGACATTCCCAAATATGTCACCAAGGACCGCATCAAGGCGGCGGCGCGGTTGACCTACAAAACACTGAAGGCCGCGGGCTTTGTCGAGCCCCGCGTGGCTGTGGCGGCGCTCAATCCCCATGGCGGCGACGGCGGCACCTGCGGCCGCGAGGAAATCGACATTATCGAACCGGCGGCGCGCGAGCTGAACGCGGAAGGTTTGCCGATCCAGGGACCTTTTCCCGCCGACACCATTTTCCTCAAAGCGCGCGATGGCATGCTGGATTCCATCGTCACCATGTATCACGACCAGGGCCAGGTTGCGGTCAAGCTGATGGGCTTTGAACGCGGCGTCACGGTGCAGGGCGGGTTGCCCGCGCCCATCACCACGCCGGCGCATGGCACGGCGTTCGATATTGTGGGACAGGGCAAGGCCAATGCCGAAGCCATGACCCAGGCCTATCTGCTGGCGGCCAGGATGGGCGCCGCCCGGCTCAGTTGACGCCCGGCAGGCCCCGGTAAGCGACGCGGTCCATCTGGTACGAACCCATCCATAGCGTTTTGCCCATCACCAGCGCGGTGGCGATGCCGCCGAACGCCGGATTGGGTTCGCCATAGGCCAGTATGGTCCATTGCAAGCTGACGGAATCGAGTTCGGCGGCGACCCAGCCGCGATGGCAATTCAGGTTGCCCTTGTTGTCCAGTATCTGCTTGCGGGTACCGCCGCAGGCTGGCTCATCGAACATCATTCCCGCCGCGATCAGCCGGTTGCCGCTCCAATGGATATTGTCGAGATTGAACCAGGGCGTGCGCACCTGGCGCAGCGGCTTTGAGGTGTCGGCGCGCGAATAAACCGCCACCGTCTGGGTGCCGGACACCGCGATATAGAATTCGCGTTCGTCCTTGGACAGCTCGATGCCGTTGTTGCCGGCGAGTTCCGTGCCCGGCAACAGGCGCCACATCTTGTCCGTGGTTTTCCATTCATAGACCCCGCCGGTGATGTGGCCATTGATGAAATCCACATTGGTGGTCCCACCCTTCATCTGGACATTGGCCAGAATGGTGCCGTCGCTGGTGGCGGTGACGCTGTTGGTGCGGTAGTCGGCTGGCAGCTTCATGCAGCCGGTCCAGGTGAGAGACGGTGTGGCCCCACGCGCATCCAGGGCAAAGACCTGAATGCTCTCGAACGGGCCGTGGGTGACCGCGTATAGATTGTAGAGGCCGGTGATGGGCCGCGCCCGCAAGGCCAAGCCATGGGTATCCAGCACCGCCACATCGGGGGCCGCGCAGGCCGGATAAAGTTTGCGGTCGGGCCGGGATTGGCCGGTGTAAAGCCGGCGCGCGGTCTTGGCCTCGGTGTCGATCAGGCTGATGCCGCCGCCCTTGCCCATGCCGCTGGCAACCAGCCATTTGCTGGTCCCGATCTGCAGCAGGTCTTCCGGCTGGTTGAGGCCACAGACGAAATTGAGACCCATCGACGGCGCGCAATCGCCGGTGCCGGTGGCAGCAGGACGTTCGGGTTGCGCCGCCACGGGCGCAGCCAGCGCCAGCAAAGCCAGAATGGCAACGTACCTCATGCGCCCTCCCCTTTTGCGCCGATGCTACCTCACTTGGCGGGGATGCGCGACGTGGGCTGCACGCCGCTGGCCGTTTGGGGGGCCATCGCCGCCAGGTCGGCGCGGTAGCTGACACTATCTGCGGTGGGGAAGTTCTTGGGGACCTTCTGGGTGACGCGCCCCGTCGCCGCCCATTCGGCGCCGCGCTGGAAGGTGGTGATGAATCCGACGCAGGACAGAGCGGTCGCGTCATGCCCCAAGGTGGTGTGGAAGATGCGTCCCTTGCCGAAATTGAGTGCCATCAGCATGGGTTCGTCGAAGCCGGTGCCGCGATTGGCCGGATCGGCATAGGCCGTGGCCAGCACCGTCATGTTTTTTCCCGGGCCCCGCAGGCGGGTGTAAAGCTCGTCGGTATGATGCATCCATGCGGGCGGCAGTCCGCGCAGGATGGGATGTGCGGGCGCGCGCGCCGTCACCCGGAACGGCGTGCGCTGGCCGTGCATGCCGGCAGGACCGGGGCCGGGATCGGAGTCCAGCTTGCCATTGCGGTAATACCATTTGGGGCCAGCGGGCGCGTCACGGCCGCGCCAGCCGCCGACACCGATCATCTCGTTGAAGGCCGGCCAGTCCGGAAAAGCATTGTCGGCGCCGTGCACCACCACCAGTCCGCCGCCGCTGCGCATATAATTTTCAAACTCGTTTTTCAGCGATACCGGCCAGTCGGGCGCGTCATAGTTCGACACCACCACCTGGTACTTGGCGAAGTCGGGCCGGAAATTGCTGAAATCGCCGTCAGCCGGTGGTGCGGTCACCACCGTAACCTCGAACAGTCCGGCTTCTTCCAGCTGGCGCTTCATGATCTGGGTGGTGAGTTTCCAGTCGTGATAGGCACCCCCGCTCTGGCCATCCAGGATCATGACCTTGACCGGCGCGGCCATCGCAAAGCCGCATCCCATCATCACAATCAGCAGCGCCGTCCAGACACTCTTCATTTGGCTTTTCCGGTGGCGGGCAAGTCCTTGGCGAAAATGCTCCCCGCAACCCATTGCGGCCTGCCTTGCGCATCGCCCACGCGCCGGATGATCGCCGCCGCCAGGGCGTTCAGCTTCACCGCCTCGTCCTTCAGGATCGGCTGGTCCAGGTCATCGGACGGCGAATGATACTGGTTGGCGCGCCAGTCGCGCTCGACTTTCGCTTCCGGCGTATCGCGCGCGAAGCCGAACTTGAAGAACAGCGCCGGGATGCCTTCGCGCACAAAGCTGTACTGGTCGGCGCGGGTGAAGGAATTGCGGTCTGGCATGGGATCGGTCATCACCGCGACGCCCATGGCGGCGGCGGCGGCGCGCATGTCCTCGCCCAAGGTGCTTTCTTCCTGGCCGGGCGAAAAAACACTCTTCAGCGGCCATAGCGGCAGCGCCATGTCCAGATTCATGTTCGCCACGATGCTGCCCTTGGGCACAGTGGGACGGCGGGCGAAATAGCTGGAGCCCAAGAGGCCCTTTTCCTCGGCGGTGAAGAACAGGAACAGGACCGAGCGCTTGAGCGGCGCACCGCTTTTCAGCCGGCGGGCGATATCCAACACCGAGGCAACGCCGGTCGCATTGTCCATCGCGCCATTGTAGATCGTATCGCCCTTGATCGCGGCGCCAACGCCCAGATGATCCAGATGCGCCGACAAGGTGATGTATTGCGACCTCAGCTTGGGATCACTGCCTTCCAGCACGCCGACGATATTGGGCGAGGACAGTTGGCTGCGCGTCGCCGCGATGCTGGCCTTGAAACGCAAAGGCAACGCAAAGCGCGGCAAGGGCTTGGAGGCATCGGCCAAAGCAGCGAGGGCGACAAAGCTGTGACCGCTGCCCTTGAACAGCCGCTCGGCCTGGGCCGGATCGACGGTGGCGCCAAAGAAGGGCCCCTTGATGTCGCGCAAGGTCCCGTCCGCCAGATACATGCCGGGCTGGCGGACCAGCAGCTTCTGGCGCTCCCACAGGATTTCCACCTGCTTGGGCGTGGTCAGGCTGATGACCCCCAGCGCGCCCAGCTTGGACAGGGCCTCGCTGCGCTCGAAACGGGCATTGGACTTGATGGCGCCGGAGATATCGGCGGGCCCGCCGCTCAGCACCACCACGATCTTGCCCTTGAGGTCCTGGCCGGCGAAATCGTCATGGCCTTGCCCGGGCAGGTGCAGGCCATAGCCAATGAATACCAGCGACGCATCGATCGTGGCCGGGCGTGGTCCGCCGCCTGCCGAAAACAGGATATCGTCTCCGACCTTCAGCGGCGTGACCGCGCCATTGGCGGCAACCAGATCGGCGCGGCTGGCAGCCTGGTCCACCACCTGCTGCTCCAGCGATACCTGTTGCAGATAGCCATCCGTGCCTGCAGACTTGATGCCTTCGGCCTTGAGCCGGCCGATAACGTAATCGGCGGCGCGCAGGTAATCGGCCGTTCCGGTCAGGCGGCCTTTCATGTCGTCATGCGCCAAGGCGCTGACATCGGCCCACCATTGCGCCGCAGGATCGGCGGCCCAGGCTGGAAGGCAAAGGGACAAAAAGGCGGAAAGCAGCAAAGAGCGGCGCAACATAAGTGTCCTGGCGATATTGTCAGGGCGAATCGTGCCACGACGCCAGCGCCCTGGATAGACTCGTATTGGGGCGCTGATAGCATGGGTGCGGGGGCACATCCCGTGCCGGCCTTCACCCGATCAAGAGGAAAAACATGAAGACCTTGTGCAAGTCCGCCCTGCTGGGATCGCTCGCGGGCGCCGTTCTGTGCGCCGCCACCGCCGTCTCGGCGCAGGAAATTCAGCGCCTCAACCGCTCCAGCCCGATGCCGGCCATCGCCGACGCCACCGTCGTGCCGCCCGGATATACGACCTACTATCTTTCGGGTGCCCTGCCCTCGCCGATCAAGCCTGCCGCGGGTGGCCAGCCGGCCGAATATGGCGATACCGCGCAGCAGACCCGCTCCACCCTGAACAACCTGAAGGCGGTGATGGACAAGTTGGGGATCGGCTATGGCGATGTGGTTGCCGCCCATGTCTTCCTCGACCCCAAGGCGAGTCCTGCGGAAATGAACAAGGTCTGGGCGACCGAATTCGGCACCGCCGCCCAGCCCAACAAGCCGGCCCGCGCCACCGTCCATATCCATTCGCTGGTCGTGCCGGGCACACTGATCGAAATCGAATTCACCGCGGCCAAGAAGCCGTAAGTTCCTTTCGAAAACGCGAAAGGCGGGCCCACGCGGCCCGCCTTTTCGTTCTGCCCCGCCGATGCGATAAGCTGATGCAAAACAGGAGAGACAATGACGGGCGAAGATACACAAAAGCAGCTGGCCGCGATCTGGGCGCAGGTCCTGGGCGTCAAGCAGGTGGGGCCCGATGACAATTTCTTCGCGCTGGGCGGGCATTCGCTTCTGGGCGTCAAGCTGATCGCCGCAATCCAGGAGAAGATGGACCTGGGCGACGAGTTGAAACTGTCGGACCTGTTCGAATTTCCCACTTTGTCGGCCTTTGCCGGACATGTGGACTCGCTGACCGCGCCCAGCGAGGAATGGGGCAAGATCTAGCGCGCCGGTATGAAGGCCGCTGTGAGCACCAGATCGCCGCGAACCGCGAACCGGCCCTGCAACATACCCACCGCAGAGATGGCGTCAAAGCCGTCTTCTTCATTCAGCTCAATGTGAATGTCCCGGAAGGAAAGCGCCTTGGCGCCCAGCGGGCTCCAGGCCTTGAAGCTGGCTTCCTTGGCGCTGAACAGGATGGTGGCGGCACGCATCTGTTGGTCCGGTGTCAGCGCTGTTAGCATGGCGCATTCCCCGGCATCGAACAGCCTGGGCCACAGTTTGACCGTGACCCCGCCCAGCCGTTCGGCATCCAGCCCCAGGCTGAGAAAAGCGTCGCGCCGCGCCGCCAGCGCCGCGGCATAGCCCGCAGTGTGGGTGATGCTGCCACAAAACTGCGCCGGCCAGTGCGGCGCGCCATCCCCGCTTTGCCCGATCGGATAGGAATCGCCGCCGAGCTGGGCCAGTGCCGCATGGGCGCAGAAACGCCCCAGGGTGAAATCGCGTCGGCGCTTTTCGGCAGCTTTCGCCACCAGGATCGCTTCTGCGGCCTCAATCGCCACCGGCTGGCCGGCATCATCGATCTCGCTGCCCGCCATGCCGGGCGCCAGAAGGCGCGACACCAGACTTTGCGGTTCGATCCTCAAACGCCGACCGTTTCGCCGAACGCCTGGAACAGGCAGGCGACAAAGGATTCCTGATCCTGTTCGCTGACGACATTCTGGTAGAAATGCAGCGACGCATCCAGTTGATCGCCATTGTCGATCAGGTGCAGGAAGATCGGCGAACTGCGGCGCGGCCAGACCTGATCCAGCTTGACGATCTGGGGGGGCCAGACGGAGGCTTTATCCGGCGCCTTCTTCTTCTGCGCCTTCTCGCGCGCCGTGCCGACGGAATAGTAGTTGAACACCGCCGGAATCCTGTTGGGGAAATCGCGCACTTCTATGCCGGGTCGCACGCAATACGGCGCCCAGAAATGCAGGGCCGGGATGCGCGAGGCCAGGGAAGCATCATAGGACGCCATGATACCATGCAGCGTTTCTTCAAATTCCTGTGCGGCCGGCGCGTGGATTTCGACCGCATCGGCGCAGAACATCAGGCCCACCGTATTGGCGAGATTCAGCGCGGTGCGCTTGTCGCCCAGCACCCGGACGGGAAAGCGTTCCATCCCGGACCAGCGCGCCATAGCCAAAGAGAAGATCGTCAGGCAGACCAGAAAAGGCGTCACCTTCAGCGCTTCGGCCTGGGCGCGCACCCGGGCCAGCACGGGCCCGGGAATGGTGAAATTGCGCACCGTGCGGATGCCGTTGCCCCACAGCATGGGAACTTTGTCCGACGGCGATGTCATGACCGGCTGGGCGTCATACCAGCCGCGCCAGTAATCGATCAGCGCGGCCCCCTGCGGGCCCGCCAGCAATTCTCGCTCGGCCAGGGAATAGGCATTGAAACCCACCGACGGCGCGGCACGCGGCGATCCATACTCCAGAATGTCGCGGATTTCATCGATGATGATATTGCGGGTGCCGGCATCGGCGATCATATGGGCGGCGGAAATGGCGGCCATCGCCTCCCCGTCGGGCAAGGCCATCACCTTGGCACGCGTCAACCAGGTCCCTTCGATCAGATTGACCCGGGCGCAGAACTCCCGGGCGCTGGTGCTGGCGGCTTCCCGCGCGGCATCGGCGCCTTGACTGCGGAAATCTTCCTGTTCCACGACCAGGGCCTCCGCGGGGTTGAGCGCGGGATGCAGAATCTCGCCTTCCGCCCGGAACGACACGCGCAGCGCATCATAGCGCGCAATCACCTGACGGACGGCGGCGGTCACCGCCTCGGGCGCGGCGCGAAATTGGCCCACCATGCCGATATTGAGCGCAATGGGCTTTCCTTCCTGGGCGCCGCCGGCAAAGCGCCACCACATCTCCTGGGCCACCGATACGGTCAGCGGTCCCTGGGCGCCCTTGGCGCGCTTGAGCGCCCGGGCGGCTTCGCGCGCCGCCAGCCATTGGGTGATTTCCTCCCGGCGACTGCGAAGGCCGTCACGGTCGGAAAGGGTCAGGGCATTTTTGGGCGAGCGGTAGCGAATCTCACCATCCACCAGCGACAGGATGATGCCCCGGCTTTCCAGATCGGCAATCAGCAATGGCAAGGACGTCATGCGGTACGCCTGTTATCCTGGGGTGAGAACAGCAGCATGACGACGAATACGCAGGCTGTCAGAACCAGGAAGGTCACGAAGGCGGGAATATAGCTGTGCGTCATATCGAATACGGAGCCGATGAAGCGGCTGGCCAGGATGGCGAAGGCCAGGATCAGGGCATAGGTCCAGCCCATCGCCGCGCCAAAGGATTCCGCGCCGAAACCTGCCGCGATCAGACCCGCCGCGGTGGGAAGGGCAAAGCCCAGCGCGGCGCCGGCCAGGCAACTGCCGATCAGCAGCGCGTGATAAGTCGGGAACAGCCATAGCAGCAGTTGCGCTGTGATCATGAACAGGGTGGCGGCGACAAGTAGCCAGCGCTGATTCAGATAATCGGCCAGAAAGCCGGCCAGGTCGGCGGCGTACCGCCGCCATTGGGATTGGGAACACTTGCCGCCGCGGCCAGGGTGCGGCCACCCGAAGCCAGCTGCGCCTGCACGGCGGGCGACAGGAACGGGTTGTTGGTGAAGAAGCCGTTGGGACGGCCACCGGCGGAGCTGATGACAAATGGCGCCCAGCTGGCAAAATTCTTGGACTCGGCCCAGCTGCCCTGGATGAACATGTTGATGTTGTCCGTCACGTCATAGCTGGCGCGCGTGAAGGCCTCATAGGAGCGCAGCTGAGAGCGGAACGTGCCGCCGGTCTGGTAACCGCCGTCACCGCCGATTTCCAGGTTGGCGGTGCCGGTCGGCGTGCCATGGATCATCGGCCGGATCTGGTTGGGATTTTCGAAAGTATAATTGTTGAAAGCGCAGCCGGTGCCGCAATTGATGGTGCCGGCCTGCGACTGCTGGAACGTATGGCCATAGGGATGCATCCGGAACGGATTGGCCACGCTGCCAGCGCCGGCCTGGACCCAGGTATTGTTGTTATAGCCGTAGGGGCGCGCCTCGATCGGGATCATGTCCTGATTTTCGTACTTGGCCGAGAGCAGGAAATGACCGCGGTCCCCGAAAACCGGCGTGCCGTAGGCGAAACCGCTCTGCCAGCGGGCGCCGTCGCCATACTTCGAAATACCGCCATTCACATTGTATTTGAAACCGGTGAAGGTCTTGTCGAGGACGAAGTTGACCACGCCGGCCACGGCGTCGGAGCCGTACACGGCCGAGGCGCCGCCGGTGACCACGTCGACGCGGCTCATCAGCATCTGCGGCAGGATATCGATGTCCACGGTGCCGTCCTGGTTGGAGGCGGGGACGCGATGGCCATCCAGCAGGATCAGGGTACGCGAGGGACCAAAGTTGCGCAGGGCCAGAACGTTGCCCGACGTATTGCGGCTGCCATTGTCCTGGCTGCGCGGGGTACGGCCGCCGATGAAGACCGGCAGCTTGTTCAGCGCGTCCGGCACGTTGGTGGGGGTGGTGGCCTGCAGCTGTTCGGCGGTGACGACGGTCAGCGGCGTGGGCGAGAGCGTGATGTCCGAGATGATGCGCGAACCGGTCACTGTCACCTGCTCGACCGGACCCTCCTGCGCATAGGCGGATGAGGCCGAAGCCAGCGCCACAACGCCGACGGTGCAAAGCAGCGACATATTGAACTTCGAAGCCATACTTTACCTCCCCTATACGCCTCTGCCGGGCGCGACTGACAAACTGTCAAATTTGAGTGTGGCCCGCCTGTACATGCATCGTCGGCACTGCCGCGATGCTCCCGCCTGCGAGACACACCCCTTCTGGGTAATCGTATAGCATCGTTCTTCGCGGATTAGACTTTAGAAAAACTATCTTGAGATGTCGGGTTTAAGGCGCATCACCTGTCAGACGGGATGCGCTATGTCAGGCCGGACAAAAGAAAATGTTCGGCGCGACTCCCGGTGCGCGGCGAACCATTTTGGGCCAGTTTTTCCAAGGGAAACGCGCATGACCCTCATCAAGCGGATCGCCTCGCTCGCGGGTCTGGCCGCCATGTTGGCCGCCGCCCCTGCCATCGCCCCCGGCATCGCCCAGGAAGTCTTCTATGCCTGGGCGCCCAAGCCCACCGTACCGGAAGGGTGGAAGGCCCCCAACCGGCCGGTCTGGCGGCTGTCGGAAATCCTGGCCACGCACCAGAAGCAGAAAAGCTGGGTGCATCCGGTGGTCCGCGACCTGGACTATGCCGCCGACTACATCCAGATGGCGCCGGGCGAAAAAGCCCGCACCAAATTCTATGCCGACGATCGCACTTTCCTTGTCGTGTGGGGCGGCCAGATCCGTTTCACCATTCAGGGCCAGCAGCCCTTTGTTGCCAGCAAGGGATTCTTCGTGCAGGTGCCGTATCGCACCCCCTTCGCCATGGAGACGGTGGGCGATGAGCCGTCGCTGCGCTTTGAAGTGCGCCGCGCGCGTGCCGAGGCCTATTACCCCACCACCAGCTCCGCCGCCGACGCGCCGCCCAATCCCATCGGCACGACCATGGACAAGGTGAGTTATCGCCTGCCCCCCGATCCCTACACCGCGGTCAACGTTCCCTATCTCGATTTCCTGAAGGACTATGTGAACAACCCGGCCAATCCCCGCAGCGTCAAACCCTTCATCCATGACGATCACAATTGGGTGAATGTCATCCGCCTGCAGGGCAGGCCGACGCCGCCCGCAACCAATCGCGGGCACTATCACACCGGCCTCAGCGAGTTCTGGTTCATTCCCGAAGGCAAGGTGGAGTTCCTGATCGAGGGCCGTCCCTTGTTGACGGCGGAGGCAGGCGACATCGTCTATGCGCCGCCCGGCCGCTGGCATCGCGCAGCTTCCGCCGACGGACAGGTCGGCACCCGGCTTGCGATCATTGCCCGCCCCCGCAACATGCATAACTACGCCGCCGAAGCCGGCGCCAAGCAGTGATGGCCAAACAGTGATGGAGAGTTTGATGAAAAAACGGATCGCTTCCGCTGTTGTTTTGTCCGCGCTGCTTTGCGGCGCGGTGCAGGCACAGGCTCTCAAGCCGGGCGAACCACAATATCTGTCGAACGACGAGATCACCAAACTGCTGAAGGCCGATCCGTCCGGCATGTATTCCAAGGCGATCCTGTCGCGTGAAGGCGGACTGGTGATGATCACCACCCGCGACAAGTCGGGCGAGGGCGAAAGTCATGCCACCTGGAACGATTTTATCATCGTGCAGGAAGGCGAGGCCCGTTTCACCCTGGGCGGCACGCTGACCGGGTCGCGCGAAGTCGGCCCCGGCGAAGTGCGTTCCAGCGGCGTCACCGGCGGCCGCACCGTCACCTTGCGCACCGGCGACTATATCTTTGCGCCGGCCGGCACCGCGCATCGCATGGAAGTGGCCGCGGGCGGCAAGGTCCGCTACATCGTCTTCAAGACGCGCAAGTAACCGCACTTTTTGCGTCATGCCGCGATTTCGGGGATAACGGCGCATGCGCCGCGCCCTGCCCGCCTTCGCACTCGCTTTTGCCGCTGCCGCGACCTGCGCTGTGGCGGCCGGTAGCGATTGGGCCATCTATGGCGGCACCAGCGATGGCAACCGCCATTCCAGCCTGACCCAGATCACCAAGGCCAATATCGGCAAGCTGACGCAAGCCTGGAGCTTTCCCATGGAAGCGGCCGGCGACGCGCAGACCCATCCGCTGGCGATCAATGGCGTGATTTATGCCTACACCCCATCGCTGAAAGTCGTGGCGCTGGATGGCGCCAGCGGCAAACAGATATGGCAGTTCGATTCCGGCGTGGCTGGACGCGGTGCGCAGCGTGGCCTGACCTGGTGGAGCGATGGCAAGGAAAAGCGGCTGTTCGCGTCGGTGATGCATTTTCTCTATGCGCTCGATCCGGAAACCGGAAAGCCGATTTCAAGCTTTGGCGAAAACGGGCGCATCGACATGCGCCAGAACCTCAGCCGTGACAGCGCCGAACTGTATGTCTCACTCACCACACCTGGCGTGATTTACAAAGACACGATCATCACCGGATTCCGCACCGCCGAATCCGCGCCCGCCGCGCCGGGCGACATCCGCGCCTTTGACGTGCGCACGGGAAAGTTGCGCTGGGCCTTCCGCACCATTCCGCGCCCCGGCGAGGCCGGCCATGACAGCTGGCCACCCGATGCGTGGAAAAGCGCGGGCGGCGCCAATGCCTGGGCCGGCATGGTGGTGGATCACAAGCGCGGCATCATTTTCGCGCCCACCGGATCGGCGGTGGATGATTTCTATGGCGCGGATCGCAAGGGCAACAATCTCTATGCCAACAGCCTGCTGGCGCTGGATGCCAATAGCGGAAAGCGGTTATGGCACTTCCAGGGCGTGCATCACGATATTTTCGACCGCGATTTCCCCGCGCCGCCGGTGCTGCTCACCGTGCGTCATCAGGGGCGGATGGTGGATGCGGTGGCCCAGCCGACCAAGCAGGGATTTCTGTTCGTGCTGGACCGCGTGACCGGCAAGCCGCTGTTTCCGATCCAGGAAATGACGGTGCCGCCATCCACTGTGCCTGGCGAAACTGCCGCCGCCACCCAGCCCATGTCGCACATTCCCGCACCCTTCGCCCGTCAGCATCTGACCGAGGAGATGCTGACCAACCGCACGCCCGAGGCGAATGCCTGGGCGCGGTCGCAGTTCAGGACCTTCCATAACGACGGGCCTTTCGCGCCGATGCGCCTTGGCCAGCAGACCATCGCCTTTCCCGGTTTTGACGGCGGGGCCGAATGGGGCGGCGCGGCAGCCGATCCCAAGCGCGGCATCATCTATATCAACGCCAATGACATCGCCTGGACCGGCGGGTTGACGGACGCCGCCACCGCGGGCGGGCCCGGCGCCATGGCCTATCAGGCCAATTGCGCAGTCTGTCACGGCCAGGACCGCAGCGGTTCGCCGCCTGCCTTTCCCGCTCTGACCGGGATTGCCAAAAGACTGTCGCCGCAGCAGATCACCGATGTGATTCATACCGGGCGCGGACGGATGCCCGGCTTCGCCCACCTTCAGGGCGATCCGCTGAAGGCGCTGATCGACTTCCTGATCACCGGCAAGGAGGAAGCGCCGCAACGCGAAGTGGCCGGCGACGCGCCGTCCAAATACCGTTTCACCGGCTATCGCAAGTTCCTTGATCCCGACGGCTATCCGGCGGTGGCGCCGCCCTGGGGCACGCTGAACGCCATCGACCTCAACACCGGAAAATATCTCTGGAAGATTGCGCTGGGAGAGTATCCCGAGCTGACGGCCAAAGGACTTTCCCATACCGGCTCGGAGAATTATGGCGGCCCGATCCTGACGCAAAGCGGCCTGCTGTTCATTGGTGCCACCCTTTATGACAAAAAGCTGCGCGCCTTCGACGCCGGCAACGGTGCCTTGCTATGGCAAGCCACCCTTCCCTATGCCGGCACCGCGACCCCCATCACCTATATGGCGGACGGGCGGCAGTTCGTGCTGATCCATGCCAGCAATGCGCGCGACAAGAAAGCGCCCCAGGGCAACGCCTATATCGCCTTCGCCTTGCCGCGCTAGACGCGCGTGCCGCCGACCTCACAGGTACATGTATCGGCGGAAAAAAGCAGCAACACCGAAACTGTCGCCATTCTCCTCCAGCAAGCGCCAGATGGTGACGTCCTGGATCAGGAAGGGGCGGCCGCTGCGGCTGACCCGCCGTCCCTCATAGCCGGACACGAAGCCGTCCCGTACAACCTGCTGCATCATGGCTTCGCGCAAAGCGCGGTCATCATCGGGCGCGGTGGCGGACGACGGCGTGGCGGTGAGCTGCTGCCAGTCACATTCCCAAAGATCGAGCGCGTGTTTGTTGCCGTAATTCAGCATCGCATGCGGATCACCGCGATGGGTCAGCAGCGCGAAACCGCCCGACCAGACATCGCGCCCGTTTAATCCGTTCAGCAGCGGACGCCCCACAACGCGCAGGTGCGATGCCAGAACTTTTTGAACAAACGCATCGTGAAAATCATTTTCCTCGCCGGCCGCAGCAAGGACGGGGCCGACATTCATTTGATCCTGCCGCGTCCGGCGACCTTCCATACCGCCTCGACTGCGCCGCCGCGCAAGGCGACGATCTCTTCGTGCAGATGGATGGTGGTGTCACTGTATCCCACCACCAGTTCAATCTTGTCGCCGACACGCGGCGTGTCGCTGGGCGCCCCAAGCTCGATCTGGGCATGCTCGGCGGACAGTTTCACCGCAGCGGCATCCAGCCCGAGTGGACGCGGCAGGGCCATGTCAGTGCTCATCGCCTTGCGGCCCACATCCAGGATCACGCGGGTGGGATTGGGCCGACTGATGACGGTGGCCAGTACCGTCAGGGCGCAGGGCAGGTCGATGCCATAATGGGTGCGATAGTGCTCGTCATTGAATATGGCGCCGCCCACCTGCACTTCCGTGACCCCCGGCTGGCTGACGCAATAAAGCAGTGTGCCGGTGCCGCCGCAGCTCACAATCGACATGTCATGCCCGCCTCTGCGGCAGGCCTCAGCGCTATCGGTCAGAAGCGCGATAGCGTCAGCGACGGCTTCGGCTTTTATGGTGGGATCCTGAATGGCGGTGACATGCGCTTCCCAGCCCATCACGCCCACCAGGCGCAAAGACGGATGCTGGGCGATGAAGTTCGCCAACGCCACTGCCGGCGCGCCCGGCTCGACCCCGGCGCGGTTCATGCCGGTATTGACCTCGATCACCACGCGCAGCCGCCGGCCGGCTTTTTGCGCGGCGGCGGCCAGTTCGGCGACATTCTCGCGGGAGTCCACCGAGACAATCACATCGGACTCTTGCGGAAGCGCCATCAGCCGGCGGATTTTCATCTCGCCGACGATCTGGTTGGCAATCAGGATATCGGTGATGCCGGCTGCCGCCAGCACTTCCACCTCGCCCAGCTTGGCGCAGGTGACGCCGATGGCACCGGCCGCGATCTGCATCCTCGCGATTTCGACCGTCTTGTGGCTTTTGACATGCGGCCGCCAGTTCACCCCCGCCGCGCGGCAAGCACGCGCGACATGATCAATATTGGCTTCCATCACATCCAGATCGACCAGCAGCGCCGGGGTATCCAGCGCGGATCTGGCGTTACCGCCCATCGCGCCGCCCGCCATGCTGCGCAGCCGCTGCGTTCCGGCTGCATCCGACATGCTCATATTCCTGAATTTCCTCGACCTGTTTCCACTTTGACGGAGCCGTTCGGGGTGGTCAAATGCCCTGCCTTTTTGCGCCACATATAATAAAGAAGAGCGCCATGACCTTGCCCGATGTACCCGTCATCGACCCGCACCAGCATTTCTGGGACCTGGACAAGAATTATCTGCCCTGGCTGCGCGACCAGCCGCCGATCCCCTTCCGCTATGGCGATTACAGCGCGATCCGCAACAATTACATGCCCCCAGATTACCGCCGCGATGC
Source organism: Rhizobium sp. Q54 (assembly GCA_945882615.1). Taxonomy (GTDB): domain Bacteria; phylum Pseudomonadota; class Alphaproteobacteria; order Micropepsales; family Micropepsaceae; genus Rhizomicrobium. Next base: position 38,041 of record CAMCWK010000010.1, on the reverse strand, counting down.
CGGGGGGATGAATCTGGTGGGCACGGTCTTTGTCGAAACCGAATGGGACCGCACCGATCCGGTGGGCGAGACGCGCTGGGTACACACGCTGGCGAAGCAGGCAGGGCTTCCCACCGCCATGGTGTGCCATGTCACCCTGCACCGTTCCGACGCCGCCGACATACTGGCGCAGCAGGCGCGGTATCCGCTGGTGCGGGGCATCCGGCACAAACCGGCAGCAGCGCCATCGCCGGACAAGATCGTCACGGGCCTGCCCGGATCGATGGACGATCCCACCTGGCGGCGCAGCTATGCCCTGCTGGAGAAGCACAACCTCTCCTTCGACCTGCAGACACCCTGGTGGCATCTGGAGGAAGGCGCGCGGCTGGCGGCTGATTTTCCGCACACGCCCATCATCCTCAACCATACCGGCCTACCGCGGAACCGCGGCGAAGACGAACTGGCGGGCTGGCGGCGGGCGATGGAACGGTTCGCCGCCGCGCCCAATGTCTCGGTCAAGATTTCCGGGCTGGGCGAACCCGGCATTGCCTGGAGCATTGAGCGAAACCGCCAGGTCATTCTGGACACGATCAGAATCTTCGGGGAGGATCGCTGCATGTTCGCCAGCAATTTCCCGGTGGATAGCCTCACGGGAAGCTTTGCGACGATCTTTTCCGGCTTCAATGAAGCAACAAGAACAATGGGACCCGCCGTGCAGAAAAAACTGTTCGCCGACAATGCCAGGCGCATCTACCGCCTCACCGAAAGCGCCACGCCATGAGCAAGCCAAGGATCGGCTTTGTCGGCATCGGCATCATGGGGGCGCCGATGGTACGCCGCCTGATGGCGCAGGGCTGGAGCGTGTCGGTGTGGAACCTGGAACCGGAGCGTTATGCTGAAGTGCCGGGCGCCACCGTGCTGGACAGCCCCGCCGCGGTGCGCGCCACCAGTGATATCGTGATCTTCTGTGTGCTGCATGGCGATGCAGTTGAACAATGTTGCTTCGGCCCCCACGGCATGGCGCGCGCCGCATCGGGCGCGACACTTCTTATTGATACCTCCACCATCAATCCCGACACCACGCTGGTACTGGCCGAACGCCTGAAAAAGGAAACCGGCATGGGTTGGGTGGATGCGCCAATTTCCGGCGGCCCGGTGGCGGCCGGCGATGGCGCGCTCACCATCATGATGGGCGGCGCCGACGACGACGTGGCGCGTGCCACGACCGTGCTGACCGATCTGGCCACCAACCTCACCCATATCGGGGCGCTGAGCGCCGGCCAGACCGCCAAGATCATCAATCAGGCGATCGTCGGCATCGGTTATGTGATGATGGGCGAAACCCTGGCGCTGGCGGAAGCCGCCGGCATCGACGCCGCAAGGCTTCCCGGCGCACTGGCCGGCGGCATGGCCGACAGCACGGTTTTGCGCCGCATCTATCCCCAGCAGCAGGCGCGCGATTACCTGCCGCCGCGCAGCTATGCCCGCCAACTGGACAAGGATCTGAAGAACGTCATGACGTTCGTGAAGGCGCACAATCTGGAGCTGCCGCTGCTGGCCAAGGCGGTGGAGCGCTATCACGCCTTTGCCGCCGACAATGAAATGGTGGACGGCGCCGCCGTGGCGCGGCTGTACGAAAAGCCAAAATCCTGAGCGCCCTCGCCATAAGCGAGCTGGAACGGCGCACCATGCGCAAGGTCATGTGGCGGCTGCCGCCGCTGATGGCCCTGATGTTCCTGATCAACCAGCTCGACCGGGTCAATGTCAGCTTCGCGGCGCTGACCATGAATGCCGATCTGGGTCTTTCCACCACGGCCTATGCCTGGGGGGCGGGCATCTTCTTCCTGGCCTATTTCGCGTTCGAGGTTCCCAGCAACCTGATCCTGGAACGGGTGGGGGCACGGCGCTGGATCGCCCGCATCATGATCACCTGGGGAATCATTTCCGGCGCCATGGCGCTGGTGACGGGTCCGACCAGTTTCCTGATCGTGCGCTTTCTGCTGGGCGCGGCGGAAGCCGGTTTTGTGCCCGGACTGGTCCTCTACATCACCTACTGGTTTCCCCCAGGCTACCGGGCGCGCGCCACCGCGATCTTTTTCTTCGCCGCACCGATGGGCAATGCGGTTGCCGGCATGTTGTCGGTGCCGCTTCTGGCGATGAACGGCGTTCTCGGCCTGACAGGCTGGCAGTGGATGTTCGTGGTCGAAGCGGTGCCTGCCGTGCTGCTGGGCTTTTATATCCTGCGGGCCTTGAGCGACCGGCCGCGCGACGCCAAATGGCTGACGGTCGAAGAACGCACCTGGCTGGAAGGCGCGGTGCAGACCGGCCGGCATCATGGCGGGGTGTGGGAACAGATCCGCGCCATCCTCAACCGCCGCGCGGGCCTCTTATCGCTGATCTACTTCACCCGCAACATGGCGATGTATGGCGTCAGCCTGTTCCTGCCGCTGATCCTGTCGGGCGCAGGGCTGACCAACACACAGGTCGGTTTTGCCGCCACCATTCCCTTTCTTACCGCCGCGCTGGGCGCGGTGGCCTGGGCCTGGAGCTCCGACCGTTTCAACGAGCGGCACTGGCATGTGATCGCCGCCATGCTGCTGGCGGCCGGGGGCCTTACCATCAGCGCTTTCCTGGGACCATCGGTGTGGTCGCTGGTCGCCATCTCGATTGCCGCCATCGGGCTCTATGCCCAGGCGGTGGTGTTCTGGTCCCTGCCGCCCTTGATGCTGAGCGGCATGGCGGCGGCGGCGGGCATCGCCGCCATCAACGCCACCGGCAATCTGGGCGGATTCCTGGGGCCCTATATCGTGGGCGCCACCGCGCGCGGCGGGGATTTTTCGACCGGTCTTTATGTGATGGCGGGCTGCGCCCTGCTCTCGGCCGCCCTCAGCCTGCTGCTCAAATATCTCAAATGGGACGAGAAGCCCGCATGATCCTGGAAACCGCCATATTCACCATCCATCCCGGCCAGGCCGAACAGTTCCTGGAGGCTTTCTCGCGCGGGCGGACGTTCATCGAACAGTCCAAAGGCTGCCACCGCCTCGAACTGCGCCCCGGCATCGAGGAACCCGATACTTTCATCCTGGTGGTGTGGTGGCAGACGCTGGAAGATCACACCGTGACCTTCAAGCAATCGAAGAATTTCACCGACTGGCGGGCGGTAGTCGGACATTTCTTCGCCCACCCGCCTGTGGTGCATCATTATCTGGACGAAGCCTGACGCCAGACGGGCGCGCGCTACTTCCAACTGCCACCGGCTGGGATCGTGCTTGGTTGCGCGAATGAAAAAGCGCGCTTAAAACAACGGGCGCGCCGGTGGTTTGGCAAATCGTGTGGCTTACCGAGGGAATGGCATCGTGATTTTGAGAATTGTTTCGCTCGTCGCGGCAGTCCTTTTTGCGACGGCTCCGGCATTTGCAGCCGAAAATTACCAGACGGACATCGGGCCGACCCCGAAGAATAACCGGCAGGGAGCCAACGTCCAGGGCCGCGGCACGGTGCTGGCCGTGCTCGACAACAACACATTCTCGCTGCAGGGAAAATTCTCCGGTCTGTCCTCCCCGGCGACCGAGGCACGCCTTCATATCGGTAATGTGATGGGGGGAACGGGCCCCGCCATAGGCGATCTCAAGATTGTGCAGGCACAGAGCGGCGAGATTTCCGGCACCTTCACCCTGACGCCGCCCCAGGTCGCGGCTTTGAAGGTCGGAAAGCTCTACGTCATTCTCGATAGCCAGAGCGCGTCCAAGGGCAATCTGTGGGGCTGGTTTCAGCCGGCGCATGTGACGGTGCCGCAAGGCGTGCCGCAGATGGGCAGCTGGTATATCCCCAATCTTCTCGACGGCCAGGACGATGGTCCGGCGAACAAGAACAATAGCTGAGCGCGGAGCACACATGATCAGGAACACCATGCGCGCGTTCGGCGCGGTTGCCGGACTTGGGGCGGCGGCGGCTGCCGCCATTTGGGCGTCGAATGCCATTGCGCAAAGCAGCACCGCGGCTGGGCCCTTTACCGAGACCCAGGCGCAGGCCGGTCAGGCGCTCTATACGGCCCGTTGTTCCGCCTGCCACGACAGCGGCGGCGAAACCATCCGCCTGGTGGGTCCGGCCTTTACCCAGTCCTGGACGAAGCGCAGCACGCGCGATCTTCATACCCGCATCCAGAAAACCATGCCGCTCACCAATCCGGGCAGCCTGACCGATGCCGAAACCAATTCGATCGTGGCGTATATCCTGAAGGCCAATGGGGCTGCAGCCGGTACCACAGCCCTGACCCCGGCGACGAATGTGGCGATCAACACGATCATCTCGCAGCGCAGAGACCCCTATGCGGGTTATGTCAGCCCCAGCGGCGGACCCGAAGTTTTCGGCCTCAGCTTTCCGGGAACGGTCGAAAAATACACGCCCGTCACCGAAGAAATTCTGCTGAATCCGCCCGCCGCCGACTGGCTGATGCATTACCAGAATTATGCCGGCTGGAGCCATTCGCCGCTGAAGCAGATCAACGCCAAGAACGTGCACAATCTGCAACTGCGCTGGGTGTGGTCGATGGAAGATGGCGAACGCCAGCAGATCACGCCTTTGGTGCATGACGGCGTGATGTTCGTTTCGACCGTCATCAACAATACGGTGCAGGCGCTGAATGCGGCGACCGGCGACCTGATCTGGGAAAACCGGCTGGGGCCCCGGCTGGTAAACCAGGTCAACGCCACGGCGCGCGCCATGGCGCTGTACGGCAACCAGCTTTTCTATCCCGCCAGCGACGCCACCATGTATGCGCTCGACGCGCGCACCGGCAAGGTCAACTGGAAATTCAAGATTTCCGATTATGGCCGGGACAAGATCGGCAGCGTGATGATCGCCGATGGCAAGCTCATCCTCGGGCTTGGCGTGTGCGACGAGGCTACGCTGTTGGACCGCTGCTTCATCGCCGCCTATGACGTCAAGGATGGCCGCCAGATCTGGAAATTCTCCACCGTCGCCTATACCGGCGAGCCGGGCGGGGATACCTGGGGCAGCATGACCAACGGCGAGCGGTCGGGCGCCGATGCCTGGATCGCGGGCACCTATGATCCCAAGCTGCGGCTGATCTATTTCGGCACCGGCCAGGCCAAGGCCGGCAGGCACGGCATCGGCGACAAGCTTTTCAGCAACGCCACCATCGCGCTGGACGTCGATACCGGCAAGCTCAAATGGTACCATCAGTCAGCGCCGGATGAGGGCCTGGACCTGGACGAAGTCTATGAAAAAATCCTGGTGGACAATGGTTCGCAGAAACTTCTTCTCAGCGCCGGCAAGCCGGGCATTCTGTGGAAGCTCGATCGCACCACCGGGAAGTTCCTCGACTATGTCCCGATGGTTTTCCAGAATGTCTTTACCAACATCGACCGCAAGACCGGCCGCGCCACCTATCGCCCGGACATCGTGAAGCAGGAGCCGGGGGCGTCGCGGTCCTCATGCCCGGCCCAGTCGGGCGGCCACAACTGGCCGGCCGCAAGCTACGTTCCGGGCGAAGATCTGATCATCTATCCGTTGATGCAGATCTGCGTGATGTCGGGGGGCGACATGCCCGGCAATTACGAAGCGCCGGGCTCGGATGGCAATATGGGACGGCTGAGCGCCTATCGGGTGAAGGACCTGAAGCCGGTCTGGACCTTGCAGCAGCGCGCACCCTTCCTGACCAGTTCGATGACGACGGCTGGCGGTGTCGGATTTATCGGCGATTGGGACCGCACATTCCGGGCCTTCGACGTCAAGACCGGCAAGACCCTGTGGACGACCCGGCTGGGCACGACGGCTGCGGGTTTCCCCACCACCTTCACGGTCAATGGCGAGCAGTTCGTTGCTGTTCCCACCGGCTATAATGGCGGCAGCCCGCAGGTCAGGCCCGCCAGCATGTTCGCCTTCGAGCGCAATCGCCCGACGGTGGGGCACGCCGTCTATGTCTTTGCCCTGCCGAAAGCAAAGTGAGTGTCCGGAATCTGAAGTAGCAGGAATTCTCGCTCGCTGAGCAGATCGCCCTGGCGAAACGCCGGGCAGTCGGAGCAGCCCCAAAATCTCCGCTCTGGGACCGGAGGCGTCCGCTTTGCGCCAAAAGCGGACATTCGAAATCTGGTCTAATAGGCAGTTTTCGATCACTGGAGCAGTTTGCGAACCACTGTAGGCGGTCTTCATACGGGCAGGTACGGAGCCCAGCTAGTGCTGTACCTAGTAGTCAAGCAGTTTCGCGAAAAGGAAGTTGGTCATGGGGACAGCACTCAAGGGCAATATTGGCCGCTTCCAGATGTTCGCCTTCGGGTTCGGCTCGATTATCGGCTCGGCCTGGTGCGTCCTGGTGGGCAGTTGGCTGGCATCGGCAGGGCCAGGCGGCGCGGTAATCGGCTTTCTGGCGGGCGGAATCGTGGTCTGCTGCATCGGGGCCTGTTATGCGGAATTGACCTCGCGCGTCCCGGTCACTGGCACCGAGTTCAGCTATGTGCTGCACATCTTTGGACGTCCGCTGGCTTTTTTTGTCGGCTGGTTCATCGCCCTGGCCTGGATATGCGTCACAATCTTCGAGGGACTCGCTATCGCCTGGCTGTTTGAGCAATTGGCGCCTGGTGTACCGGACAAGGTGCTTTACACGGTCTTGAGCACCGACGTGACGCGCAATCAGCTGTTCATCGGCCTCGCCGGCGCACCGCTGATCGCCCTTCTGAACTATCAGGGGGGCAATCTGCTGGCGCGTTTTCACAGCACACTGACATATGGCTTCATCGCGATGTCGCTTGGTTTCGTCGTCCTGATGCTATTCCAGGGCCATCCCTTGAACTTGCAGCCTGTTTTCCCCGCTGCAGACCCTGTCTGGTGGCAAGGTGCGCTCGGCATCTTTGCCCAATGCGCCTTTCTGCTCTGCGGTTTTCAGGCTGTCAGCCAGATGGTCGAGGAACGCGCTAACCACATGTCCCTCGGGCTGGTGTTTCGCATTTTGGTTTTGGCAATCGGCGCCGCTACGGCCTTCTACTGCCTGGTGGTCATCGCCACGGCGACGGCCACGCCTTGGTCGGTGCTGACTGGCGGGAAGCTGGCCTTTGTGGATGCGGCCCGCACCCTGGCCTGGGGGCATGCGCTGGCGCCCACCGTACTTCTGACTGCCATGCTGTCGCTAGTGAAGACCTGGAACGGTGTCTTCATGATGGCGGCTCGGATGCTGATTGCACTGACCCGCAACGGGTTGCTGCCAGCACTTTTCAGCCGCGCGCCGGGACGCTCAGGCGTTCCCGCGCCTGTCGTTCTTGCCATCCTTATTTTTAACTTGGCGGGCATCTTCCTGGGGCGCGGCGCGATTGGCCTGCTTGTCGACACAATCACCATCAGCCTGGTCTTGGGTTACGCGATTTGTTGTGTCGGACTTTTGATGCTGCGCCGCCGGGAAGCCGTGGCGCAGCCCGGTATCGTAACCGTCCGTCCCCCCGTGTTGGCAGTAGGTGTTGTAGGGTCCATCGCCATGGCGGGTGCTGCCCTAGTGATGCCGCCAATCCAGCTTGGCGGTTTCCCACTGGTTTACCTAGTGTTTCCGGGATGGGCGCTTATCGGCGCAATCGCATTTGCCGCCATGCGCGTAAAAGTAAAGCACAATACTGACATCATCTAACGCACGGGGGCGAACCCTCGATTTTCTTGGGGAGGGAATTATCAGATCGAATGTCCGCTTTGGGTCATAAGCGGACATTCCCTTCTCCCCCCAGGCTGGTCAGGTCAGGGTGACGTGGAGGTCGCCGATCTTCTCGATCGAGGTCACCATCTTGTCTCCCGGCTTGAGCCAGACCTGCTTTTCCGGCGGATAGCCGCTGATCACGCCTTCGCAGGTGCCGGTGAAGATCACATCGCCCGCTTCCAGGGCGAAGGCCTTCGAGCAATAGGCGATGATCTGGGCGCAGGTGAAGATCATCAACCTTGTGTTGGTGCTCTGGCGAACCTCGCCATTGACCAGCATCTTCATGTCCAGATTGTTGACGTCCACCTGATCGGCGCTGACCAGCCAGGGACCGAACGGGCCTGAACCGTCCGTGCTCTTGCCCAGCAGCCACTGCGCCGAGCGGCGCTGCAGGTCGCGATTGGTGAAGTCGTTGCCGGAGGCATAGCCATAGACATGGTTCAGGGCCTGGCTTTCCGGAATGTCGCGGCCGCCCTTGCCCAGCACCAGCACCAGTTCAGCCTCATAGTCCCACTTGGGCGGCGCGGTCGACTTGCTGACCGCGATGGTGCCGTTGTGGTGGTTCAGCGCGCTGTTGAACTTGCTGAACATGATCGGCTCCTTGGGCGGCTTGCTGCCGCCCTCCGCGGCGTGGGCGGCATAGTTGAGCCCGACGCACAGGATCTTGCCCGGATTTTCAACGATGTTGCCGAAGCGAACCTGGCCTTCCGGTATCAGGCGGCTGGCCGGGGCGCCGGCCGCGCCGTTGGCGAGCAACAAGCCCAGCGCTTCCAGATTGCCCCGGCCGTTGATCACATCGATCGCCTTGGTCGGAAGACCGATCTTGCGGTCGCGCTCCACACCGGCGACGTCCAGCACGCCGCGCGCCGTCTTCACGCCCAGGCCCAGGCCATCTGCCGTGACAATGTTGGTGATGTCGATGCCCTTCAGCGGACGCTGATTGGTGGGCATTCCGGGCCCGCGCGGCTGCGCCTGAGCTGCCCCGGCGGCGGCCATAACGGCCGCGCCTGCGCCAAGCCCCATGCCCTTGATCATGCTGCGACGGTCCTGAGTCATGTTTATTCCCCTCGGCGTTGGAATGTTGAGGTCAAGGAAGCGCTTTTACATGCCCCGCAATTCGCGCAGGGCGATCTGCAACATCGCCCGGCAATGGCCCACATTATAGGCCCAGCCGGAATTCGTGGTCTGCACCTCCCGGGGGAGCAGCTTGTCGGTCTCCAGGGCGCGCGGATGCTCGGGGAAGATCAGGCGCTTGTAGTTGTTGCGCACCAGCACCTTCATCACGTCATACATGTCGACCTCGCCATCGTCGGGGAAGGTTTCGACATAATCCAGGCGCGGCTTGCGCGTGATCACATTGCGGAAATGCACCTGGCCGATGCGGTTGCGCGAGGCCAGCCATTCGCCCACCACGACCGGGTCTTCCCCGATCTCGCGGGTGACACCACAGTCCCAGGTCAGGGTATTGAACGGCGAATTCACTGTCTCGACCAGCCGCTTCCAGTCCGAAAAGCTGTTCAGCACCTGGGCCGAACCGCGGCTCATGGGCGAGGGCGGATCGTTGGCATGTACCGACATGACCACATTGTTCTTTTCCGCCACCGGGATCACTTCCTTCAGGAAGTAGGTCAGGTGCTTCCAGGTATCGTCATAATTCTGGACCGCGCCATCGGCGGCAAGCGGGGGCAGGTCTTTCATGCGCTCGTAATTGAAGTCCGAATAGCCAGCGCCGCCGCGGCCGGGCAGTGTCTTGTAACCGTCGGTGGCGCGATGGGTGTAGAAATTCCATTCCAGAACCGGAATGCCCACCTTTCCCATATTGACGATGGTCTGCTTGATTTTGGCGATTTCCTCGTCGCGGCCCGGCAGGCCACGCACGATCTTGTTCATTTCGGGATCAAGTCCGCCCTGATACGACCAGCGCATCATCATGATGCCGATATGCATGTCGTGTTTCTTCAAGGCGTCGATCCGCGGCTGCAGGTAATCCACGCCCCAGGGCTGGGCCGGCACGGCAGAGACGTCGACCCAGTCGACGCCGAGCTGCTTGATGCGGATCGCCTCCGCGTCGTCCAGGGGGTTGTTCATGTAGATGGTGATCTTGGGCGTATCGGGGCCTTCCTGCGGCTGGCCGAGGCGTTTTTGCGGCGTGGGCGAATAGGGCGCGTTCGGCCCCTGCTGCGCGAAGGCAGGCAAGCCGGCAGCCCCGGCCAGCAAGGCGCCGCCCGATGTCTGCAGCAGGCCGCGGCGGGACAGTTTGCTCTTGAAGGTATCTGTCATGTGTTTCCCCTGAGTTTTGATTTTACGGCAGCGCGAAGACCAGAAGACTGCCGGGCCCGGTCGGGCTTTGCAGGAACGAGCCGCCCGTGGCGACGATGGCGACATACTGTTTGCCGTCCTTGCCGCGATAGGTCATCGGCGAGGCATGGGCGGACACATCCATCTTGTGGGTCCACACTTCCTTGCCGGTGGCGGTTTCAAAGGCGCGGAAGCGGCTGTCGTCGGTGGCGGCAATGAAAATCACCCCGCCCGCCGTCACGGTCGGCCCGCCGATGCTGGGGCGGCCCGTGTTACGCACGCTTTCCGGCAGGCTGTCGGTGACGCCCAGACGGGTGCTCCAGGCAATGTCGCCGGTGTTGACGTTGATGGCATAGAGCGTGCCCCAGGGCGGCTCCTGGCACATCAGCTTCTTGTTCTCATCGATGAAGAAGCTGTCCGGGCCGTCGGCGGAGCCCCAATGCCCTTCCTTTTTCTTCTCGACCATTTCGATGCTGCCCATGTCATGGGTGTTGATGATGAAAAGCCCGCGCTTTTCGTCCATCGCCCCGCCGGCCCATTCCGGGCCGCCGCCGCTGCCCGGGAAACGCGCGATCCGCGAATCCATGGTGAGCGGCGAATAGGCAACGCTATCGTGCAGCTTCTTGTCCTTGATCAGCTTCTCGCAGAACGCCTTGTGCTCCGGCGTCACGGTGGCGATGTCTTTCGCGGCCGAAAAGCTCTGGCGCGCCAGCGCCGGCGGCTTGACCGGCATGGGCTGGGTCGGCCAGGCCTGCTCGCCGGTCACTTTGCTGGCAGGCACCGGCACTTCCTTGACCTCGTACAGCGGCTTGCCCGTGACGCGGTCCAGGATGAAGAGGTACGCGCTCTTGGTCATGGTGGCGACGGCGGGAATGTCCTTGCCATCTCGGCGCACGGTCAGCAGCACCGGCGGCGTGTCCATGTCATGATCCCAGATGTCGTGATGGACCAGCTGGAAGTGCCAGAGATACTTGCCGGTCGCGGCATTCACCGCCACCAGGGAGCCGCTGAACAGGTTTGTGCCGTGACGGTCGCCGCCATAACGGTCCGACGATGGCGCGCCGATCGGCAGGTAGGCGATGCCACGCTCGGCATCGACATTCATCAGGCCCCAGACATTGGCGCCCGCGCGATCCACGGTGGAACCCGGCGCCCAGGTGTCATAGCCAAGCTCGCCCGGACCCGGCACGGTCTTGAAGCTCCAGACCATCTTTCCGGTCAACACGTCCCAGGCGCGCACATTGCCCGCCGGTCCCTTGGGAATCTCGCCCATCGCGCTGCCGGTGATGGCGAGATTCTTGTAGATCAGCGGCGCGGAACTGACGCCATAGGGCCGACCCTCAAAACCGCGCATCACGTCGGGCGTGCGCAAGTTCACCATGCCATGCTGGTCGCCGAAGCCTTCCGGCGCCTTGCCGGTCTTGGCGTTCACCGCCACCAGCCTGCCGGTGGCGGTGGTGAAAATCAGGCGCGGATCATTCCTGCCGTCGCCGGGCCAATAGCCCATGCCGCGCGTGTTGGGACGCTGATTGTCCGGCAAGATGTAAGACCAGATTTCCCTGCCCGTGACGCCGTCCAGCGCCTGAATTTTCCCGTAAGGATTGGCGAGATACAGCACGCCATCGATCGCCAGCGGCGTGGTCTGGGACGCGACATTGCGCAGTTCGGAGCCCGCCGGCTTGAGGTCGTGTTTCCACGCCACTTTCAGGCTGTTCACATTGGCGGGTGTGATCTGGTCGAGCGGGGAATAGCGCGCGCCGCCCGGATCGCGGCCCATATTGGGCCAGTCATCCTGCGGCGCGGCCTGGGCGCCGCCAAACAGCAACCCTGCGGCCATGGCAGTAAACCCAATGGCAATGATGCGAATGTGTGCGCTGATACCCGGCAATGTCCCCTCCCCAAAGCCGGTTCTTACGGGCCGGCCTGGGGCAAGCTTAACCCAAAGTCCGGTCCTGACAAGGAACCGGAGTTGGTGTTTGGCGTGATATTTCAAAGACTATCGCCCGCAGATCAGGGGCGGGAGAGCATCTCGTGCACCAGATCGCAGAGTCTGTCCGGATCGAACGGCTTTCGCAGGGTGCGAATTTCGCGCGCTCTGAGCGCCGAGGCCGGCGGGTGATCTTCGGCATAGGCGGTCATCATCAGCACCTTAAGTTCGGGACTGAGCGCCAGCGCCTTTTCGACGAGGTCGTACCCGTTCATGCGCGGCATGCGGATGTCGGAGAGGAGGAGCTGAATGCTGGAGCGCCCCTCCAGCATGCCCAGCGCTTCGACGCCATCAGCCGCCTGGGCGACACGCAGGTTCCTGCTCTCCAATGCTTCGGTTAGCAGTTCTCTAAGCTGCTTTTCATCTTCTGCGATGAGAACCTGCGGACCCATAAGCATCCCCGCGAAACTGGTTTGTACAGCTATAGGGTCAACGCCTTCGGCAGGTCCATGGTTGCAGCGTTAACTCATGGAACCTCGTCGCATCAGTCAGGCGCCACCAGCTTGCGATACAGATGCCATGTGGCATGACCCAGCACGGGCACCGCCACTACAAGCCCCACAAAGAACAGCGCCGAGCCGGCAATCAACGCCGCCGCCACGATCGCGCCCCACAATGCCATCGGCGCGGGATTGGCGATGACAGCGCGAAACGATGTGCGGATCGCGGTATCCAGACCCGCATCACGGTCCAGCAGCAGCGGGAAGGACACCACACTCATCATCATCGCGAGCAGGGCAAAGACAAAACCCACGCCGACCCCGACCACGATCATGGTCTGGCCTTGTGCGGTGAAAAGCACGTCATTCACAAAAGCCATCGGGGCGGTGGGCACCGTCGGGCCCATCGTGGCCTGGAAGATGGCCCAGGCCGTTCCCAGCCAGACCAGGAACAAGGCAATCAGAAGAAGTCCCAGTGCGGCGATGCCGCCGACGGCAGGCGCCTTCAGCACGTCGAAGGCGTTGGCCCAGCCAACCTCCATACCGCGTTCGCGCATGCGGCTCATCTCATACAGGCCGACCGCGGCCAGCGGGCCGACAATGGCAAAGCCCGAAGCCAGCGGGAATAGCAGCGGCAGCAGGTCCATGCCGAAGGCGAGCCGCGCCATCACCAGCCCCACCAGCGCATAGGTGGCGCAGAGGAACAGCACATCGCTGCGATAGGCGGTGAAGTCGTCAAAGCCTTGGCGCAGCGACCGGTACACATCGGCATTGCTGATGCGGCGCACCGTCGGCGCGGGGGAATGCGCAGTGTCCTGCATGTGCTCGATCGAGCGCTGAAACGAACTGGCGGCATGGGCCGCAGAGACAAACTGCGCACCACTCCATTCAATCGGATTTCTGATCGTCATCGCGCTCTCCCAAAATGGGGTTACGCGCATGTCGCGCCTGGCGGTGACGTCACCGTCGGGTCGCGGAGTGCCGCGCAACCGTTTCCAGATGGGCAAAAGCATAGCCGGGCAAAAGGGTGCGGTCACCTGTCGCACCCCTCCGGAACTCCCTATCGCAGGCGCAGCAAACCGGGGTTTCCCCGGCTATTTCGGCAGCGGCCGGCCAGGGATCGCAGCGTCGTAGTAAGATTTTGCGATCTGCTCGCTGGCCATTTCGCCCGGCAGCGGCGGGTCGTGCCAGAAGCTTGGCGGCGGCGCATTTTCGGCCGCGGCTGGATTGGGAAGCCCGCCGCCGGAAATGAACAGGGTGGTGGCGATGGTGTCACCGACATTCAAACGCCCGTGTACCGTCTTGGCATTCTGCGGCGTGATGAAGCCGGCATAGAGCGGCCAGTGCCGGATCTCGCTGCCCAGCTGCATGATCATCTTGCTGTCGCTGACATTGATCCATTGCACCCCGCCGCCCTTCGGATCGGGGTTGTCGGGGCTGGCATGGGGACCGGCGATGGTCATCGGCCCAAACGTGATCACCAGCACCCGGCCCACGCCATATTCGGGGCCGAACAGCAGTTTGGCGTTGTGCTGCCAATGGACATTGTTCTCGATCATCAGAAGCTTGTGACTGTCCTTCACCACAATCTCCTTCATCACCCGCGCGCCGGGCCACGGCGTGAAGGAATACATGATCATCTTGAGCGGCTCGTCGCCGATGTTGGAAAGGCGGTGCGCCAGATTGGCCGGCACCACCGCGCCGACACCGTCATGCAGGTCCCAATAGCGCCGGCCATCGTCCAGCCGTCCCTTGCCGCTGATGACATAAAAAATCAGCTGCTTCCTGGTGGTGAAGAGCGAGGTAACGTCGCGCGGCAGCAAGGTCGCCAGGTCGGTCTGCTGGCCGGGGGCCAGGATATTGCCTGCGCTGCCGGTGAACTTGTCGCCTTCCCCGAAAATGCGCTGGGTGTACATCGTGTCATGGCTGATCTTGGCCGGCGAAATGGCGGGATTGCCGATGTAACGGTCGATCGAAATTCCGACTTCTTCATTGCTGGGCGGCTCGACCACAAAGGGCGCGGGCGCCTGTGCCGCCGCCGGCAACATCAGGCACAAGGACAGAGCAAGGCCGACGCTGGCGCAGACTTTCCAATTCAAGACTTTGTACATCTCTTCCCCCTGCGGCGCCGGGCGCGCCTTTTGTTCGCGATCTGCAATCTAACGCGTTGTAAAAGCAGATAATTTGCCGGTCGGGGCCCGAATAGAGCCAGCCGGGACTTTTGCACCGCCCCTGCCCTCGCTAGTATGGCGGCAGGAAACACCGGCTCTTTTTCCGGACAGCCGCATAAGAACAAAGAACACCAGGACCAACAACAGCCGCGCACATAGCTGAATAAGTATCCAGACGTTGGTCTCGTATCGGGGCAGTCATTGGGGAAGCAGTCAGCGTATGAGTAGTCCAGCAGTGCAAACGCCCCCTTCGGGCGCGCGGAACAGTCGGCTGTCCGTGGCGGGCATGGCGCCCACCGATATTTCCAATCCCGACTATTTCCACAAGGTGGTGGACTGCCAATGGGCCTGCCCCGCCCATACGCCGGTGCCCGAATATATCCGCATGATCGCCGCCGGGCGTTATTCCGACGCCTATATGGTCAACTGGCATTCCAATGTGTTTCCCGGCGTGCTGGGCCGCACCTGCGACCGGCCCTGCGAGCCGGCCTGCCGGCGTGGCCGCGTCGAGGAAGTGACCAAGAAGGCCGAGCCCGTCGCCATCTGCCGCCTCAAGCGCGTCGCCGCCGACAACAAGGACGATGTGAAAGCGCGCATGCCGGCGCCGGCAGCCGCGAAGAACGGCAAGCGGGTGGCGCTGATCGGCGCGGGCCCCGCTTCGCTCACCGTGGCGCGCGACCTGCTGCCGCTGGGCTACACCGTCGTCCTCTATGACGGCGATGGCGCGGCCGGCGGCATGATGCGCACCCAGATTCCCAAATTCCGCCTGCCGGAAACGGTTCTGAACGAAGAGGTGAATTACATTCTCGATCTCCAGCCGGAATTGCGGCTGGGCCAGAAGATCGACTCGCTGAAGGCGCTGTTGGCTGAGGACTATGACGCCATCTTTGTCGGCTGCGGCGCGCCGCGCGGACGGGCACTGGAGCTTCCAGGTGGTGCGCAGGCCAAGGCTAACATCCATATCGGCATCGACTGGCTGTCCTCGGTATCGTTCGGCCACACCACAAAGATCGGCAAGCGCGTGATCGTGCTGGGCGGCGGCAACACCGCGATGGATTGCTGCCGCACCTCGCGGCGGCTGGGCGGGCAGCAGGTCAATGTCGTGGTGCGCTCCGGCTTCGACGAAATGAAAGCCAGCCCCTGGGAAAAGGAGGACGCGATGCAGGAGGGCATCCCGATCCACAATTTCCTGGTGCCCAGGGAGTTCCTGCACACCAACGGCAAGCTGACCGGCATGCGCTTTCAGAAAGTGAAGGCCGAGTTTGACGCCAAGGGCCGCCGCAACCTGGTGCCGTCGGGCGAGCCTGATGTGGTGATGGAATGCGATGACGTGCTGGTGGCGGTGGGACAGGAAAATGCCTTTCCCTGGATCGAGCGCGATCTGGGCCTGGAATTCGACCAGTGGGACATGCCACGCGTCGATCCGCGCACCTTCCAGTCCACCAACCCCCGGGTGTTCTTCGGCGGCGACGCCGCTTTCGGACCCAAGAACATCATCTGGGCGGTGGCGCATGGCCATGACGCCGCGATCTCCATCGACCTGCTCTGCCAGGGCAAGGACATGGCCCAGCGTCCCTCGCCGCTGGTCAATCTCAGCAGCCAGAAGATGGGGATTCACGAATGGAGTTATGACAATGACATTTCCAACGACCATCGTTTCAAGGTGCCGCACGCCCCGATCGAAAAGGCCCTGAAGGATGTGAAGCTGGAGGTGGAGCTGGGCTTTGACCTGAGCCAGGCTTTCGCGGAAGCCGAACGCTGCCTGAACTGTGACGTGCAGACCGTGTTCGACACGCCCAAATGCATCGAATGCGATGCCTGCGTCGATATCTGCCCGATGGACTGCATCACCTTCACCGCCAATGGCGATGAAGAAGACCTGCGCCGGCGGTTGACCGCGCCATCGCTGCACAAGGAGCAGGATCTTTATATTTCCAGTGCCCTCAAGACCGGGCGCATCATGGCCAAGGATGAAGACCTTTGTCTGCATTGCGGATTGTGCGCCGAGCGCTGCCCGACCGGCGCCTGGGACATGCAGAAGTTCCTGCTGAACGCGCCCAAGACGGGGTACGCATGTCACCGCTAAAGCCCGTCAACGATTTCGTCGTCAAATTCGCCAACATCAATGGTTCGGGCTCGGCTTCGGCCAACGAGATGTTCGCGCGCTCCATCCTGCGCATGGGCGTGCCGGTGGCGTCGCGCAACATTTTCCCCTCCAACATCCAGGGCCTGCCGACCTGGTATGAAGTGCGCGTCTCGGGCAAGGGCTGGCTGGGCCGGCGCGGCGGCGTTGACCTGATGGCGGCGATGAATCCCCAGACCTGGGACAAGGACATCGCCGGAATCGATCCCGGCGGCTATCTGTTCTACGACTCCTCAAAGCCCATTCCGATGTCGCGCCTGCGTGACGACATCAGCATCATCCGCATGCCGCTGACCGAAATCAGCAATGCGGCCTACAGCGACCCGCGCCAGCGCCAGCTGTTCAAGAACATCATCTATGTCGGCGCCCTGGCCCAGCTTCTGGGTATCGACCATGCAATCCTGGAGCAGATGATCGGCGAACAATATAAGGGCAAGGACAAGCTGATCGCGCCCAACCAGCAGGCACTGCGCATGGGCCGTGATTATGCACGCGACAATCTCGGCGACGCCTGCGGACTGAAAATCGAGAAAGCCGATGCGGTCGGCGACCGTATCTTCGTCAACGGCAATGATGCGGCCGGACTGGGCTGCGTCTATGGCGGCGCCACTGTGGCGGCCTGGTATCCGATCACGCCGTCAACCTCGGTGGCGGAAGCCTTCGCCCAGCATTGCAAGACCTACCGGGTGGATGCGGAGACCGGAAAGCACAAGTTCGCCATTGTGCAGTCCGAAGACGAGATTTCGGCCATCGGCACAGTGATCGGCGCAGGCTGGAACGGCGCGCGCGCCTTCACCGCCACCAGCGGTCCGGGCATTTCCCTGATGCAGGAATTTCTCGGCCTGGCCTATTTCGCGGAAATTCCGGCCGTGATCATCGATGTGCAGCGCGGCGGCCCCTCCACCGGCATGCCCACGCGCACTCAGCAGGCCGATCTGTTGATCAGCGCCTATGCCTCTCATGGCGACACCAAGCATGTGCTGCTGCTGCCCGAAGATCCCAAGGAGCTGTTTGAATTCTCCGCCTTGTCCTTCGATCTGGCGGAGCGGCTGCAGACGCCTGTCTTTGTGCTGGAAGACCTGGACATCGGCATGAATGACTGGCTGTGCGAGCCCTTCACCTGGGACGACAGCAAGGTCTATGACCGCGGCAAGGTGATGACGGCGCAAGAGCTGGAATCAGGCAAGATCTTCGGCCGCTATCTCGATGTGGATGGCGACGCCATTGCCTGGCGCACCCTGCCCGGTACCCATCCCACCAAAGGCGCTTATTTCACCCGCGGCACCAGCCGCGACCGCTTCGCCAAATACAGCGAGGAAGGCGCGGTTTATCAGGACAATATGCAGCGGCTGCTGCGCAAGTTCGAAACCGCCAAGACCCTGGTGCCCGCGCCCATCGTCCGGCGCGCCCGGGAAAAGGCCAAGACCGGGGTGATCTATTTCGGCTCCACCAGCGCGGCGATGAACGAGGCGCTGGCAGCCCTGGAGAATGATGGCGTCCATATGGATACGCTGAGGCTGCGCGCCTTCCCGTTCAGCGATGCGGTGGTGGATTTCATCAATGCCCATGACCAGATTTTCCTGGTCGAGCAGAACCGCGACGCCCAGATGCGCGTCCTGCTGGTCAATGAATGCGGCATCGACCCGGCGCGGTTCATCTCCATCCTGCATTATGACGGCACCCCCATCACCGCGCGCTTCATCATTTCGGCCATCGCCGAGCGCATTGCGCTGAAATCCAAGGAGGCCGCGGAATGACCTATATCGCCAAGCCCAAGCTGCGCCATCCCGGCATCGCGGTGAACAGACTGGGCTTCACCCACCGCGATTATGAAGGCTCGGTCTCGACCCTATGCGCCGGCTGCGGCCATGACTCGATTTCCTTCGCCATCATCCAGGCCTGTTTCGAGCTGAACATCGAACCGCACCGGGTCGCCAAACTGTCGGGCATCGGCTGCTCCTCCAAGACGCCGGATTATCTTCTGGGCCAGAGCCACGGCTTCAATTCGGTGCATGGCCGCATGCCGTCGGTCTTGACCGGCGCCAACCTGGCCAATCGCGACCTTCTCTATATGGGCGTGTCCGGCGACGGCGATTCCGCCTCCATCGGCCTGGGTCAGTTTGTGCACTGCGTGCGGCGCGGCGTGAACATGGTCTATATCACCGAAAATAACGGCGTGTACGGCCTGACCAAGGGCCAGTTCTCCGCCACCGCCGACAAAGGCTCCAAGAGCAAGGCCGGCGGCAGCAATCTGGATTCGCCGCTGGATTTGGTCAGCATGGCGCTGATGGTGGGCGCGACATTCGTGGGCCGCAGCTTTTCCGGCGATAAGGCCCAGATGGTGCCGCTGATCATGGCGGCGATGAGCCATCCCGGGCCCGCTTTCATTGACATTGTCAGTCCCTGCGTGGCGTTCAACAACCATGCCGGCTCGACCAAGGCCTACGATTTCGTGCGCGAGCATAACGAGGCGGTGAACCGGCTGGACCTGATGGAGCCACGCGAGGCGATCACGGTGGAGTATGCGCCAGGCACCAGCGAAGAGGTCGCACTGCATGATGGTTCAACATTGCGGCTGTCCAAGCTGGCGGCCGATTACGATCCCCATGACCGTATCGGCGCCATGGCCTATCTGCAAAGCCGCGCCGCGGCGGGCGAGCTGGTCACCGGGCTCATCTATATGGATGCCACGGCCACCGACATGCATGCCAATCTGAACACCGTCGACCAGCCGCTGAATTTAATGTCCGAAAAACAACTTTGCCCCGGCTCTAACGGCCTGGACGCCTTCAACGCAGCCCATCGCTAATTTCTTGCCGTTCCACGTCATTCGCTGCCAACAGGAGCATAATGTCATGGAGCCATTTCACAGTTATCTGACCGCTCGTTGCGGCGACTGCCAGGAATCGCTGATCCGCATTGCCCAGACCCAGTTTCACGACCTGGCCGTCTGTCCCTGCTGCTTCGCCGCCGGGCCGTATGAAGATGTGGTGGAAGACGGCGCCCAGCTCAGCAGCGGCTATGACCTAACCGAAGCGGTCAAGGCCCAGCTGCGTCGGCTGCGCGAGATGCGCGGTCACTGATTTCGCACTGCACTGACCAATTGTCGGTTGGCCAATTGTCGGCTGTTGTGGCCGTGCGCCAAATGCAGCAAACTCCCGGAAAAATTCCACCAGGAAATTCCATAGGGGGCGGACGATGAAATTCTGGACAGCATGTGTTGTGGCATTGGCGGTTCTGGCCGGACCGGCCTTGGCAGCAGAGCCCCGCAAGCCGGGCGAATATCCCCCGACCGCCGACTCGATCCCGCAGCCTGGCGTCAAGAAGGGCAAGCTGATCGGGCCGCTGGAATTCAAAAGCAAGATCATCGCTGACACCGTGCGCCGTTACTGGATTTATGTGCCGGCCAATTACGACGCCAAGAGCCCGCCCAACCTGCTGGTTTTCCAGGACGGCCAGCGCGCCATCAATCCGCAAGGCCCGCTGAACATTCCGGTGGTGCTGGACAACCTGATCGCCAAGGGCGACATCCCCGCAACCTTGGGCATCTTCATCACACCCGGCAACAAGGGCACCGACAAGTATCCCGATGGCCTGGGCCCTGTGGGCTGCAAGGGTTATGCCTGCACCGGCAATCCCAACAACCGCGCCCAGGAATACGACGCGGTCAACGATACCTATGCGCGTTTCCTGACCGAAGAGATGCTGCCTGAAGTCGCCAAGAGTTACACCTTCACCAGCGATCCCAAGAAGCGCGCCATTGGCGGCACCTCCAGCGGCGCGATCTGCGCCTGGACGGTGGCATGGAACAAGCCGGAAGCCTTCGGCAATGTGATCAGCTATATCGGCAGCTACACCTCAATCGGCTATCGCCCGGCCACCGCCACCACGCCGGTGATCGTGGGCGGCGACAACTATCCCGGCCTGATCCGCAAAAGCCCGATCCGCCCCATCCGCATCTTCCTGCAGGATGGCGCGCACGACCTGAACAATATTCACGGCAACTGGTTCCTGGCCAACCAACAGATGCTCTCGGCGCTGCAATGGGCCAATGCCAATGCCGATGAAAAGAAGGACACCGGCCCGCGCTATGACGTGCGGCATGAGTGGGGCGATGGCGCGCATTCCGACGTGCATGGCGGCTGGCTGCTGCCGTCGGTGATGCGCTGGATGTTCAGCACAAAATAGATCCAGCAACCGGCAAACGACGTCAGGCGGGCAGTTTCAGCACGGTATGGGCGTTGTCCCATACCAGCTTGCGGAATACCGACGGCGTCGTCGCATTGGTGAGCAAGGTGAGCGTTTCGCGCGCCACGCATTTTCCGCGCATCCGCGGCGCGGCGCGCTCGGTGTTGCTGCCGCGTCCATCGCTGCAGTTGCAGTCGCTGCCGAACAGAAGCTTGCTTTGATGGCGATGCAGGAAATCCTTGGTGAAGTCCGGGTCGCGTGACAGGCCGTTGTTGCCGGAATTGGCCGACATATCGCCGAACAGGTTGGGATAGTCGCCCAGCAATCTATCAGTGACGCCGCCGCGCACCACGGGGCCGGTTGGATAGGCTTCTGCCTCCGCATAGTCGGCACTGATATTGGCCCAGAAGGCATCGGCATGGCCGATGAACTTTGTTTTGGGAAATTTCTTCAGCATGGCGGCGAACCGTTTCCACCCCGATGCGAAGGTTCCTTCGGTGGGGGTGTGCCCCACTTCCTGGAAATGCACCATGATCGGCACGTCCAGCTCCGCCGCCAGCGCGTACATGCGCTTCAGTTCGGGACTGTCGGCGGCGACGTGGAATTTGATCTCGCCAAAGCCGCTGGCGCCGTTCTTTACCGCCTGGGTCAGAATGCTTGCCGCTTCCGGCTTGGTGATATCGGTGCTGGCGAACCAGCTGGGGAAGCAGTGGGGATTTTGCGCCTGAAGCACACCCACGGCTTCCAGCGCATTGCCGCCGGTCAGCAGGTTGGCCGCAGCGACACCGCAGCCATTCATGTGCGCCAGATTGGCCTCCGGCGTGCGGCGCATATGCCAGTGCAGATCCAGCACCGGCGCGCTCCAGCTCGGCACCTCCTGCGCCTTGAGCGGCGACGACAGCGCCACGGCGCCCAGGGATGAGAGAAGTGTTCGCCGATCCATGAGTCGCCCTGGTTGATTTCCACCGGCGCAGTTCGCCCTCGTTTGACGCGGAAAACCAGCCGTCATTCGAAGTTCCGAAACTTTCTATGCTGCATTGCAGCGAAATGACAAATACTCAGACGCGTCATTCGCGATTTGGCAGGCTTTCCGCGGATTCAGACGGCAGAAACACTAGCTGCGCTTAAAGCTATTGATATCCGGAAGAACACTGGAATCCTTCTAGAAGTGCGCCGGATGCGCTAATAATAAGGTGATCACAAAATATCCTCACACGGTGCATGTGGGGCAAGGGTGGCAAAGCCGCCTGTGTTGCTTAAGGGCAGGAAACGAATGTCGCCGATGAACACGCGCAGCCTATTGGGAAAAGTCCTCACCTCCGCCGGCATCGTTGCCTTGACGGGTGTCGTCGGCTTGCAGCTGCTGGGCAGCGCCACCGCCGAAACCGTGCCGGCAAAGGCCACGACCGCCGCGCCGTCCGCCATGCCGGTTTCGCAGAACGCCGCAGCGGCCCTGGGCGGCACGCCCGCCGACCGCAAGAAGATGCTGCTGCAATATTGCTCGGGCTGTCACAACGACAAGATGAAGACGGCCGGCATGTCGGTGCTGCCGCTGGATGCAGCCAACCTGGAAGCCCACAATCCCACCTGGGAAAAAATCCTGCGCCGCATCAGCCTGGGCGAAATGCCGCCGCGCGGCATGAAGCGCCCTTCCAAGGAACAAATCGCCGACTTCACCCACTGGCTCGAGGAATCCCTCGACCAGATGGGCGCAGCCGATCCGAATCCGGGCCGCGCCACCCTGCGCCGCATGAACCGCGCCGAATACGCCAATGCGGTTCGCGACCTGCTGGCGCTTGAAGTGGATATGAGCAAGGACCTGCCGGTGGACGATACCGGCTATGGTTTCGACAATATCGCCGACATCCTCACCGTCTCGCCGACGCTGATGGACCGCTACATGAACACGGCCGGCAAGATCGCGCGCCTGGCGACGGGCCAGACCTCGCAGCGCGTGATCACCACCGACTACAAGGTCACCAAGGACCTGTTCGAGAATGCCTTCGGCGTTCCGGCCTATAACGAGCGCGCCAGCGATGACCTGCCGCTGGATTCGCGCGGCGGCGGCGCCTTCAAATTCTATGCGCCGCATGACGCCACTTACACCATCCAGGTCTATCTGAATTCCGGCACCCAGACCGAAAACGAGATCGACGCTTACAACCGCTACGAGGTGAAGGTGCCGCTGAAGGCGGGCCTGCGCACCATCGGCGCCTCTTTCCGCAAGCAGCTGTCGCTCGACGAGACCCTGCTGCCCAAGACCACCACCGGTCCGCGGCCGGTCAAGCCGACTGGCCCGGCCGAGCAGCTGCCGATGGACGTCTGGGTGGACGGCGCGCGGGCGCACACCGTCTCGGTGCCGTCCTACGCCAACGGCCCGGCCATGCAGCAGAATTTCTATCTGCGCGACGTGATGCAGATTTCGGTCGCCGGCCCCTATGACGTGAAGGGGCCGGGGGACACCCCCAGCCGCCGCAAGATTTTCGTCTGCCGTCCCACGCCCGCGCAGGAAAATGCCTGCGCCACCCGCATCCTGACCTCGCTGGCGCGCGCCGCCTATCGCCGCCCCGTGACGAATGCCGATGTCAGGCCGCTGATGAGGCTGTATGCGGAAGGCCGCAAGGGCTCCGACTTCGATCACGGCATCAGCGCCGCGCTGGAAGCCATCCTGGTGTCGCCCAGCTTCCTGTTCATGCACGAACGCGACCCGGCCAGAGCCGCGCCGGGCACCGTGCACCGCATCAGCGACATCGAACTGGCAACGCGCCTGTCCTTCTTCCTGTGGAGCTCCATCCCCGACGAGCAGTTGCTGCAGGTTGCCGAGAAGAAGCAGCTGAGCCGGCCGGCCGTGCTGAAGCAGCAGATCGCGCGCATGCTGAACGATCCGCGCGCCAAGGCGCTGACACAGAATTTCGCCGGCCAGTGGCTTTACTTGCGCAAGCTGGAGCATCAGCGCCCCGACCGCCGCGTCTTCCCCAACTTCGACCAGCGCCTGCGTGCGGCGATGCTGGCGGAAACCGAGATGTTCTTTGACGGCGTGGTGAAGGAAAACCGCAGCGTCGTGGACTTCCTGGACGCCGACTACACCTATCTGAACCAGCGCCTGGCGGAGCATTACGGCGTGCCGGGCGTCTATGGCACCACCTTCCGCAAGGTGAAGCTGGACCCCAAGCAGCGCCATGGCGGTCTCTTGAACCAGGCCAGCATCCTGACCGTCACCTCCTACAACAACCGCACCTCGGTGGTACTGCGCGGCAAGTGGATCCTGGAGAATATCCTGGCCGCGCCGCCGCCGCCGCCGCCGCCGGACATTCCGGCCCTGAACGAGGTGAAGAACGGCAAGGCCATGACGGTGCGCGAGCAGATGCAGGCCCATGCCACAAACGCGGTCTGCGCCTCCTGCCACACCAAGATGGATCCGTTCGGCTTCAGCCTGGAGAATTACGACGCGATCGGCGCCTGGCGTGACAAGGATGCGGGCAAGCTGCTCGACGTTTCCGCCGTGCTGCCGGACGGCACCAAATTCGACGGTCCGGCGGGCCTGCAGAATGTGCTGCTCTCCCGCAAGGAACAGTTCGTCGAGGCCTTCACCGAACGGCTGATGACCTATGCGCTGGGCCGCGGCGTCGAAGCCTATGACATGCCGGCCGTCCGGATCGTGCGCGACAGCGCCGCCAAGGACGACAACCGCATGCAGACCATCATTCTGGCCATTGTTCAAAGCACTCCCTTTGTCATGAGAAGGACACCCGAGAAATGATCATCACCCGCAAATCCATGAGCCGCCGTACCCTGCTGCGGGGCACCGGCGCCGTCCTGGCGCTGCCGCTTATGGAAGCCATGATGCCGGCGAGCAGCGTCGCCGCCGAGGCCCAGCAGGCCGCGCGCAAGCGCCTGCATGTCATCTACGCCCCCAACGGCATGCAGATGGAAAACTGGACCCCGGCCAAGGCGGGCGCCGACTATGAGATCACCCCGATCCTCAAGCCGCTGGAGCCCTACCGCTCCAAGTTCCAGGTTATCTCCAACCTGGACCATGGCCAGGCCGAAGCCCTGGGCGACGGCGCCGGCGATCACGGCCGTTGCTGCGGCACCTATCTGACCGGCATGCACGTCAAGAAAACCGAAGGTGCCGACCTGACCAACGGCATTTCGATGGACCAGGTGGTGGCCCAGCAGTTTGCCGAATTGACCCAGATTCCCTCGCTGGAAATGGGCCTGGAGCCTCCCAGCCTGGTTGGCAGCTGCGACACCGGTTACAGCTGCGCCTATACCAACACCCTGTCCTGGAGCAATCCTTCGACGCCTCTGCCCGTCACCGTCAACCCGCGCGAGATCTTCGAGCGGCTGTTCGGCGATGGCGACAGCCTGGACGCCAAGACCCGCATGATGCGGCTGAAGCGCCAGGCCTCGATCCTGGATTTCGTCGCCGACGATGCCCGCCGCCTGTCGGGCAACATGGGCGCCAATGACAAGAAGAAGCTGGACGAATATCTGACCTCCGTCCGCGACATCGAGCGCCGCATCCAGAAGATTGAACAGGGCGGCTCGGATGTCGCCCTGCCCAACTACACCCGCCCCTCGGGCATCCCGGACAATTTCGCCGACCATGCCCAGATGATGATCGACATGATGGTGCTGGCGGCACAGGCCGACCTGACCCGGGTCAACACGCTGATGCTGGCGCGCGAAGTGAGCGGGCGTTCCTATCCCGAAATCGGCGTGCCCGATGCCCATCACCCGATGAGCCATCACGGCAACGATCCGGAAAAGCTGGCCAAGCTGACCAAGATCAACACCCTGCATATGGAACAGGTGGCCTACTATCTGAAGCGCATGAGCGAGACCAAGGACGGCAACGGCACGCTGCTGGACAATACGCTGCTGTTGGCGGGCGCCAGCCTGGCCGATCCCAACAAGCACTCGCACAAGGACCTGCCGACCATCGTCGCGGGCGGCATGACCACGGGCGGCCGCCACCTGGTTGCGGAAAAGGGCACGCCGATGACCAACCTGATGCTGTCGATGATGGATCAGCTGGGCGTCAAGGCCGACAAGCTGGGCGACAGCACCGGCCGTCTCACCGGCTACATGGCCTAAGGAGCGGAAACGGGGCATATGAAGAAGGCATTCGGATTTGGTTTTCTGCTTCTGGGCGCCGCCCTGCCGGTGACCGGCTGGGCGGGTGCATCGGAGGACCGCCTGGTCGAGGCGGTACGCAACAACGATCACGCGGCCATCAAGAGCGCGCTGGGCGCGAAGGCCAATCCGAACGCACCGCTTCCCGACAATTCGACCGTCCTGTCCTGGGCGGTCGATCGTCAGGATCCCGAAGCGGTCAACATGCTGCTGGGAGCCGGCGCCAAGCCCAGTATCGTCGACATCAACGGCGCTTCGCCGCTGACGCTGGCCTGCGAACGCGGCCATCCGGGAATCGTCGCCAGCCTGCTTGCGGCCGGTGCTGACGCCAAGGCGGCGCGGGCCGACGGCGTTTCGGCTCTGGCGCTGTGCGCCGGCACCTCCACATCCGAAGCGCTGACGGGCATGATCGCCAAGGGCGCCGATGTGAACGCGGCCGACATGCAGGGCCAGACCCCCCTGATGTGGGCCGCCGCCAAGCGCCGCACCGACAATATCGCGGTGCTGCTGAAGGCGGGCGCCAACGTCAACACCGCCGCTAATAAGGGCTTCACCCCGCTGTTCTTCGCACTGCAGAGCAAAGTGCCGGCGGCTTCGATGGCCCTGCTGGATGCTGGCGCCGACGCCAAGGCCGTGCTGCCGGATGGCACCACCGTGATCCAGGCTGCTCTTTTGATGAAGAATGATCCGTTCGCGATGCAGGTCGTGTCGCGCGGCGCCGATGTCAATCAGCGTGACAGCAAGGGTTGGCAGCTGATCCACACCGCCGCCGCCAGCGGCAATCCCGACCTGATCAAGATGGTACTGTCTAAGGGCGGCAATGCCAACGCGTTGACCACGCCGCCGCCCATCGAGCAACAGAAGGGCGTCCTTTATGCCGCCCAGCTGATCCAGAAGACCCCCGGCTGGGAGCAGGTGCAGGTTGCTGCTGTCGGCAGCGCCTCGCCCAAGCCGGTCAAGAGCGATGCCGGCGGTGTCAAGCGCCGCCCGCTGGAAGCCTTTGAATATCTTCTGCCGCCGCCGGGCAGCCCCACGCCGCCGCTGCTGCTGGCGGCCCAGTCCGGTTCCAAAGAGGCGATGAAGGTGCTGCTCGAGGCCGGGGCCGATCCCAAGGCCAAGGCCGCTGACGGCCTGACCCTGGCGCTGGCCGCGGCGCGTGGCGGCAATCTGGAAGCGCTGAAGTTCGCGCTGGAGCTTGACCCGGACATCCATGCCCTGGCCCAGGAAGGCCGCAGCATCATGCATATGGTGGTGGAGAACCGTAACTCCACCGAATATGAAGAGATCATCACCTATCTGGCCGACAAGGGCGCGGCCCTGAATATGGTGGACCAACGGCGCGTCTCGCCGGGCAGCTTCGTCAACCGCGTTGGGCCTGAAAAGCTGCGAGTCTTCTACATTCAGCTTCTCAAGGATCGCAAAGTCGACACCAAAAGAGCGCCCGACTGATTGGTGCGAGCCGTCTGAATCAAACGCCGCCGACTGCAAAGTCGGCGGCGTTTTCATTTCCGGTCAGCCCACCGCCTCTGCGGTGTTGATATAGCCATAGCGCAGGTTGCTGGGATTGGGTCCCGCCGCGTCATAGTCGCGCTTGAGACTTGCAAACTTGTCCTGCTGCACATCCTGGCTCGCACGCTTCTGGTTGATCCCGTACAGCCGCGCATTGTTGTCGCCGAAGATCGCGGTCTTCACCGCGCCCCGTGCGCCGCCCAGCGGCTTGAACCCGTGTTTCTTCTGCATGTCCTCAGGGATTTCCAGGCGGCGCAGGCCCTCGATCTGCCATTGCGGCGAGCCAGTCCACAGCGCATCGCTGCCCCACACCACCCGCTCCGGGCCCAGCCCCTTGATCAGCGTGCCCATGATTGCGGCGCAGACACGCGGCTGCGCCACCAGGGTGGAGGCGAAAATCTGCCCCAGATCGCCATAGACATTGTTGACGCCGTGCTTTGCAGGGATGTCGGCCAGGTCGCTGACCCATTCCAGCCGTCCGGTGCGACCAAACTCCGCCAACGCGCGTTCCGGATTCTCGTTGCGATAGGCGGAGTGGTAGATGATGAAATTGAGCTGCGGCCAGTCCTTCGCCGCCTTCGCAACGTCCGAGACATCGGCATAGGCCTCCAGCTTGGGAAAGCGCTTCGCGGTGGATTCGGTGAACAGCCCCTTGTGGACACAGACATTCTTGATTCCCGCCTTCACCATCCGCTCATAGCCGCGATAGGTGGTTTTCTCGTCATCCATCCGCCAGGGATAAATGCTGAGATCCTTGTGGGTGTTGTCGCCCACCGTATAGCCCTTGGCCGACTCCGGCTTGAGCGCCAGCGCGGCATCCAGATCGTCCAGCCAACCGGGGCGCCCCGGTGTGAAGATGCAATGGGCGAACAGGCGGCGTGAGCCGGCTTCCTTGTTTACCCGCTGGCGGGCATCGGCCATCTGCTGGTTGGTGAGAAACCAGTCCTGCGGGATTTCCGACGGCGCAGACGAGATCAGCGCGATCTTGGTATCGCTGTCGAGGAACATCTCCTTTTTGTAGTTCTCGAATTTCAGATCCTCGATGGTCTGTTCTTTTTCGGCCAGCGCCTTGTTCCAGCCCTGTTTGCCCACGGCCGCGCGCATGGCGACAAAACCGGTCAGGCGCGTGTCGTCGCGCAGGAAGTGGGTGTGCATGTCCATGATGAACTGGTCTTTGAGCCCGTCGGCGCGCGCCCTGGCTGCTTCCGGTATGGCCGCTTCCTGGGCCTGGGCCTCGAACAGCCCGCCATAGACCTGGTTCATCGCCACAAAGGCGGCGGCCATGCCCGAAGCGGTCTGGAAAAAGCGCCGGCGGTCCAGGCCGGATTTCCTGCCCAGCTCATCCGCCATGGCCAGCATCCGCAGCTCCACTTCGCGCTGCTTCTCGTTCTGCGGTGCGGGATAGAATTCGTCGCTGGAGACGGGCTGGGTGGGAATGGGAGTGCGGTGCGGACAAAGCTCCGACGGCGTGAGGGCCGCCAATTCCTGATCACTGAGCATTCCGGTCATGGCGTTCGCTCCTGCGATTCTCCGGCACGCATCTTCGACGTGTTGGAAAAACACGCGATGCGTGCCAATTGGGGTGAGCCTAGCAACAATCGCCGTCGGCGCAAAAGGGGCTCCGGCGGCTGCATTATTTCGACCATAATTGCCGGGTCTGCTTCATACTGGCCGGATCGGTTTGATGGCGGGGGACGGATATGGCGGAGCTCAAGCGTACCATCGGACCCGGTCAGCTGATGCTGTACGGCGTCGGCTCGATGCTGGGCGCGGGCATCTACGGACTTGTCGGCAAGGGCGCCGGCATCATGGGAAACGCCATCTGGATGGCGTTCCTGCTGGCCATGACGGCCGCCCTGCTGACGGGTCTCAGCTATGCTTCCATCGCCTCCAGGTACCCGCGCGCCGCTGGCGCCGCCTATGTCACCGAACGTGCCTTTCGCGCCTCCTGGCTGAGCTATCTGGTGGGCCTGACCGTGGTGGCTTCGGGGATCGCCTCGGCCGCCACCCAGTCCAAGGTCGTGGCGGCCAATCTCAACGCCCTGATCGGCCTCAACACCGGCGTCACCGTTGCCGGCGCGCCGGTGGAGATCGTGCTGCTGGCGATCGGCTTTCTGATGATCGTGGCGGGCATCGTCTATCGCGGCATCAGCGAATCCATCTGGGCGAACACCGCCTGTACCCTGATTGAAATCTCCGGCCTGGTTTTGGTCGTCGCGGTCGGAATGCGGTTCTGGGGTCAGAACGACCTGATGGAAGTGGCGGCCAGCCCCGCCAATCCCGAAGGCCTTCTGACCGCGGCCTTGCTTTTGCAGGGCGCGATCCTGACATTCTTTTCGTTCCTTGGCTTCGAGGACATGCTGAACTTCGCCGAGGAGGTCAAGGAACCGGAGCGCAACATGCCGATCGCCATGATCGGCGCCATGCTGATCGTGTCACTTATATATATAGCGGTTTCCATCACCGCGGTTTCCATCGTCCCCTGGCAGGAGCTGTCGACCGCGCCAGGCCCCTTGCGCTCGGTGATCGAGCGCGCGGCCCCCTGGTTCCCGGCCGTCGGTTTTACCTTCATCACCATTGCCGCGGTGGCCAACACCGCGCTGGTCAATACCATCATGGGCTCGCGCATGTTGTACGGCCTGGCACGGCAGGGCCTTCTTCCCGCGGCGCTGGGCAAGGTCCACAAGAAGCGCCGTACGCCCCATGTCGCGGTCGGCGTTCTTTTTGTCATCATCGCCGCCCTGCAGTTCGCGGGCGACATCGCCCAACTGGCGGGGGCAACGGTGCTGCTGCTGCTGCTGGTGTTCGTCGTCGTCAATGGCGCGCTGATCATTTTGAAGCGCCGCGAGGGCAATATCCCGGGCCGCTTCAACGCGCCTCTGCTGGTGCCGGTACTGGGCGGCGGCCTTTGTCTGGTCATGATCCTGGGACAGGTTCTGCAAAGTGATTGGCGACCGCCAGCGATTGCTGGCGGGCTGATCGCCCTGATCCTGACCACCTATTTCCTGGGCCGGAGGGGCCGTTACGTGGTCCCCAAGGTGCCCGACTGACAGGCTGTCCGGCGCATTCCCAGCCCGCCGGGTGCTTTGACAGACCCCTATATCCCCTGCACAATTCACGGATTCACGTCATATTTTCCAGATACACATAGGCTCGACCGCACCGGCTTGTCCGCCGTGTTTAACGAGTAGGGGTCTGGGGGAGGATCGCCATGTTGCGTAAGGACTCCGCCGCGCCGCGCGAGACATTGTCGCTCGCCGATGGCCTGGTGATCGTGGTCGGGATGGTGGTGGGCATAGGCGTTTTCGCCACCCCCGCGCTGGTGGCCCAGTTCGCCGGCAACAGCTTCAACTATTTGGCCATTTGGCTGGTCGGAGGCGCCCTCACCCTGGTCGGCGCGCTTTGCTATGCGGAAATCGCCACCGCCTTCCCGCATGCGGGCGGGGAGTATCACTTCCTGTCCCGCGCCTATGGACGGGGAACCGCACTGATGTTCGCCTGGGCGCGCTGCACGGTGATCCAGACCGGCGCCATCGCCCTGGTGGCTTTTGTCTATGGCGATTACGCCCAGGCAATCGTGCCATTGGGCACGTTCGGCACCGCGATCCACGCCGCCATCATCATTATGGTCTTTACCGGCATCAACATGGCCGGCACGGCGCAGGGCAAGCTGGCGCAGAAGATCTTCACCAGCATGGACATTGTCGCCCTGCTGGCGCTGATCGCGGCGGGCCTTGTGGTCACGCTGTCGGGCACGGCGCCCGAACCGACGCCGTCGCCCGCGGGCGGGGGCAGTACCGGGCTTCTGGGCCTAGCCATGGTGTTTGTGCTGTTGACCTATGGCGGCTGGAACGAGGCCGCTTATATCTCGGCCGAACTGCGTGACGGCAAGCGCAACATCGTGCGGGTCCTGGTGCTGAGCATCGTCGGCGTCACCCTGCTCTATTTCCTGGTCGCCTGGGCTTACCTGCATGTGCTGGGCTTTGATGGCTTGCAGAAATCCAGCACCATCGCCGCCGACGTCATGCGCGCGGCGTTCGGTCCGTCCGGTGCGACCCTGATCGCGCTGTTCGTCTGCGGCGCGGCGATCAGCACGCTGAACGCCACCATCTTTACCGGGGCGCGGGTTTATTATGCGCTGGGCCGCGACCTGCCCGGTCTGAAGCTGTTCGGGATCTGGAGCGCGCGCGGCGAAAATCCGGCCAACGCCTTTGCGCTGCAAGGTGCGATCGCGCTGGGACTTGTGGGGCTGGGCGCCTTCGCGCGCGACGGCTTCAAGACCATGGTGGAATATACCTCGCCGGTCTTCTGGCTGTTCATGATCCTGGTCGCCGTTTCGCTCTTTATCTTCCGCCGCCGCGATCCGGGCCGGATATTGGCCTATTCCGTGCCGCTCTATCCGCTCACGCCCATCATCTTCATCGCCACCTGCATCTACATGCTCTATTCCAGCCTGGCTTATACCGGCATCGGCGCGCTGTTCGGCGTGGGCGTGCTGGTGGCGGGAACGCCTCTGCTGCTGCTGGGCCGGGGCGCCAGGCCGGTCGAGGGTCCGGCGGAATAGCCATTGCAAATCTTCATGCCATTTTCCGACAACCCATCAGGAGGACTTATGACATCTCAAACCCTTTCGCGGCTGCTGACTGCCTCGTGCGTCGCAGTCATGATGACGTTCAGCCCGGGACACGCGCAGGACGCCAAGAAACCGTTCGAACCGGAATATGGCCAGCAGGGCAAGGACGTTGTCTGGGTGCCCACCGCACAGGCCCTGGTGGACCGCATGCTCGACATGGCGAAGGTCACGCCCAAGGATTTTGTCATGGATCTGGGTTCGGGTGACGGCCGCACCGTCATCACCGCCGCCAAGCGCGGCGTGAGGGCCCAGGGCGTCGAGTTCAATCCCGACATGGTCGCGCTGTCCCGCAAGAACGCGGCCGCGGCAGGCGTTTCGGACAAGGCCACCTTCGTGCAGGGCGACATTTTCAAGACCGATTTCAGCAAGGCGACGGTCATCACCCTGTTCCTGCTGCCGGACCTCAATGTCCGTCTGCGGCCCCAGCTGCTCAACATGAAGCCCGGTACCCGGGTGGTGTCGAATTCCTTCGACATGGGCGACTGGAATCCTGACCAGGAAGTCTCGGCCACCACCGAATGCACCAGCTATTGCCGCGCCATGCTCTGGATCATCCCCGCCAAGGTGGGCGGCACTTGGAAAATGGCCAATGGCGAGCTGACGCTGTCGCAGACCTATCAGATGCTGTCCGGCTCGCTGAAATCGTCAAGCGGCGCCACCCCCATCGCCAACGGAAAGATGCGCGGCGATGAGATTTCCTTCACCGTCGGCAACAGCGTCTATCGTGGCCGCGTCAACGGCAACCGTATCGACGGCACGATCGAAGGCGGCGGCAAGTGGCAGGCGACCCGCGGCTAAGCGGGCGCATTTATCCATAGAAAAGACCGGCGCCGTTCCCGCGGTGCCGGTCTCTTCATTTCTGGCGGGTCATTTCTTGCGGGAATCGGCGATGGATGCGCGGATTTCCTGTACCGTTCGCACCACGGTCTTTTCGATCAGGGCGCGGCCGATATCCGCCGAGGCGCGGCGCGGATCGCCCACCACCCCATTCTTGCCGTCGCCGGGCTGCAGTTTGTTCATGCGCACCAGGCCCGGGGCGGTGGCCAACAGCAACGAGGTGTCGCGTACATCGGCATGATCGCCGATCTCGGCCTTGGTTATGCCATGCTGCGTCATCAGGGCGGCATCGCCCACCGGATCGCCGCGATAATAATTGAAGAAGGTATGCACCCGGACATCGGCACCCGCCCATTCCGCGTTCAGCGTCGCGGCGACGGCGGTCTGGCCAGGCTGATTGCCGCCACTATCCCCCAGAAACACGATGTCCTTGAACCCATGCAGTTTGAGGCTGCGCGCCGCATATTCCAGCACCTGGCGATAGACCGGGTCAGGCAAAGTGATCGTGCCGGTGAACCGCATATGGCCCATCGGCGGCTCCAGACCACCTTCTGGCACATAAGCCATGGTCGGCGCGACGAGTGCGTTGCCCAGCCGGCGCGCGATGGTATTGGCGTTGGCGGTGACGCGCGCATTGTGCTTTCCCAGCGCCATGTGCGGGCCGTTCTGTTCGGTGCCGCCGGTGGGGATGATGATGGTGGTTTTCCCCGCGGCGATGGCGTCACGGGCCTCGTCCCAGGTGAGCTGTTCCAGGAAGACCGTATCAGGCGCCTGCGCCACCACCGGGCCGGCCAGGCAAAGGGCTGCGGCCAGATACATGTATCGAACCATAAAAATCTCCTGTCAGACTATCAACGGCGCTTCGCGGCCCTATTTCGAAAGGCCTTTGAAGACGAACTTCTGGAAGCGCCCACCGCCATCGCCGATATAGAGATTGCCCTGGGCGTCATTGGCGATCATGTGAATATTGGCGATCTGCCCATTGCCCAGACCGATACGGCCGAATGCCGAACCGGGAATCTCCCGCAACGTCTTGCGGTCCAGGACCCGCACTTTCTGATTGTGGCCGTCGGCGACATACAGAAACCGCTGTTCCTTGTCGCCGGAGAAAGCCACGGCAAAGGCCGAGCCATTGCCCGTCATGGGCGATCCCGGGCCAATCACGGCTTCGTTCAGGAATTTGCCCTCAACCGTGAAGGACTGGACGCGGTTGGCATTGCGGTCGGCGACATAGACGATGCCGTCCTGTGAAATTCCCATGCCATGCAGCAGGTTGAACTGCTGCTGCACCGGTTTATACACCCTGTCCCTGGGGTAGCTGTCATCCGGCGGCTTGCCATAGGCGCCCCACATCCGCTTGAACTTGCCGGTGTCGGCGTCCAGCACCACCACCCGCCGGTTGCCATAGCCGTCGGAAATGAACATCTCATTGGCCTTGGCCCAATAGACCGGCTGGGACGGCCGGCCGAGATTTTCCCTGTCCAGGCTGCCCTTGTTCTGCCCCGCCTTGCCGATCTGCATCACGAATTTTCCGTCCCTGGTGAACACCAGGCACTGATTGTCTTCCTTGCTGCGCTTTTCTTTCTCACCTTGGGGATCGCGGCCGTTGCCGCATACCCAGACGCGGTCCTTGCCGTCCAGCGCGATACCATGCTCCTGGATCGGCCAGTCGAACTTGGCGAGCTCCGCCTTGCTCATGGCGACCTTGCCGCCCCAGCCCCGGACGAACGTCCCGTCGGGTGTCAGCTCGATCACCGAAGGCGCCGGCACGCCGGATTCCTCCTCCGGTGGATCGTTGATGGCGATGCGAAGCTGGGTCGGGCGTGAATAGGTCCAGATATGCCCCTTGGCATCGACTGTGACCCCGCCGCTGGGACCAAAGACATAGCCATGCGGTAGTTGCTTGGGCCAACGGAAGTCGACTTCGAAGACCGGATAGCTTTGCGCCAGCGCGGGTCCCGGCAGCACCGCCAGCGCCAGCGCGAACAGGGTGAAACGTCGAGCCATCCCGGCCTCCCCTTCTTGTTCTTATTGTCCCCAGTATGCCCCAGTTGCCTGGCCCGTTCCAGTTTTCGGCCCGTTGCTGCAGCGCAGGATTTATCCCTGTCTTTGCCTATGGCATCCTAGCGTTATTGCCTCGAACAGGAGAAAAACCATGAAAACAGGCTGTTGGGCGGCATTCCTGGTCCTCATAGCGACGGCGCTGAGCGCGCAGGCACAGACCTATCCAAAATTTGAAGTCGATCCCGACTGGCCCAAGCAATTGCCGCATGGCTACTTCTTCGGACAGGTCGCCGGCCTGACGGTGGATGCCCAGGACAATATCTGGGTGATCTCGCGTCCCCGCCGGGTGGTGCCGCAGCTTGATGAACCGCCGCAGGAAGCGTCCGGCGTGCCGGCCCCGTCGGTGGTGGCGATTGACCCAAGCGGAAAATTCCTGCGCGGCTGGGGCGGGCCCTTCATGATGAGCGATGCCGAGCGCGCCAGCTTCGAATGGCCGGTTTCGGAACACGGGATCGCTGTCGATTCCAAAGACAATGTCTGGATCTGCGGCAATGGCCGTGACGCCAAGGCCAAGCTGGACGACAATCAGTGCCTGAAGTTCACCAGGGACGGCAAATTCCTGCTGCAGGTGGGAAAGTCCGGCCAGAGCAAAGGCAGCCTGGATACCCAGAACCTCAATCACCCCTCACAGCCGGTCTATTGGGCCAGAACCAATGAAGTGTTCATTTCCGACGGCTATGGCAACCGGCGGGTGATCGTGTTCGATGCCGATACCGGCAAGTTCAAGCGGATGTGGGGCGCCTATGGCAAGGCGCCGGACGACACCGCCACCAAGGAACGGACCTATGATCCGGTGCCGCAGCAGTTCAACCTGGTGCACGGCCTGACCATCTCCCACGACGGCATCGTCTATGTCGCCGACCGCAACAACAACCGCGTCCAGGCCTTCACCCTCGAAGGAAAATTTTTAAAAGAAGCCTTCGTCGCCCGCGAAATTCCCATGAAGGGCTTCGGCACCGTCAACAGCGTGGCGCTGTCCGGCGACAAGGAGCAGCGGTTCCTTTACATTTGTGAAGGTCATCAGCAGCGCATCCGCGTTCTGGACCGGCAGACCCTGCAGGAAATCCCGCAAGCCAGGTTCGGCCATGTCGGAAATCAGCCAGGCATGTTCCTGGGGCTGCATATCATCACGACCGATTCCAAGGGCAACATCTATACGGGCGATGGGCGGGACGGCCGGGTGCAGAAATTCACCTTCAAGGGGCTGGTGCCTTAACCGGCGCTTTTATCATCTGCGGTTTTTACGCAAAGGCCTTGGGGGGCTGAGATCATGATCCGTCCTGTTTCGCTGTCGCTGGCTGTGCTGCTGTCCGGTTCGGGGCCGGTATGGGCACAGAGTGACTTTTCCGGAACCTGGGAGGTCGCGGTCCGGGAGTTCGGACAGAAGAATTTCTACCTGCCGATGATCGATGGACGCCTGAACATCGAACAGCGAGATGGTCGCTATATTGCCGCCTATAACCGCAAGCCGATGTTTTCAGGCCGCCTGGAAAATGACGGGCTTCACCTGAGCTGTGAGGATGGCGGCAAGCCCTGTGGTGCGTTCATCCTGCACCGGTCGGGCAGCCGGCTCAGCGGCAGCGGCACCTTGCAGGAAATTCCCGTAACGCTGGAAGGCCAGCGGCCCGTGGCGCGGCCCAAGACCGCCACGGTTCACGCGTTTAACCCGCAGAATTTCTATACTTTCTTCTCGGGCGCGATCCCGCCGGCCTTGCGGATTTTCCCCGGCGACAGCGTCAAAACCCACACGCTCGACAGCCGGGGCTTCGACAAGGACCGCAAACCCCGGGCGCCGCGCGGCAATCCCCAGACAGGGCCCTTCTATATCGAAGGCGCGATGCCGGGCGACACGCTGGTGGTGCGTCTGGATCGGATACGCACCAACCGGGACACCGCCTATCAGGCCAATCTGCTGTCCAGCAATGCGCTGGAGCCAAGCGCCATACGCGAGCAGGCCAGGCACGAAGCTGGCTTCACCCAGTGGAAGATCGACGCCGCGGCGGGCATCGCCACCATCATCAATCCCACCGGCAAGTTGGCCGATTACAAGGTCAAGCTGGACCCAATGCTGGGCGGGGTGGGCGTCGCACCACCGCGCGATGAAGTGTTCGTCAGCGGCCGCCTGGGGCCCTATGGCGGCAATCTGGATTCATCGCAGATACGCGAAGGCGCGACAGTCTATCTGCCGGTGTTTCAACCCGGCGCGCTGCTGTTCGTCGGCGACGGCCATGCCCAGCAGGGTGACGGGGAACTGCCCGGACAGGGCCTGGAAACCTCGATGGACGTGCAGTTCACCGTCGATGTCATTTCTGGCCAGGCGGGTGGTCACCCGCGGGTCGAGAATACGGAATTTGTGATGATCATGGGGACGGGTGTCACGCTGGATGCCGCCATGCGAACCGCCACGACGGAAATGAGCCGCTGGTTGACAGCGACCTATCAGATGACGCCGCAGGAGATCGCGCCGTTTCTGGGCACCGCCATGCGGTACGAAATCGCCGAAGTGGTGGATCCGGAATACAATGTGGTGGCCAAGCTGCGCAAAGACGCGCTGGCCCTGATCCGCAAATAAAATGCCGCCGGCCCGGGCTTTCGCGCGGGCCGGCGGCTGTTCATTCACACACTATTGGCGCGCGTCGGCCACCTGGGCGGGGACCGCTTCGTTCTTCACCTGCTTGTCGGCGGCAGGCGCAGCAGGCGCCGGCTCGGGCTTCTCGGCCACATCCGTGTCGTAGCGCCTGCCATCGAGTGCGGCAGCCTCGATGGCCTTGTCGTAATGCGGACGATCCAGGACTTTCAGGAAAAACTCCTTGCTGGGCAGGTCCCCGATATTGCGTTCCAGCGCCGGGAAGGCGCCTTCCGAGGTGCCGGGCGGTACGGCCTGCACCGTCTTGGTCAGGGTGGACTTGATGGTGGCTTCGCGGATGGCAAGGAACGCATCCTTGCGCCGCTCGTCC
>CAMCWK010000009.1 GCA_945882615.1 Rhizobium sp. Q54 | reverse complement strand
CGCGAACCTTAACCAGGGGGATTTCGCTCATTGCCCAATGGCTTCCACGGGGTCCACCTTGGCGGCCCGCTGTGCCGGCAGGATGGAGGCGATGGCGGCCGCCAGCGTGGTCAGCACGATCGCAATTAGAATTCCGCCCTGGCTTACATCAACGGGCAGTCCGCCGCCCTTCACCTGCGCGATAGGGGGGAAGGGCGCCAACGCTGCCCAGGCGAGCAGTGCACCTGCAATGCTCCCGATGGTGCCGATCAAGGTTCCCTCAAGAACGAATACTTGGACAATAAACAGACGGCGCACGCCCGCGGCACGCATTATGCCGATCTCGCTTCGGCGGCGCATGATCGATAGCAGCATGGCGCTTGCGATCCCAATCATAATGGTCAGGAGCGCAAAGACTTTGATAATCGTTCCGGTGCGGCCTTGGGCATCGAGCGCCTCGAAAAGTTGGGCATTCTCTTCCGTCCAAGATGTCACTTTCAGGCCCGTAGCTCGGCCCAACATCTCTGCCAAGCGCGGCGCTTGGCCGACCGATGCCACCTTGAGTTCAATGCGGGAAATGCCGCTGGGAAGATCGAAAAGGGCCCGCGCTGTGGTGAAGTTCATGTAGATTGCCTGGCGATCGGCACTTGCTATCCCCAGTGAGAATATGCCGCTGATGCGGAAGCTGCGCTCGCGCTGGCGATCCGATCGCACCTGAATGGCTTGGCCGACGTGCAGTCCAAGATCGTCCGCCAGTTTCCATCCGATCAGAATGCCGTCGCTGGGAAGTGTAGCCGTGCCAGCGACTATCGCGGAGGAAATATCGGCTATGGCGGAAAGCTTGTCCGGCAGCACACCAAAGACGCCGACCGGGGCAATGGCCTGGCCACGGATTAGAAAGGCGCTTCCCCGTATCTGGGGCGACACGGCGGTGACGCCGGACGCCGATTCCATTTGCGCAATGAACGGCTGCCATACGGCGATTTGCTGGCGGCGGCTCAGGTCTTTTTGCACCGCCAGCTGGGCGCCTGTGACAGGATTGATCAGGCCGGGAGAGCGCTCCCGCATTTCCAGCGTGACATGCGGAATGCTGCCTACGGTGCGCAAGGTCAGGAGCTGTGCCAGGCCGCCGATCAGCGCGCTCATAAATATGAAAACGGTGACACCCAGCGCCACGCCCGAGATCAGCAGCGCGGTCTGAGCCGGACTAGACAGAAAATGCCGGAAAGCAATCTTGACGGCATAGCGCATGGACTAGTCCGCGTCACGCACGCGGCGACCGGGTTCGGCGGCCCGCGGATCTGCCAGGATGCGCATACCCGGCTTCAGTCCGTTGGTGACGATCACTTTTTCCGCAGGCCAATCAATAAAACGAATCGGTTGGTCGCCGACCCGGCCTACCGCATCCACACTGCGCACATGCGGGTTGGCAGATGGGCTGAGAATCGAGCTGCGCATAATGCTGATCGCGCGGGCTTGCCGGTCCACAATCAAGTTGACTGAGACCGTCAGCCCCGCTGGCGCACGCTGTGGTGGGGAGACGAAGCGCAGGCGCACCGAACGCGCGCCCGTTTCTGGATCTACGCGATCTTCCATCTGGCTAATACTGGCCGCCAGTGGACGGCCAAAACCCGGAACAGCAACCGTCGCAGCCATGCCCACTTTCAGTTCCGCGGCATAAAGCTCATCTACCGGCGCCGTGACCTCTGGGGCCGTGGTATCGGCCAGCCGATAAACCGTTGTATCGCTGCCAACCGTCTGACCGGGGTCAACCGGACGCTCGGTGATGACTCCGGAAAATGGCGCACGAATTTGATGGCGGTCCTGCACCTCACGCGCCTGTTCGACCCTGGCAGTGAGCCGCAGAACCTCGTCCTGCGCTTGGCGCATCGCCAAACGAGCCTGCTCGACGCGCTGGCTGCCGACTACCTCAGCCAACCTCTCATAGCGGGCAAGGTCGCGCAGGGTCTGGGCCAAGTTCTCCCGCTGTGCTGCGAGTTGGGATTGTTCTTGTCGGATCACGGCCAGTTGCGGCGCATCATCCACCCGCGCAATCAGGGCGCCCCGCTCCACCTTCTGCCCGACATCGAAGGGCAGCAGGATCAAGCGTCCCGGCACCGGAGATTTCACCTCTACAGAAAGGCGCGGCCGGATTCGACCGTTGACGGCAAGCACACGCGCAGCTTCGCCGGGCTGAATTTCCAGAATTGTCACGGCAAGCGGCCGCGGCCAAAACTGCCAGACGCAGAGGGCCATTACGACCAATCCTGCGAGAACCCAGAGATTTCGGCGGGACACTTTGGTGTAACCTTTAGCGAGGATCTACATTCAGGCTAAACCAGCGAAGTCTCAAAGGCGAGGGCACCTTCCTGCTTGGTCGCGGCTCCTCGGCAATGGGCAGAACCGCGGAGACAGCCGGAGCTAAATTGGCGGACAGGGTGGGATTCGAACCCACGATACCCTTGCAGGTATGCCGCATTTCGAGTGCGGTGCCATCGACCACTCGACCACCTGTCCGCCGGCGGTGATAAGGGAGGTGGGGCTGCAAGGCAAGGTGTTTTCCGCCCCGTGATTTCAACGGCTTAAGGGCCCCCGGCCCGCCATTTGACGGCGATATCGGCGCGCAATGGCGCGGCGATTATTTCCGCCGCGGTGTGCATCTCGGCATCGAAGCCATAGGGCGGATTGATCACCAGCAGTCCGGCGCGGTGGAGCTTGCCTTCCGGGGCGGAAATCTGCGTTTCAACAGTCAGGGCTTTTTGCACCCCGCCCCCCAGCACCTCACCGGTAAAGGCGTCGGCGGCGGCCTGCGACTTGATGGGATACCAGACGAGGAAAATGCCGTTGGCGAACTTGCGCGACCCCGCGCCGATGGCGCGCGCCAGACTTTCAAACTCGTCGGCCGCTTCAAAGGGCGGATCGATCACCACCAGTCCGCGCCGCGCAGGCGGCGGCAACAGCTTGAGGCTGCGTGCATAGCCATCGCCCAGTTCTGCCACCGCATTGCGGTAGGGTGACAAGGCGTCCTGCAGCGCGGCGAATTCTTCGCGATGTTTTTCGATCGCGATCAGGCGATCCTGGGCGCGCAGCAGCCGGGCCGCCAGCAAGGGCGAGCCGGGATAACGCGTGGGGCCACTTTCCTTCACCATATCCAGATAGGTCGTCAAAGCGGGCGGCATGTCGCCTGTCAGATCCATCAGCCGCGCGACACCGCCCCGCGCTTCACCGGTCTTGGCAGCTTCCGCGCCGGTCAGATCATAGATGCCGCGTCCGGCATGGCTGTCCACCACCGCGAAGGCGGAATCCTTCCTTTTCAGATGCTGCAGGATGGCGACCAGCGCCACATGCTTGACCACGTCCGCGAAGTTTCCGGCGTGATAGCCGTGGCGGTAGTTCATTGCGAAATCTTTTCCAGCGCCAATCCATGGGTTTTGGGCCCGAACAGCGCGATCACCAGCGCCACCATGGCCATGCAGCCGGCGATGAAGACAAACACGCCCGGCGCGCCGAACTCGCGCAGCAGGAAGGCGATGACGAAAGCGCTGAAGGTGGTGGAGATGCGCGAGAAGGAATAGACGAAGCCCACGGCGCGGGCGCGGATGCGGGTGGGGAACAGTTCGGGCTGATAGCCGTGATAGGCGAAGGACAGGATATTGTTGAGCAAGGTCAGCCCGACGCCGCAGGCAAGGATGGCGAACATGCTGTGCGCCTGGGTAAAGGCCAGGCCGACCGCGACCGTGGCCAGGGCCGAACCGGCAATGATCCATTTGCGTTCGACCTGGTCGCTGAACAACAGCCCCAGCAGCGGCCCGAAGGGTGCGGCGATGGCTATAATAAACGTGTAGCCCAGACTCTTGGTCACGCCGACGCCACTGGCAATCAACAGCGTCGGCATCCAGCTGGCGAAACCGTAATAGCCGGCCGCCCGGAACAGGTTGAAGGCGATCAGCATGATTGTGCGGCCGCGATAGGCGGCACTCCAGATTTCCCAAAAGGAACCTTTGCCCTCCGGCACAACATGCGGGACCGGCTCGGCAAGCTGGGCACCAGCCAGCCGCGCTTCGACTTCCCAGGACTCCACGATCGCTTCGGCTTCCTGGGCGCGATCGTGTGTGGCAAGCCAGCGCGGGCTTTCGGGCAAATTCCGCCGCACGAAAAATGCCAGCAGCGCGCCCACCGAACCGGCCAGGATCACAAACCGCCAGCCCTCGATGCCGAAAAAGGTGTGCGGCACCAGCAGCCAGCCCAGCAGGGCCACCACCGGAATGGCGGAAAACTGGATGATGTTGGAATAAGCAAAGGCGCGGCCGCGCGTCTTGGGCGGTGAAAGCTCGGCGATATAGGTGTCTATCGTCACCAGCTCGACGCCGATGCCGATGCCGCAGATGAACCGCCACAGGTTGAGGCTGAAGGCATCCTGCTGGAACGCCATGATCACCGAAGCACCCGCATACCAGAGCAGCGAGACTGTGAAGATGGTCCGCCGCCCCAGTCGGTCGGCGACGTAGCTGAACAGGAAGGTGCCGACGAACAGGCCCAGGAAGAAAGAGGCGACGAACCCGGCGATGCCGGTGTTGCCGAAAAAATCCGACGTGGTGCTGGTATAGATGCCGCTGCGCACCAGCCCCGGCGCGACATAGGCGGCCAGGAACAGGTCGTAGAATTCAAAGAAACCGCCCAGCGACAGGAAGGTGATGCGGCGCCAGAAACCCCGGGTGGGAGGAAGCCGTTCCAGCCGACCGGCAATGGACGCGGCGTCAGCGGCCTTCATTGTCACGATGCACGTCATGGGTCACCACACCCACATGCTTGGGCGGCATCGCCAGCCAGTCCTTGCGCTTGAGCGAGCGCACCGTGTCCTCATGCCCGTTCTTCCAATGCTCGTGCATCGAATCGGGCGAGAACTCGTAATCGCGCGCATTCCCCTCATAGGATTTCTGCTGATAGATCATCTGCAGAATGGTGGCGCGCGGCAGCACCGCCAGCTTGTCGCGAAGCGCGCGGTCTTCCTCGGTCAGATCGCCCTCCGGCACTTTCATCAACGCGTCATAGCAGCGATTCTTCCAGCGCTGCAGGCGGGCGAAACTGTCCGTCACCTGGCGGGTGCGCGAGGAATAGAGAATGTCCTTATGGCGGCCCAGCACATCGGCCATGGTGCGCGGCAAAGCCCCGCGGGCGCTGAACAGATCCACCTGGAACACCAGGGAGTTGCGATCGTCATCCTGGGCCAAAAGATGGGACAGGGGCGTGTTGGAGACGATGCCGCCGTCCCAGAAATAGTCCGTTCCAATCTGCACCATGGGAAAGGCCGGCGGCAGAGCGCCGCTGGCCAGGATATGCTCGACGCGGATTTCCTCCCTGCGATTGTCGAAGAAATGGAAGTTTCCGGTCACGACATTGACTGTGCCCACCGAAAAATGCACCGGCCCGGAATTGAGGATCTCGAAATCCACAAGCTCTTCCAGCGTCTCGCGCATCAGGCTGTTGTCGTAAAAACTCGTGGCGTCCTTGTTGCCGGCCGGCAGGAACCAGGGATTGATCTTGTGCGGCTTGAACAGGCCGGGTTGGCCGAACAGCGCCGTGGTCAGCGCCGATACGGTGTTGCGGGTCTGACGGAAAATGTCGCCATCAGGGGTGTAGGGCCAGATGGTGCGGTCGGTGACGCGATCCCAGAATTCGCATACCGCC
The DNA here is from genome assembly GCA_945882615.1 of Rhizobium sp. Q54. Classification (GTDB taxonomy): domain Bacteria; phylum Pseudomonadota; class Alphaproteobacteria; order Micropepsales; family Micropepsaceae; genus Rhizomicrobium. The sequence goes on along the minus strand of CAMCWK010000009.1, from coordinate 80,856 downwards.
GCCAGCCGTCGATCCGGCGGGTTGCCGGCGATCAGCGCCGCATTGATGGCGCCGATGGAAACGCCCGATACCCAGTCCGGCTCCAGCCCCGCTTCGTGCAGCGCCTGATAGACACCCGACTGATAGGCGCCCAAGGCGCCGCCGCCCTGCAGCACCAGCGCAATGCGGCCGCAGCCTTCGGGACGCGGGATCGGATCGTAGCGGTGGCCTGCGGGATGCCCCGGGGGATGGATGGGTTTGTGGTCCACGGTTCGAATCATAGCCGGTTTTGGGATCGTTTTCGCCTGCTCGCGGCCTATACTTCGCTACATGAGGCCGCATTCACCCTGTGACATTGCCGTGTCAGGCTGAATGCCGATACCCCTTTCCTGGAGATTTCCCATGCTCAAAGGCAAAGTCGCCCTCGTCACCGGCTCAACCTCGGGGATCGGGCTGGCCATCGCCCGCGCCTATGCCAAGGAAGGCGCGAATGTCTGCCTCAACGGTTTTGGCGACAAGGCCGCGATCGAGAAGGAGCGCAGTGACATCGAAACCGAATTCGGCGTCACCGCGATCTATTCCGGCGCCGACATGAGCAAGGGCGACCAGACGCAAGCCATGGTGCAGGACGCCATCGCCCAGCTGGGCTCGGTCGATATCCTGGTCAACAATGCCGGAATCCAGTTCGTCTCACCGGTCGAGGAATTCCCGCCCGAGAAGTGGGAGCAGATCGTCGCCATTAATATGTCATCCGCCTTTTACGCCACCCGGGCTGCCATCCCCGGCATGAAGGCGAAAAAATGGGGCCGCATCATCAACACCGCATCCGCCCATGCGCTGATCGCTTCGCCCTTCAAGTCGGCCTATGTCGCCGCCAAGCACGGTATCGCCGGCTTCACCAAAAGCGTGGCGCTGGAAACCGCCACCTTCGGCATCACCGCCAACGCCATCTGTCCCGGCTATGTCTGGACCCCGCTGGTGGAACGTCAGATACCCGACACCATGGCGGCGCGCGGGTTGAGCCGCGAACAGGTGATCAATGATGTGCTGCTGCACGCCCAGCCCACCAAGCAGTTCGTGACGGTGGATGAAGTGGCGGCGCTGGCACTCTATCTGGCGGGCGACATGGCGCGTTCGATCACTGGCAGCATCATATCTATAGACGGTGGATGGACGGCGGCGTGAGGCCGCGCCCTTAACCCCGACACACCGACACACTCTGAGACACGGCCTGACGGCTTCCTGCCAGGTCTATTCACACTGGGTTCAGCGCGAAAATCCTATCTTTTTGCTCGTAAACGGTACGAACAGAAAGGTACCCCAATGAAAAAGTTTCTCACCACTGCCGCCGCCATCCTGATGCTGGCGGCCCCCATGAGCGAAGCCTTCGCGCAAGGGTGGAATGGCAATCGCAGCGACAACAATCGTTACGAGCGCCAGGTCGACCGTCGCGATGACCGCCGTGGGCCCAGCATGAACAATCGCGGCCATGACAATTATGGTCACCGTGGCTGGCGCAAGGGTGGACGGATCGAGCGTCATGACTGGAATCGCGGTCAGCGCATCGACTATCGCCGCCACAAGCTGCAGCGGCCGCCGCGTGGTTATGAGTGGCGCCGGGTGGACAACAATTATGTCCTCGCTGCCGCCGCAACCGGCCTGATCGCCGCTTTGATCATGGCCAACGGCCGCTAGTCTGGCGGTTTACTGAAAGAAACGGCGCCCCTCACCGGGCGCCGTTTTTTCATGTCAGCGCCTTTCCCAGACACAGCAGACCTGGATAGGGATGGCTGCCATAGGCCGCGATGGGCGCAAAGCCGCATTTCTGATAGAGCGCGATGGCGCCTTGCATCTGCGGCAGGGTATCCAGCTTGATCTCAGCATAGCCCAGTCTGCCCGCCGCCTCGATCGCCGCCTCCACCAGCGCCTTGCCCACCCCGATGCCGCGCGCCTGTTCGCGGACGAACAGTCGCTTGATTTCGCAGGTGTGCGGCGGCTCCAGCGGCTTGATCGCAATACAGCCCAGCACATGGTCGCCGCGCTTGGCCAAAATCAGTTCGCCGCCCGGCGGGCCGTACACGCCCGGCAGGGCATCCACTTCTTTCGTGAATCCCTGCGGCGTCAGGTCGATGTTGAGTGACGCGGCATAGGCGCGAAACAGCGCCGCCGTGGCGGTCATCTCGGCCCGGCTGCGCGCCGCACTGATGGAAAAACTATTTGAGCTGGTCGGCGACGGCATCAATCCCGGCTTGCGAGCAGATTTCGTCCTTGTCGCCGCCCACCGCGCCCGACGAGCCGATGCCGCCGATCGTCTGGCCGCGATATTTGATCGGCACGCCGCCGGCGACACCGACCACACCCTCGATATTGGTCTTGGGCGAACCCAGCGTCGAATTGCGCGCCGTGGCGAAGGTGCCGGAGGTGGCGAAACGGTTGGCCAGGGTGATGGCGGTATAGGCCTTGTCGCGCGCCAGGCCGATGGTGTGCGGCCCCGTGCCGTCATCGCGCAGGAACACCTTCATGGCGCCGGAGGCATCGAGCACGGCGATGGTGGTGCGGAACCCCATCTTGCGGCACTGATCGATTGCGGCATGGGCGATGCGGCCGGCCAGCTCCATGGACAGGGCATGGGTGGCGATCACGCCCTTGTCGCCGGTCACCGGCGGATAGCTGGCGGGCGCGGGCAAAGGCTGCGCCAGGGCCGATGTGGCGGCCAACGAAGCGGCCAGAACAAGTGCGATATTGCGCATGGTTTTCTCCCCGATTTTGAACGGGAGGCTAGGGTATCGCGGATTGGGAAACAACCGCGCCATGAAAGCAGATGAAAGTGCCCCAGGCCCCGTCCGCCCGCAGCGGCGAAGCCGCGAGGACGGACCATTTAAACAACAGGCATGGGGCGCCATGAGCGAAGCGAGTGGTGCCCCAGGCCGGACTTGAACCAGCACGCCTTGCGGCAACAGATTTTGAGTCTGCCGCGTCTACCATTCCACCACTGGGGCACAGGCCGGGCGGTTTAGCGGTTTTTTTCCTGCCCCGCCACCCTTTTACCCGGCCTGTTCCCGCCATGTCGCGGGCGGCGCGCCCTGTTCGCGGCGGAAAGCCCGGCTGAATGCGGCTTCGGATTCGTACCCCACTTCATAGGCGATGCTGGCGACACTGGCGGTGCTGTCCTTCAGCAAAAGACAGGCATGGGCGAGGCGCTGGCGGGAGAGATAGCGCATGGGCGGCTCGCCCACCGCCTTGGTGAATCGATCCGCGAAAGCCGAACGCGACAGGCCGATCTCCCGGGCCAGATCGTCGGTGGTCCAGCGCCGCGCCAGCTGGCCGTGAAGAAGCCCCAACGCGCGCCCGACCATCTGGTCCTCAAGCCCCGCCTGCCAGGCGCCGCCCGGCGGCTGGGCGGCGAGATAGCGGCGCACCGCTTCCAGGAACAACAGCTCAGCCAGCCGGGCGAGAAACAAGGGCGAGCCCGCCTGTCCTTCCGACAATTCCTTCGCCGCCTGGCGATAGGCGCCTTCGATCCAGCTTCCCGATGCGCCCTCCACAACATTCTGCTTGAGCACCGCGGGCAGCATCGCGATCACGGGATTGTAAGGCATGTCGTCGCCCAGATAGCCGCACAGGATGTGGGTGCGCGCCCCGCCGCCGCCGAATTCCAGGCGGACCAGCCCGGCTTGCGGATCGGAATTCACCGGATGCCCGGCATCGGCCGGAGGAATGCTGAGCGTGCTGCCGATGACATGGGGATCGTTGCGCGGCAGGACCACGATCTCGCCCTGCGTCGCCGTCACCGGCGGCGCGCCGCTGACCTTCAGCAGCATCTGGCCGGCGGTGACATAGTGATAGGAGATGATCTGGCGCGGCACCCGCGCGAAGGGCGCGCAATCCTCGGGCGTCACCTGCGAGGTGACAAACCAGGGCGCGGTGCATTCGGCTTCCAGAAAGACGCCGCCTGTCAGCCGCATGCCGCGCAGCATGTCCTGAAATGTCTCCATCGCCCCGTCGTACCCTTCGGCGGATCGGCCAAGCAAACCGGCGTTCCGCGCATTCCCCCGCCTGTCCGGCCCGGCTAAAGCCTACACCGCCAATAGGGGAAGCGACATGATTACGGACAGCCACGGCAACATTCTGTCAGGCGCGACGGCCGAGGCCGCAGGCCTGCTGGATCAGGCGGTTACGGCCTTTAACCTCTATCGCGGCGACCCCTTCGCGCCGCTCGACCGGGCCATCGCCCTGGCCCCCGATTTCGCCATGGCCCATATCGCCAAGGCGCATCTCTACGCCATCTCCACCGAGCCGGCGGCGACGAAAGAGGCTGGCGTGATCCTGGCAAAGGCGAAGACCTTGCAACTGTCGGACCGTGAGGCTTCGCATGTGTCGGCGATCGGTCATGTCCTGGCGGGAGAATGGACTATGGCGGCGCAGGCGCTGGACCATCACAACATGCGTTACCCGCAAGACCTTCTGGCGCTGCAGGTGGGCCATCTGACGGATTTCTTCCACGCCAATGCCCGCAACCTGCGTGACCGCATCGCGCGCGTGCTGCCGCAGTGGAATGCGGACATGCCGGGCTATTCCTTCCTGCTGGGCATGTATGCCTTTGGACTGGAAGAAAGCGGCGATTACGCGCGGGCCGAAGAAACCGGCCGCCGCGCCCTGGACCTCAATCCGCAGGATTGCTGGGCGCATCACGCCGTCGCCCATGTGATGGAGATGCAGGGCCGCCCGCAGGACGGTATCGGCTGGATGATCGCGCGCGAGCCGCACTGGTCGGGCGACGACAATTTCTTCAAGGTCCATAACTGGTGGCACCGTACCCTCTGGCATCTCGAACTCGGGCAGATCGACGAAGTGCTGGCGCTCTATGACGGGCCGATCCGCCAGGACCGCTCCATGGTGGCGATGGACATGATCGATGCCAGCGCGATGCTGTGGCGCCTGCACCTGTCGGGCCATGACGTCGGGACACGCTGGCAGGAACTGGCGACGGCCTGGGATCACCATGCCGATGGCCGCACCTATCCCTTCAATGACTGGCATGCGGTGATGGCCTATCTCGGCGCGGGCCGGCAGGGCGATGTCGAAAGAATCATCGCGGCCTTGCGCCAGGACGGCACGTCGGAGGCCGCGCGCTGGGGCCAGCGCATAGCCCTGCCGCTGGTGGAAGGCTTCGCGGCTTTCTGGCGCGGCGATCATGAAAAGGCGGCTGCTCTGCTGCACGGCGCACGCTTCATTGCGGGTAGCTTTGGCGGCAGCCATGCCCAGCGCGACATTATTGACTGGACGCTGATGGAAGCGGCGCTGCGTGGCAAACTGGGCGGCCTGGCCGAGGCGCTGGCCCAGGAAAGGCTGGCCCTCAAGCCCCACAGTCCAGTGAATCAGGGCTTTGCGTCGCGCGCTCGCCAAGCGAGCGCAAAAGGCCTGAAAGCCGCCTGATACTTGGCCCGTCCCGCCGTTTGAAACCGAGCGCCGGGACGGGCTAGTGTCGGGGGCATGAACGCTCCCGCCCGTGCCCTGCATGATACCCCGCGCTCCGACTGGTCGCGCGAGGAAATCGCCGCCCTGTTCGCCCTGCCCTTTGCGGACCTTCTGTTCCGCGCCCAGAGCGTGCACCGCGCCCATTTCGATCCCAACCAGGTGCAGACCTCGACGCTGCTCTCGATCAAGACCGGCGGTTGTCCGGAGGATTGCGGCTATTGCAGCCAGTCGGCGAAAAACGACACCGGGCTGAAAGCGTCGAAACTGATGGAGGTGGAAGCCGTTCTGGCCGATGCCCGCGCCGCAAAGGCAGCGGGCGCATCGCGCTTCTGCATGGGCGCCGCCTGGCGCTCGCCCAAGGACAAGGACCTCGACGCGGTCTGCCAGATGGTCGAAGGCGTGCGCGCGTTGGGGATGGAAACCTGCGTCACGCTGGGCATGCTGACCGCGCCCCAGGCCGTGCGCCTGAAACAGGCGGGGCTGGATTACTACAACCACAATCTCGATACCTCGCCGGAATATTATCGCCACGTCATCACCACCCGCACCTATCAGGACCGCCTGGACACGCTGGAACATGTGCGCGGCGCCGGCATCAATGTGTGCTGCGGCGGGATTGTCGGCATGGGCGAAAGCGCCGAGGACCGCACCGGGCTAATTCATGCGCTGGCCACTTTGCCCGTCCATCCCGAAAGCGTGCCGATCAACGCGCTGGTGCAGATCGAAGGCACGCCGCAGGCCTTGTCAAAGCCGCTGGGTCCGCTCGACTTCGTGCGCACCATCGCGGTGGCGCGCATCACCATGCCCATGTCTTTTGTGCGACTGTCGGCCGGCCGCGAAGAGATGAGCGACGAGACCCAGGCGCTGTGCTTCCTGGCCGGCGCCAATTCCATCTTCTATGGCGCCCGGCTGCTGACCACGCCCAATCCGGTGGTCGATTCCGACCGCGCCTTGTTCAACCGGTTGGGGATAAGCCTGATGCCGGGCGCCCATGGGTAAGCTCACCGTCATGCTGGTGATTTTGGTGCTGGGCGCGGTGATTCTGTCTCCGCTGGTGATGGCGTTTGAGCCGGAACCCCTGCCGGGCGACTTTTCCTTCGCCTGGAACAACCGCAATTATGCGGTTCCTGTGGCCTGGTCGCTGTGCGCAAGCGGTGCGCTGGCCCTTTTCTATTCCATCATGAAGCGATAAGAGCGGCGGGTCTTTTCGCGCCCTTTTGAGAGCCGCTCATGACCATCCGCAAGATTTCCCGCGCCCTTTTGTCCGTGTCCGACAAGACAGGCCTGATCGATTTCGCCAAGGGGCTTTCGGACGCCGGCGTGATGCTGATTTCCACCGGCGGCACGGCGAAGGCCCTGCGCGATGCCGGCCTGACCGTGGCTGATGTATCCGAGATCACCAGCTTTCCGGAAATGATGGACGGGCGGGTCAAGACCTTGCACCCGATGGTGCATGGCGGCCTTCTCTCTTTGCGCGACAAGTCCGATCACGTCGCCTCCATGAAAGAGCACGGCATCGCCGGCATCGATCTTCTGGTCTGCAATCTCTACCCCTTTGAAGCCACCGTGGCGCGCGGCGCCGATTTCGAGACCACCATCGAGAATATCGACATTGGCGGCCCGGCCATGACCCGGTCGGCGGCCAAGAACCATGACTGGGTGACGGTGGTGGTGGATGTCGAAGATTATAAAGCCGTGCTGGACGAGATGGCGGCCAACAATGGCGGCACCACGCTGAAACTGCGCCGCACCCTGGCGCAGCGCGCTTTTGCCCGTACCGGCGCCTATGACGCCGCGGTGTCGAGCTGGTTCGCGGGCGAGCTGGCCAAGGACGGAGAAAAAGAGCCGCCGCGCCGCCGCGCCTTGGGCGGATATCTGCGCCAGTCGCTGCGCTATGGCGAGAACCCGCATCAGGAAGCGGCTTTCTATGTCGACGGGTCTTCGCGCCCCGGCGTTGCCAGCGCGGTGCAGGTCCAGGGCAAGGAACTCAGCTACAACAACATCAACGACACCGACGCGGCCTATGAGCTGGTGGCGGAGTTCGATCCCAAGGCGGGCCCGGCCTGCGCCATCATCAAGCATGCCAATCCCTGCGGCGTGGCGCTGGGTTCAAGCCTGAAAGAGGCCTATCTCAAGGCCCTGGCCTGCGACAGTGTTTCGGCCTTTGGCGGCGTTCTGGCCTTCAACCAGAAACTGGACGGCGCCACGGCCGAGGAAATTTCCAAGATCTTCACCGAAGTGATCATCGCGCCCGATGCCGATGACGATGCCAAGCGTATCCTGGCGGCCAAGAAGAATCTGCGCCTGCTGACGGCGGGCGGCTTGCCCGATCCGCTCAGCCCCACCCTCACCTATCGCTCCGTGGCGGGCGGCTTTCTGGTGCAGACCCGCGACAATGGCCGCGTCACGCGCAAAGAGCTCAAGGTCGTCACCAAGCGCCAGCCCACCGAGCAGGAAATCACCGACATGCTGCTGGCCTTCACCATCGGCAAGCATGTGAAGTCCAACGCCATCATCTATGTGAAGGATGGCGCCACCGCCGGCATCGGCGCCGGCCAGATGAGCCGCGTGGACTCGGCCCGCATCGCCGCCATCAAGGCCAAGGATGCCGCCAGGATCGCCGGCTGGCCCGAGCCGCGCACGGTCGGCTCGGCAGCCGCCTCGGAAGCCTTCTTCCCTTTCCCGGACGGTTTGCTGGTGGTGGCCGAAGCCGGCGCCACGGCAGTGATCCAGCCCGGCGGCTCGATGAACGATCAGAAGGTGATCGACGCGGCCGATGAGGCAGGGCTGGCAATGGTGTTCACCGGTATGCGCCATTTCAGGCACTGACCCCACTCACCGTGGCCGGGCCCACGATCCCGCGCGAAGCGCGGTCGGAGGGTAAACTTCACGACCCGGCCATCCACAGTTTCACAAGCACAAGCAGTTGGATGGGCGGCTCAAGGCCGCCCATGCAGAATTATATGCTGAAAGCTTGTCGGGCGACTTGACTCCGACTAACGGCGACTTGGCAACCTGTCGAACACTTCGTGCACTTCCACGCCCCAGAGGCGGGACTTGGAGATCCAGCCGTCGATATCCTCGCTGCGCACCTGGCAGGCGGTCCGGGTGCAGGCGCGCAAGAATGCAATGGCGCCCGGATCGGCCAGCGCCACCACCGCGCCGCCATCCGCCTTTTCATACAGATTGACCCGCCCCTTGCCGGTCACCAGCACGCTGCGCCGGTCGCTGAGCATGGCATGGCTCATCCAGCCGGTGGTGCCGTCGGCCGCCTGCACCCGCCGCCAGACGTCGAACTGGGCGATCACCGCAAAGGGATAACCGCGATGCTGGTATTGCCACAAAATGCGATGCGCGTAGGTGGGCCCTTCGCGCATATAGGCTTTTTCGGCGCGCTGGCTGACATAGCGCAGCACCTTTGCCTTCGGCGCAGATGGTGCTGCCGCCCAGGCGCCGGAGCAGGAAACAAACAGGAAAAGGGCGATCAGGCGGGTCATGGCGCGCGCGATTCGGTGACGGCTTGATGTACACCGCCAGCCAGGTTCCAGCTATGCCTTGAGGGTGGCGTCGAACAGCTCGACCTGCTTCTCGAATGCCCGCTCGGCCTGCAGCTCGTTATAAACCCCGTCGCGTCCCGGCACGGTCCAGCCATGCGCCGCGCCTTGGTAGATTTCGCTCTCAAAGGCGCCGCGCCAGTCGCGCAACGCCGCCTCCAGCCGGTCGATCCATTCCTTTGGCATCAGCGAATCATTGTCGGCATGGCCGAAATACAGCCGCGCCTTGACCTTGGGGAGCAGCAGGTGGGGACTGTCCGGCTTTTCGGTGGCCAGCCAGCCGCCATGGAAGGACGCCGCCGCCGCGATCCGGTCCGGCATGGCCGCGGCCATGCGCAGCGCCATCTGGCCGGTATAGCAATGGCCGACCACCCCAACCTGTCCGTTTTTCACATTGGTCTGTGCCAGAAGGAAATCGACATAGGCCTTGCCGTCGCTATCCATCTGCGCTGGCGTCAGGGCGGCAAACAGTTCTTGGAGGGCGCGATTTTGCGCCGCTTCGTCTTCCACCCAGAACCCATCGGGGCGATTGCGCGAATAGCGATGGAAGGCATTGGGCAGCAGCACGGCAAAGCCCTTTTCCGCCAGCCGCTTTGCCATGCGAACCTTGGCGGGACGTACGCCCCAGACATCGGTGATGAACACCAGGCCGGGATACTCGGCCAGACGGTCGGGGCGATAGAGAAACACCTCGGCTCCCAGGGTGGGAATTTCCAGACGCTCTTCAATCATGTGGCTTCAATCAAGAGGGCTTCAATCATGTGCGGCTCTCATAGGTCACAGCATTCCAGTAACGCGCCTGATGGCTTCCGGTGCGTGAAAAACCGCGCTTGCGAAGCTCGCGCCCGATCATCCAGTTGAAATAGCCGTGCGCCACCAACACGGCAACGCCCTTGTCTTTCGCCCGCGCCACCAGCAGGTCGGTGGCCTGAATAGCGCGTGCGGTGGCCTTTCGCGGATTCTCGATCTCGGGGTGATAGCCTGCATGCCACAGGATGCGCGACAGCACGGCCCATTTGGGAACCCGCATGTTCAGCCAGGGGATGCGCGGTGCGCTGAGCGGCGCTTCGGCGAACAGGGGATCGGCGATCAGCTGCGCGTGCGGCGCCAGCGCCTTGGCGCTTTGATGGCTGCGCGGCCGGTCGCTGGTGAACACGGCGTCCAGTTCGCGCACCAGGTCACGCAATTCGTCGGGGGGCAGGCTGACGGGATCCAGGCCTGCGGCTTCGTAATCGTCGATATACGTAGCAAAGCCCATATGCGAAGTGCGGGGGCTGAGCGCAATATGGGGCTGGCCGTGGCGTATCAGAACGATGCGCGCAGGAGAGGAACCCGCCGGTAGCGCGTCTAGGGGCAAACTGAGTCTTTCCGACAATCCGGCAAGGATTTAACGGGGTCGGCCGGCATTCAGAAACCCTTAACTTCTTGCTTTCTGTGCCTAGCGATCAGGCCGTGCGCTCAATAATTAGGCAGTGACCTGTTGCATTGCAACAACTACGTGGCAAATCACCCCTTTTGGGCGCCAAAACCGTCCAAAAGGACGACGCGCCATATTGAGATCAGGCCCGGGAAACCTGAAACGTCATGACGATCCGGGCGGCCCCCGCGACCCATCGCGCTGCCAAGCGCTTGCTAAGAGAGGAACTGAAATGAAGAATTTGACCAAGATGATGCTGGCTGCTGCGAGCCTCGCCGGCCTGCTCAGCGTCAGCCTTCCCGCTGTCGCGCAGGACGCTCCGGAGTTTTCGCTGTCGGGCTCGCTGGCCATGACCAACGATTATCGCTTCCGCGGCATCAGCCAGAGCGACCGCAGCTTCGCGCCGCAGGGTTCGCTGACCCTGACTGGTCCGGATGGCTGGTACATCGGCGCCTGGACTTCGACGGTGGATTTCGATCCCACCGGCTCCGGCAATCCGTACATGGAACTGGACCTCTATGGCGGCAAGCACACCGACCTGGGCGGCGTGGACTGGCATATCATGCCCATCTACTACGCCTATCCGGCTGCCAAATACGCGCCCGGCACGGCGGACGTCGACTATTTCGAACTGATCAACCAGCTGACCTACGCCACTGACTTCGGCGTTACCGCCATGGGCACCTACGCCTTTTCGCCCGAACTCTCCTTCGGCGGCGGCACCGGCCACTATCTGGCCCTGAACCTGGCCTATCCGATCAATGACTGGCTGAGCATCAGCGGCAACTACGGCCATGTGTGGGCCGAGAACGCTGCCGCTGCCGGCTCCAGCGGCTACAACCATGGCGATGTCGGCGTGACCGCTTCCTACCAGGGCTTCTCGCTGGACCTGCGCTACACCGGTACGGACCTGACCCGCTCGGGCTGCGCCAACTTCTACATGACCACCGGCAATGCCTGCGCCGGCGGCGCGGTGGCCACCCTGAGCTACACCATGGCTCTGCTGCCGTAAGCAACAGCTCCTAGACCAAAGTCAAAACCCGCGGGATGCAAATCCCGCGGGTTTTTCTTTGTGCTCTTTGTTGTTTACCCCCTCCGGTTTCAGCTTCCTCTCGGCTTCGCCTCGATCGCTGAAACCACCTCCCCCGCCTGCGCGCTGACGCGCGCGCGGGAGGAGGCGGGCCTGTATCTGTCTAGACGGCTTCCAGGGCGCGGCGCAGCTGCTGCATGTCGAAGGGCTTGGTCAGGTAAGACACCGTGGCCGGCAGCTTGGTGCCCTCTTCCTCATTGGTGGAATAGCCGCTGGCGATAATGACCTTCAGCCCCGGCTTCAGCCGCAGCGCTTCTTCCACCAGCTCGCGGCCATTCATACCGGGCAGACCCAGATCGGTGAGCAGGATGTCGATTTGCGCGTCCTTGTGCAGGATGGCAAGCGCCTCCGTGCCGTCACCGGCCTCGGCGGTCACAAAACCGATCTGCTCGACCATGTCGACGGTGGTGAGCCGGATCAGTGCCACATCCTCCACCACCAGCACCTTGCCGCGCCGCACGGCAGCGCTGGTATCGGGTGCGCCCTGACCGGGAATCTGGGACGCGGCGATCGGGCCGCGGGCGGTGCCGGCGAACACGCTGCGCAGTTTGCGCGCCAGCTCGTCCTTGCGATAGGGCTTGGACAAAAGCAGCGCGTCGTCATCCAGCTTGCCGTTATGGACAATGGCGTTCTGGGTATAGCCCGACGTGTAGAGCACCCGGAGGCCGGGATACATGTCCTGCGCCCGGCGGGTGAATTCGCGGGTCGGGATGGCGCCCGGCATCACCACATCGGTGAAAATCAGGTCCGGCTTTTGCGTCTGCAACACCGCCAGCGCACTTTCGGCATTTTCAGCGCGGGAAACCTTGTATCCCAGTTCGCCCAGCATGTCGGCGACGGCGGCGCGCACGCCTTCATCGTCTTCCACTACCAGAATATGTTCGCTGCCGCCTTCCGCCAACGGCGCGGCCTTGTCCAGCGCGTCGGCCTCGCGGCGGGTGCGCGGCAGATAAAGCTTGATGCTCGTGCCGTGGCCCAGCTGGCTATAGATTTTGATGTGACCGCCTGACTGTTTGGTGAAGCCATAGGCCTGGGCCAGGCCCAGTCCGGTGCCCTTGCCTTCAGGCTTGGTGGTGAAGAACGGCTCGAACACCCGGCTCATCACTTCTGGCGTCATGCCGGTGCCGGTGTCGGTGACGGCCAGCATTACATATTGGCCCGGCGTGACCTCGCTATGGGCCAGCGCATAAGCGTCGTCCAGATGGGCATTGGCGACTTCCAGGGTCAGCTTGCCGCCCTCGGGCATGGCGTCGCGGGCATTGATGGCGAGATTCAGCACCGTGTTCTCGACCTGATTGGGATCGATCAGCGTGTTCCACAAGCCGCCCGCGATCACGGTTTCGACCTGGATATTCTCGCCCAGGGTCCGGCGCAGCATGTCGCTCATATCGCGGATGATGCGGCCCATATCCACCGACCTGGGCTCCAGCGCCTGGCGGCGCGCAAAGGCCAGGAGCTGGCCGGTGAGGCGCGAGCCCCGGGCTACCGCGCCGATGGCGTTCTGCAGCCGCTCGCGCAGCTTGGCATCGGCCAGCGCGGTGGAGCCGGCCACCGCCAGATCGAGATTGGCGCTGATGATCTGCAGCAGGTTGTTGAAATCGTGCGCCACCCCGCCGGTGAGATGGCCGACCGCTTCCATTTTCTGGGACTGGCGCACCATGCCCTCGGCACGCAGCCGGTCGGTTTGATCCACCACTCCGATAATGAAGCCGCCCGTGGCCACCGGCGCCTTGTAGATGTCGAGTTCGCGGTCGGCCCAGACGATATGGGTGGTTTCCTGGGTGTGCTCCGCGCCGGGCGCCACGAAGATGTTGGCGGACGCCGCACGCGCCTCCTCGATCTGGCGCAAGGCCGGCAGCCGCGTCTCCAGCCGCGCCACATCGCGCGGCAGATCGAGCAGTTCAAAAAAGCGCGCATTAAAGGCACAGAGCAGCCCATCGGAGGTGAAATAGGCGATACCCTCGCGCACCGTTTCCAGGGTGGCCTGCAGGATGGCCGCCTCATTGGCGCGGGCCCGTTCGGCCGCCGTCAGGCTGACATTGTTGCGCACCAGAAGGGCCGCGGCCAGCAGCAGGATACCAAGGGTCAGGACCCCGGCGCCGATGGCGAAGGCAATCTCGAGATTCTCGACCTCACGGCGCTCGTGTTCGCGCTCGGCCAGCAGGCGCTGTTCTTCCGCCACGCCCTCGGCCACTTCCCGGCGCAGCGTTTCCATCTGTTCGCGGCCCCGCGCCAGGCTGGTGAACACCGCGCCCTGATCCGGGTTCAACGCCATGGTCAGCTTCAGATTGGCAGCCAAAAGATCGAGGCGGCCCTGGACAAGCTTTTGCAAGCGGTCGGCGCGTTGCTGCTGGGCGGGATTGTCGCGCGTGATCTGGCGGAAGGCCGTCACATGGCCCGGCACCCGGGCGGCCGCCGCCTGGTAGACGCTGTAATAGTCGGGATCACGGTCGATGATAAATCCGCGCTGGGCGGATTCAGCGGTCTGCAGATCGCTCTGAAGCCGGCTGGCGACCTCCATCACCTGATAGGTGTGGCGCACCATTCCCTGGGCCGTGCGCTCATGGATGGCGAACTGCACGGTGAGATAGGCGACGACCAGCAGGACAAGAAACAGGGGCACCGCGGCAAGCAGCACCAGACGATTGACAGCCAAGACCTTCCCCGAACGCGGACTCCCCGTCGGGAAACTCCCATCTGAAGAATTGGTTGCAGCCATGCCGCGACCATACGAAGGCCGGACCGAAAAGATAGGTCGCGAACGGACCAAAGGGCGGGATTTTGGTCGCAAATTCTCTCCGTGTGGAGAGAGAAATTGGTCGGAGAGAGAGGATTCGAACCTCCGGCCCCTACGTCCCGAACGTAGTGCTCTACCAGGCTGAGCTACTCTCCGAACCAGTGCGAAAGGAAGCCCCCTCGCCTCGGGAGGCGCCCTTATAACGATGCCCCCCCGCCCCCGCAACCGGCCTTGGGGCCGGCCGCAAAGCCTTGGGCCAGCGGCATTTTGGGCGGTTTGCGGGGCGGCCCGGCTGGCCTTATACGGGTCCGCGCCGGGCATCCGGCCACCACAAAGTTGGGGCGTCGCCAAGTGGTAAGGCACTGGATTTTGATTCCAGCATTCGAAGGTTCGATCCCTTCCGCCCCAGCCAATGTCTCAGCATCAAGGCCGGCGTGCGTCGGCGACCCTTCCGGCGGCGCGCTCATTGCGCACCTGCTTGTCCGGCGGCGGCGCGGGCGCAGCAACGGGCAGATTGCCTTTTATCGCGCGCTCAATCGTCTCTGCTTCATCGGGATACCGTGGCCGATCCAGGATCGTTAGATAATAGGCCTTGCTCGGCAGCAGCTGGATCACCCGTTCCAGGGTCGGAAAAGAGGCTTCCGTTGTGCCCGGCGGAACGTCCTGGACGGTCCGGGTCAGAGTGGACTTGATGGTGTTGGCGCGAATGGCGAGGAACGCATCCTTGCGCGCTTCTTCTGCCGCAATGACCGTGACGCCGACAGGCTTTTGCGCGTCCACCACATAGGCAGGCTTGGCGGTGATGCGGTAGGTGGAGGAGATTCCCATCTTCTCGCCCGTCGCGGGATCGGGCATGCCGTCGGCATTGCGCTTCAGGGCATAATAAAGCGCGATATGATCCTCATGCTCGCGGATACCCTGCTGGCCGCCATCCTGGGCGAAGGTATTCTCGGTGTAAATTTCGCGCCAGTTGCGATAGCCGCCGATCAACCCCGTGGCGTCGCCATTTTCGCCGATCACCAGACGAATCCGGCCCTTGCGGAAATCGGCATCGCCGGCATGGTCATAGAACCAGGCCAGTCGCGGCGCATGCAAAGTCTCGACCTGCTGCGTCTCGACCACGCCGTTTCTGATCCTGGCCTTCAGCTTGGTGTATTGTTCGCTCTTGACGATCCGGTAGGAATAGTCGGCCGCGACGTCGCCGCGCGCATTCTTGGTGATCTTGTCCGGCGAATAGCCGATCTCCAGGGTGGCATTGTCGTCGTTCATCGGGTCGGCGTTGCCGGAAACCCGGATCACAACCGTGTAAAGCCCGCCCTGCATCTTGTCGTTGGCGCGCAGGTGCAACGTTCCATTGCCGTCGCCGCGCCAGGGCGCGTCACAACCCCAGGCGCGGTAGAGGGCATGGTCGATGCCCTTTTCACCGTCTTCGGCAACGAAGCCGCCAGTGTTGGGGTTTTTGTCCAGGTTGAAGCCCGTGGCGATCTTGCCCGTCACTTCGGGCTGGCCGGGATCTTCCGCCGCCCAGGGGTTCACATAGGTTTGGATGCCGCGCTTCCAGGCACGATAGGCAATGGCGCGGTTCCAGATATGAAAACGCGTATTGTCGGGCGACCTGACATGGTCCAGCCCCGGCGGGCGGGCGATGACTTCGATCTCATACTGACTGCGGAAGGGCTGCCGGATCGCCGCTTCGGTGTTCTTGTCGTTGGCGAAATGGACGGTGCTGCCATGGAGGCAATCTGAGCCCGGCTCGATCTCGCCGGTCCTGGTAAAACCGGCGCGGCCGCCATAGCGGAAGGCGTATTCATACGTGGCGACAACGAAGCCGCGTTCCCAGGGCGCCGCCGCCGCGGGCTGAACCATGGCGGCGAGCGCTACGCCGGCAGCCGACCAAAGCAGAACGCGCTTTTGCAGGATCATGGCCATCCCTTCCAAACCGGCGCGGCGCGGATTTTTCCGCAATTCTCGCCCGGCCAGCGGGAGAGTATACAACGGCAACGAACCCCCGGTAAGCCAGTCCGCGCCCCGATTTGATCCTCCCGGCTGCCGGCCAAATCGCGAGAATCCATCCGCCATAGTGTTTCCCCATTGTGGGATTGGACTATCATGGGCGCCCATTCCGTTTTGAACCAAGCGTCTGGTTCACACTGGCTCTCAGCACGCAGGAGGTCCCATGTACCGCTCGGTGTTTATCGTTGCGCTCGCCGCACTCGCGTCATTCGGCGGTTCAGATGCATCGGCTCAGGCTCCCGGAGTTGCAGGA
This sequence comes from Rhizobium sp. Q54, assembly GCA_945882615.1. Lineage (GTDB taxonomy): Bacteria > Pseudomonadota > Alphaproteobacteria > Micropepsales > Micropepsaceae > Rhizomicrobium. The sequence continues at coordinate 64,335 of CAMCWK010000009.1, read as the reverse complement.
TCCCCGCTGCCCGCGGGCCAGACCAACGATCCTTTTCCCCAGCCGATCGCCCGCGATGAGGGCGCCATCACGGTCCGGCTTCGCGAGTTCGCGTCACTGCCCGACATCGACGGTGCGCCGGCGCGCCTGATGACCCTTGCCGAGGAGCCGGCCAGCGGTCGCCTGTTCGTCAGCGACATGCGGGGCCTGCTCTATGCCATGGGTGCAAATGGGGGAGCGGCCGCCACCTATCTGGATCTGCGCGAGCCCAAATGGGGCGTCGCCGTGCAGTCACAGGGGCGCGAGCGCGGCGTTCAAAGCTTCGCGTTCCATCCGCAATTCGCCCAGCCCGGCACGCCGGGCTTCGGAAAATTCTATACCTATACGGACATATCGAACCAGGCGCCCGCGCCGGACTTCACCACGCCGAACGCCACCAGCACCCACGACACAGTGCTGCACGAATGGACCGCGAAAAATCCGAACGCGGCACGCTATGACGGCCAGGCGCCGCGCGAGATGATCCGGCTGCGTCAGCCCTTCGGCAGTCACAATGGCGGCATGATCGCGTTCAACCCGACCGCCCGCCCCGGCGCTGCCGGCTTCGGGCTCCTGTACATCGGAATCGGGGATGGCGGCAGCGGCGGCGACCCGATGAATCTGGCGCAGAATCTCGGCTCCGCTTTCGGCAAGATCTTCCGGATCGATCCGCTGGGCAGGAACGCCCGCAACGGCAAGTACGGCATCCCCGCGACAAATCCGTTTGTGTCGACCAAAGGCGCCCTGCCCGAAATCTACGCCTATGGCGTGCGCAATCCGCAGGGCCTGGGCTGGGATTCCAAGGACGGCGCGATGTACATGTCCGATATCGGGCAGAACATTGTCGAGGAAGTGAGCCCGGTGACGGCGGGGGCAAATCTGGGCTGGAATATCTGGGAGGGCAGTTACCGCTATGTCAGCCGGCAGGCGGTGATCATGGAAGGGCAGCGCAGCGACCCCAAGATGACCTGGCCGATCGTCGAATGGAGCCAGCTTGATCCGGTGATGCTGCCCAACAACTCATCCGCCTCGGTCGGGGTGATCGCCTATCGCGGCGCCAAGGTCCCCCAGCTTCAGGGCCGGCTGCTGTTCGGGGACATGCCCAGCGGCGAGCTGTTTCACGTCAATGCCGACAATCTGCCCAAGGGCGGTCAGGATGCGATCCGCCGCGTCCTCTTCGTGACGGGTGCGGGTGCGGCGCCGCGCACCTTCCTGGCGATCATTCAGGAAAAGAACCGCGCCCAGGGCAAAGCGGTCGCGCCGCGCGCCGACATGCGCTTTTATGGCAATGCGGCGGGACAAATCTTCCTGCTCAACAAGGCCGATGGGACGGTTCGCGTGATCGAGCCGTAACGGCATTCAATGCTTGCGGACGAACTCCGCCCGCAGGACAAGCCCCTTGATGCCCTCATAGCGGCAGTCGATCTCCTGCGGATCGCCCGTGAGCCGGATTGCCTTGATGACCGTGCCTCGGCGCAAGGTTTGACCCGCACCCTTCACCTTGAGGTCCTTGATGGTAACAACGCTGTCCCCGTCGGCCAGCAGGTTGCCGGCCGAATCGCGAACCTCGATCCGTGCCGCCAGCGCGGTCCGCCTGGCGGCCTCGGCGGCGGGAATCCACTCGCCGGAGGCCTCGTCATATACGTAATCGTCCGTGCTGTCGGTCATGGTCTTTCCATCGGGAGATGCAACAGGTTGCCGACCACGCGGTAGCCGATTAAATCCCTCCGCGCCATAGGGTCGGGCGCCCGGGCACGCGTCCGGGCCAATTCAGTCCAGTGTGCGGCGGAAGCGCAGCAGGGCGATGGTGCCCATCACCAGCGTGAACAGCAGCAGCGGCCAGATGTCGGGCCAGATTTCCGGCAGCCCATTATCCTTCAGCAGGATGCCCCGGATGATGCGCAGGAAGTGGGTCGCGGGCAGCGCCTCGCCAATCCAACGCGCCCAGACCGGCATTCCCATGAAGGGAAAGGCGAAACCCGACAACAAGATCGCCGGCAGCAGGAAAAAGGTCGTCATCTGCATCGCCTGAAGCTGGTTCTGGGCGACCGTCGAAAAGACGTATCCCACCGCCAGATTGGCGACGACATAGATCGCCAGCGCCGCACCCAACAGGCCCAGCGAACCGCTCATCGGCACATGGAACATGAAGCGGGCCAACAGCAGGATGATCGCGCTCTGCACCGCGCCCACCGCGATATTGGGCGTGATCTTTCCCAGCATGATCTCCAGCGGCGTGGCGGGCATGGCGATCAGGTTTTCATAGGTGCCGCGTTCGCGCTCGCGCGTCAGCGCCAGGCAGGTCATCAGCACCATGGTCATGGTCAGGATGATGGCCAACAAGCCCGGCACGATATTGTACTGGGTGTTGGATTCCGGATTGTAGAGAAGGTGCGACACGGTGTTGAAAGGCGGCGGCCCCTGGGCGCGCGCCGCCAAAGGCCCCACCAGATCGTCACGCAAGGCACTGGCCGCCAGTGTGTTGAACGCCGCCAGCGCGAAGGAGCCGGCCGCCGGATCGGTGGCGTCGGCTTCGATCAGAAGATCCGGCCGTGTCCCGCGCACAATGTCGCGCGAGAAATTGGGCGGGATTTCCACCACGAACACCACCTTGCCCCGCTGCAGCAGCTGGCGGGCCTGTTTGGGATCATTGGTCTGCGCGATGATGTCGAAATAGGTCGAGTTCTGCAACGCGGCGACAATCGAGCGGGCGAAGGGGCCCGGATCGTTGATCACGATGGCGGCCGGCAGGTCCTTGGGGTTCAGGTTGATCGCAAAGCCGAACATGAACAGCTGCATCAGCGGCACCACCACCACCATGCCCAGCGTCAGCCGGTCGCGGCGCATTTGCAGGAATTCCTTGACCAGAATCGCCCATACCCGGCGTAGCGAGAAATTCATCGCGCGTCTTCCTGCAGATGGATGAAGACGTCTTCCAGGCTGGGCTTGGCTTCGGCCACGGTCAGATCGGCGCGGGCGCGATAGGGCGCGATGGTGCTCTCCAGCGCGGCGCGGTCGCGCCCGCTGACATGCAGGGCCGCGCCGAAGAAGCCGGCATAGTCCACGCCGGGCTTGCCCTCGAATTCCTGCACCAGATGGCGAACCGCCTGGCCTTCGATGGTGAAGGTGGAAAGACCGGATTCCGCGATCACGTCGGCGACCGAACCGCGCGTGACCAGCTTGCCGTTCAGGATATAGACGATGCGGTCGCAGCGTTCCGCCTCGTCCATGTAATGGGTGGAGACCAGAACAGTGAGGCCCTGGGCGCTGAGGGCATGAATTTCCTCCCAGAAATCGCGCCGCGCCTTGGGGTCGACGCCCGCCGTCGGCTCGTCCAGCAACAGCAGCTGCGGGTCGTGCAGCATGCAGGCAGCAAGCGCCATGCGCTGTTTCCAGCCGCCGGACAATTGCCCCGCCAGCTGGTCCTGGCGCGCGGTCAGTCCCAGCCGTTCCAGCGTGGCTTCCACCTTTTGCTTTGGCGCTTCGACGCCATAGACCCGCGCCACGAATTCCAGATTTTCGCGGATGGACAGGTCTTCCCAGAAACTGAACTTCTGAGTCATGTAGCCGACCTGCCGCTTGATCGCTTCGGACTGGGTGCGGAAGTCCAGCCCCAGGCAGGTGCCCTGCCCCTCATCGGCGCGCAGCAGCCCGCACAGCATCCGGATGGTGGTGGTCTTGCCCGAACCGTTGGGGCCCAGAAAGCCCCACACTTCGCCTTCGGGTATGGCGATATCGACATGATCCACCGCCACCTTCTTGCCGAAGCGCTTGGTCAGGCCTTTGACGTCTATGGCCAGATTGGTCACAGCTTGCTCACAGCGGGCGGACCGTCACCGGCTGGCCGGGATGAATGTTCAGTCCGTCCGGGCTGCGCGCTTCCAGCTTGAACACCAGCTTTTCACGATTGTCGGTGCTGAAAATCACCGGCGGGGTGAATTCCACTTGGGCAGCGATGAACGTGACGGTCGCGGTCATGGGTTTGCAGCCGTCACAGGCGATCTGGACTTTCTGCCCCAGCCGCAGCTGCGCCATCTGGGACTGCGGCACGAAGAAGCGCACATAGATATTGGCCGGCGGCAGGATCGCGACCACCGGTGTGGAGGCGGGAATATATTCGCCGGGCCGGAAATAGATGTCCTGCACGGGACCCGAGGTTTGCGACACGATCTGGCGCTGCGACAGACCATAAGTGGCGCCGGAAAGGCCCGCTTCCATCTGACTGATCTGCGCCTGAAGCTGGGCGATGCGCGCCGCCGACTGGCGGGCGTTGTTCTGGGCCAGGTCGCGCTGGGTGGGGGTGCCGGCGCCGGCCGCCGCGAGACGATTCTGCCGGGTCAGTTCGGTGCGCGCATAGACAAGGTTGGCCTGTTCCTGCTGCAAGGAGGCGCGGGCCTGCGCCAGCGAGGCCTGCGCCTGGTCGCGGCTGGCCTGCTGCTGGGTGCTGTCGAGCACAAACAGCAGATCACCGCGGCGCACCACCTGCCCGCGCTCCACCTTCAGCTCCGTCACCCAGCCCGGCTGCGGGGCGGAGATCATGGCGCTATCGCCTTCGCCATAACCCAGCCAGCCTTCGTCGGGCGGCTTGCCGCAGGCGCCCAACAGCAGCAAAAAGCAAAGTCCGATGCGCAAAGTCACTGTTTTTCTCCATCCACGGCCAGGCCCCGCAACAGTGTATCGACATGGGTCTGGATCAGACCGTCATAGTCGTAGGGCACGACATCGAACTTGCCGAAGACGGTGCGCCAGAAAATCATGATCAGGATCGGCGCCACGCACAGCCGCGCCGCATGATGCGGCGGCACGTCACGCAATTCGCCGCGCGCCACGCCGCGCGCGATCACGGTTTCAAAAAGACCCAGTCCGCGATCGATGATCTCGCGCCGCCAGAATTCCGCCAGTTCGGGGAAATTGCCTGCCTCGGACAGCAGCACGCGCGGCAGCACGACACGGTCGCTGGTGGAGGCGAATTGTCCCATCGTGCTCAGGATAAGGCGCAACAGTTCGGCGGACGGCGCCTCGGACGCCTTGACCTGCTCGACGAGCGCGTCGATCCGCGCCCCGATGGACTGGCGGGCCAGCGCCTTGAACACCGCCTCCTTGCTGTCGAAATAGAGATAGATGGTGCCCTTGGTGATGCCGGCGCGCGCCGCGATATCGTCCATCCGGGTGGCGGCAAAACCCTTCTGCGCGAAACAGGCCAGCGCCGCCTCCAATATCTCGGGGGCGCGTTCGTCCTTGCGGCGATTCCAGCGTTGGGTTCTCACAGCGGAATTAATAACTAACTGGTCAGTTATTTCAAGGGGGAAGATATCTCGGGAAATCAGCGGGTTAGCCAAACAGGCGGCGCGACGGCATTCAGCAAGACTCCTATTCTTGGCCGTACGCAAATCGCACTCGCCAGGGCCCCCCATGACCGCGCTCGTCGCACCCATCGCGCTTCTGTTCGTCTCCAACATCTTCATGACCTTTGCCTGGTACGGGCACATGCGCTTTCCCAACGCCATCCTGTGGCAGGTGGTGCTGATCAGCTGGGGCATCGCTTTTTTTGAATACTGCCTGGCGGTGCCGGCCAACCGCATCGGTCATCAGGTCTATTCGGCGGCCCAGCTCAAGACCATGCAGGAGATCATCACCCTGTTGGTGTTCGGCGTCTTTTCCGTTCTCTATCTGGGCGAAGCGCTGCGCTGGAACCACATGGTGGCTTTCCTTTTCTTGTGCGCTGCCGCCTTTTTCTCCTTTCATAAATGGACATGAGGGTTACGCTGCCACGGGCTTAACGGGGGTTGGCGATGCGGACATTTCTCGGCGCGGCACTTGGCACAGCATTGGGCGCGGTTCTGATCCTGCCGGCAGCAGCCCAGACGCGTCCCGACCAGATAAAATTCCGCGAGATCTACCAGGAGCTGGTCGAGACCAACACCACCCTGTCATCGGGAAGCTGCACCCTGGCGGCACAAAGGATGGGCGCGCGGTTGAAGGCGGCGGGCTTTGCAGGCAGCGACCTGCATTACTTCGCCGTCCCCGAAAATCCCAAGGAAGGCGGCCTGGTCGCCATCTATCCCGGCAGCGATCCCCAGGCCAAGGCAGTGCTGCTGCTGGCACATCTGGATGTGGTCGAAGCCCGGCGCGAGGATTGGACCCGCGATCCCTTCAAGCTGATTGAGCAAGGCGGCTTTTTCTACGGCCGCGGCACCGCCGACATGAAGGGCCAGGCTGCCGTGTGGGTGGACATGCTGATCCGCTTCAAGCAGGAAGGCTTCAAGCCCCGCCGCACACTGAAACTCGCAATGACCTGCGGCGAGGAAACCTCCGATGCCTTTAACGGCGCGAGCTGGCTGGCGAAAAACCGCCGTCCGTTGATCGATGCCGGCATCGCCCTCAACGAAGGCGGCGGCGGGCGGCTGGATCCGTCGGGCAAGCGGCTGCTTCTCACCATCCAGGCGGGCGAGAAGCACTTCCAGAACTACCGGCTGGAAGTGACCAATATCGGCGGCCATTCCTCTCGTCCCACGCCCAACAACGCGATCTATCGCCTTGCCCAAGGGCTGACCCGGATCAGCGCCTATCAATTTCCGGTGACGACGAACGAGGCAACGCGCGCCTTCTTTGCCGCCATGGGCCCGCAGGTGGGCGGCAAGATGGGCGCGGCGATGACCACGTTCGCGAAAAATCCGACCGATGCGCAGGCCGCCGCGACCCTCGCCGCCGATCCCAGCCATAACGCGATCCTGCGCACCACCTGCGTCGCCACCCTGCTGGAGGCCGGCCATGCCAACAACGCCCTGCCGCAGCGGGCGCGCGCCAACATCAACTGCCGCATCTTCCCTGGCACCAGCGTGGAGCAGGTGCGGTTGAAGCTGGCCCAGCTGGTCGCCGATCCCCAGGTCAAGGTCACGACCCTGGAAAAGCGCAACGAAGTGGCCAAGCCGCCGCCCTTGACGCCGGAGGTGATGGGGCCGGTCAAAGCCGCCGCCGCGAAAATCTGGCCGGGGGTACCGGTCGCCCCCGTGATGCTGGCGGGCGCCACCGACGCCACCTTTCTCAATCCGGTCGGGATCCCGACCTATGGCATCACTGGCATATTCGGCGAACATGATGGTAACGGCGCGCATGGACTGAACGAGCGCATCCGGGTGCGCTCGCTCTATGAGGGCCGCGATTTCCTCACCGAAGTGGTCAGGGCCTACGCCAACCAGAAATGATGGTTCCCATGCGCATGATTGTCGGCGCGGCAATGGCCGCGCTGCTGGCCCTTCCAGCGGTCGCGCAAAGTCCGCGTCCCGATCAGGCGCAGTATCGCGACATCTTCAAGGAACTGGTGGAAATCAACACCACCCTGGCGTCGGGAAGCTGCACCTTGGCGGCGGAAAAGATGGCGGCGCGGCTGCGCAGCGCGGGCTATCCCGCGTCCGACCTGCATCTGATCGTGACCCCGGCCAACCCGAAGGAAGGCAGCCTGGTGGCGGTGCTGCCGGGCAGTGATCCCAAGGCCAAGGCAGTGCTGGTGCTGGCGCATCTGGATGTGGTGGAAGCCAGGCGCGAGGACTGGAGCCGCGATCCCTTCCGCTTCATCGAGGAGGACGGTTATTTCTACGGCCGCGGCACTGCCGACGACAAAGCCCAGGCCGCCATCTGGGTCGACATGCTGGCCCGCTTCAAGAAGGAAGGTTTCAAGCCGCGCCGCACCTTGAAGATGGCGCTGACCTGCGGCGAGGAAGGTGCGCCCTTCAACGGTGCCCGCCACCTGATGAACGACCACCGTGCGCTGATCGACGCCGAATTCGCCCTGAATGAAGGCGGCTGGGGCCGCATGGACGAAAGCGGCAAGCGCATCTATGTCGGCATCAATGCGGGTGAGAAAACGCCGGTTAACTACCGGCTGGAAGTGACCAATCCAGGCGGCCATTCCATGCGGCCGGTAAAGGACAATGCGATCTACCGGCTGGCGGCAGGGCTGCTGAAGATCGGGGCGCATGATTTTCCGGTCCAGACCACCGATTCCAGCCTGGGCTTTTTCGCCAAGATGGGTCCTGAACTGGGCGGGGCGATGGGCGCGGCCATGACCGCTTTCGCCAAAAATCGGACGGACATGCAGGCCGCCGCGATCATCGCTGCCGACCCCGCCTTCAATGCCATGCTGCGCACCACCTGCGTCACGACGCTTCTGGATGCGGGCCATGCCAACAACGCCCTGCCCCAGCGCGCCGGCGCCAATGTCAATTGCCGCATCTTCCCCGGCGGCACACCCGAGCAGGTTGGCACGCAGCTTTCGGAACTGATGGACGATCCTGAGATCAAGGTCACGACAGCCAAGGGCCGCAATGCCGGCGGCGCGGCGCCGCCGCTGACAGACGCGGTCATGAAGCCGATCATTGCGGCGGCGGCCCGGCACTGGCCCGGCGTACCGGTGGTGCCGATGCTGGAAATCGGGGCCACCGACGCCTCCTATCTTACCCCGGCGGGAATCCCCACCTATGGATTCACCGGCATCTTCTTCGAACCCGATGGCAGCCGCCTGCATGGGCTGAACGAACGGGTGCGCGTACGCGCGGTCTATGAGGGCCGCGACCTGATCACCGAGGTGGTACGAGATTACGTGAAATAATCAATGCAGCTTCAGGCGCGGCCGGATGATGTGGTTGACGTGGCCCACCGCGATCAACGCCAGGCCTTTCAGCCAGCCGTGAATGGCGATCAGATGCATGCGGTAGAGCGAGACATAGACAAAACGCGCCAGCCGTCCCTCGATCGCCATGCGTCCGCCGATCAGATTGCCCATCAAGGAACCGACCGTGGAAAAATGGCTCAGCGACACCAGCGAGCCATGATCCTTGTAGACGAAGGGCTTCAGGGACCTGCCTTTTATCAGCGCGCAGATATTGTGGAAGGCGGTTGATGCCATCTGGTGCGCTGACTGGGCGCGCGGCGGCACCGGACGGGTGGCACCCTCGGGCACAAAATAAGCACAGTCGCCAATGGCAAAGATGCGCTCATCGTGCGTGGTCTGCAGCGTTGGTTTCACTACCAGCTGGTTGGCGCGGGTGGTTTCCAGCCCGGCAACCTCTTTCAGAATGTCGGGCCCCTTGACGCCCGCCGCCCATACCCGCAGGTCGGCGGCGATGAACTCGCCGCCCTTGGTGAGCATGCCTTCGCCGGTGGCTTCCACCACCGCCGTGTTGGTCAGAACCCGCACCCCCAACGCTTCCAGCTCCTTGTGCGCGGCCTCGGCCAGTGTTTCGGGCAATGCCGGCAGGATGCGCGGCCCCGCCTCGATCAGCGTGACCTTGAGCCGGCTCTCATCGAACACTTCCAGCCCGTAATGGCGTAGTTCGGAGGCCGAGTTGTACAGCTCAGCCGCCAGCTCGACGCCGGTGGCGCCGCCGCCGACAATATCCACCCGCACATGGACATCGGCGGAGGGATCTGCCTGCAGGGTGCGCGACACCCGGAGGCAATGATCCAACAGCTTGGAGCGGAAGCGGTCGGCCTGCAGCCGGCTGTCCAGGAAGATGCAATGCTCGGCCACGCCTTTGGTGCCGAAATCGTTGCTGACCGATCCCACCGCCAGCACCAGATAGTCGTAGCGGATGCGATGGCTGCCCATGATCTCGCGGCCATCCTCACCCTTGATCGGCGCGATCAGCAGATGGCGCGTGTCGCGGTCGATGCCCTCCATCGCGCCATAGAAAAAGCGGTAGCCCCAGGCATGGCCATGACTGCGATAGCCGACCTCGTCCAGATTGGCGTCCAGCGAACCGGCCGCCACTTCGTGCAGCAAGGGCTTCCAGATATGGGTGCGGTTTTTTTCGACCAGGATGATGTCGAACTTCTCGCGCCCCAGCCGACCGCCCAGCTTCGTCGCCAGCTCCAGCCCGCCGGCCCCGCCGCCCACGACAACGATTTGGGTTTTGCGCGGTTTGGAAGTCGTTTCGCTCATGGGATCACGAATAGCATATTATCGCCGTGCGCTGCACCCGCACGGCTTTCCAGACAGAGGTTTTTGCGTCAGTTTGTCCGGCACGAAACTCACAAGCGAGCTATCCGCCATGTCCGACACGCGCATCAGCCTGGAAAAGGCCAACACCATCATCACGGCGACCTTCGCCAAGGGCAAGGATGCGGGCATGAAGCCCCTGTCCTGCGTGGTGACCGATGCGGGCGGACACGTCATCGCCTTCCAGCGCCAGGACGGCACCAGCTCCCTGCGGCTGGATATTGCCCGCGCCAAGGCGGCCGGCGCCCTGTCCATCGGCGTGTCGTCGCGCAAGCTGGGCGAGATGGCGGCGGAGCGTCCCGCATTCGTCGGCGCACTGGCGCATCTCGCACCGGGCGGCTTGCTGCCGGTGGCAGGCGGGGTGATCGTCAAGGGCGCCGACGGCTATCCGATCGGTGCGGTGGGCGTGACCGGCGACACATCCGACAATGACGAGATCGCCGCTCTGGCCGGCATTTCGGCGGCCGGGCTTACGCCCCAATAATGCATCAGGCGGCGTTGCGCAGGATCACGCGCGAGAAGCGGACTTCCCAGAACTGCTTGGGCTGGCCTTCGCCGGCGCTGCCGGGATAGCCGACCACTGCGAACATGAAGATTTCACCGGTGGGCACACCTTTGGCGTTCACCTCGTTGCGATAGGACATGGCGCTGGCGATGCCATCGCCCATCGGCCGCTCGGTCGAGGCGCCGTCCACCAGCCTGTTGCCCTTGGCGGCGACGAACTTGTCCGCCATCGCATTCAGGGCCTCCGTCGAGAACGGCGTCAGCACGGCATGGCGGATGGTGCAGGCGTGGTAAGGCGGCCGCTCGGCGGTCAGCACATAGCGGCCACCCACGCCCTGGATCAGCCAGCCCTCGCCGCCCGCCTTGCTGCGCACGAACAGGCTGGCTTCCTCGGACGACAGCTTTGTCAGCTTGTTGTCGGTGGTCGCGGTCGCCACCGCCGCATCGTCGGGAAACCTGTCCAGGCAATAGGATGAGAACAGGCGGATGAACTCGTCGGACGGCGTTGGACCAGGCGCGGCCTCCTGCGCGCGGGCGCCACTGCTTGTCAGCAGCAGCAGCCCACAGCAGAAAGCGGCTGATTTCACGCGGTGACCTGTTCAGCGACCTGCAAGCGACGGTTGGGGTTCACGAAGAACCAGGCGAACATGCAGACGAAGCACATGCCGGCCGCGACATAGAAGGCGGTTTCCCAACCATAATAGGTGGCAAGCCACGGCGTCAGCGAAGCCGTCGTCGCACCAGCGATCTGTCCGCCCATATTGATCATGCCCGACACCACCCCGGTGAACGGCCCGCCATAATCGGCGGCCACCGCCCAATAGGTCGCCTGGCCGAGATAGAGCACGCCCGCGCCGCCCGCCAGCACCAGCACCGCGACAGTGGTGTCCTGCGCCTGGCTGCCGATGACCAGGAACACGCCCGCCGCGAACAGCGTGGCTGCGCCAAACAGGCTGCGGCCGACATACTGGCCGTAATGCTTGACCAGCCAGTCGCTGATCACGCCGCCGAGCAGGCAGCACAGCGTCATGGCGATGAAGGGCAGCGTGCCCAGCAGCGCGCTGCTCTTGAGGTCCAGGCCGCGGCCGTCGCGCAAGTAAATGAAGAACCATGTGTGGAAGATGAAGGCGACATAGCAGAAGGCCAGATAGGCGATTGCCGTTCCCATCACATCGATGCTGGTGAAGATGCGCAGCCACGGCACCTTGCCGATCGGACCTTCGATCTTGACCGGCTGGCCGGCGGCGATATGCGCTTTTTCCTCGGCGGTGACGCTGGGATGCTCGGCCGGCGTGTCGCGGGCCACATACCACCAGATCGCGGCCACGATCAGGCCGATGGCGGCGGAGAAATAGAAGACTTCATGCCAACCGGAAAAGGCTATGATCGCCGCGACTAGCGGCGGCGCTGTGCCCGAACCGAAGCCGACGCCGCCGAACACCCAGCCATTGGCCTTGCCGCGTTCGTGTGAAGGAAACCAGGCCGCGATGAACTGGTTGGTTGATGGATACGCGACCGCTTCGCCCAGGCCCAGAATGAAGCGCACGGCGATCAGCACCCACAGCGCCCCGCCCATGGTGGGCGGTACCAGCGCGGTGATGACGGACAGCACGCTCCACCAGATCAGGCCATAGGTCAGCGTGCGGCGCGGACCCAGCTTGCCGACCACCCAGCCGGCGGGAATCTGGAAGGCGGCATAGCCGAGCAGGAAGGCGGAGAAGACCCAGCCCAGCTGGATCTTGTCGATGCCATAGTCCTGGGCAAGATAGGGACCGGCGATGGAGATGTTGCTGCGGTCAATATAGACCACCGCGCTGACCAGGAAGATCAGCATGATCAGCAGGTAACGGACCTTGTTCGTCATCATTTCCGGCAAACCCCCACAATGTTTTCGCGGCTGTCAGGCCCGCAGCCCATTGCAGGGCAGCAAAGCCTAGTTCGCGGCTTTCGTCAAAGCGGCCAAGGAATTCCAGTGTGCGCCGCAAAACGCGCAGATGAGTACACTGGAAACGGCCCCACCGATCCCGCATGATGACCGCCGCTTTTGAAAATTTGTCACAGGAAGAAAATGCCCAGGAAACTTGATGGAAAAACCGCGCTGATCACCGGCGCAGCGGCCGGAATCGGCCGCGCCACGGCCGAACTGTTTGCCGCCGAGGGCGCCAGGCTGATCGTCACCGACCGCGATGTGAAAGGCCTGGATGGCCTTGCGGGTGACAAGCGTCCGCTCGATGTCACCGATGCCGCCGCCATCAAGGCATTGGCCGCGGATGTGGGCCGCCTGGACATCCTGTTCAACTGTGCCGGGTTCGTGGAGAACGGCACCATCCTGGATAATGACGATGCCCAGTGGGAGAAGTCGTTCGACATTAATGTCTTTGCCATGGCGCGGATGATCCGCGCTTTTTTGCCCGCCATGATCGAAGGCGGCGGCGGCTCGATCATCAACGTCGCCTCGGTGGCCGGTTCGATCAAGGGCGTGCCCAACCGCTGCGTCTATGGCGCCAGCAAGGCCGCGGTGATCGGCCTGACCAAATCGGTGGCGATCGATTTCGTCACCAGGGGCATCCGCTGCAACACAGTCTGTCCCGGCACGGTGGATTCGCCCTCGTTGCAGCAGCGGCTGAAGGACACCGGTGACTATGACGCTGCGCGCAAGGCCTTCACCGCCCGCCAGCCGATGGGCCGCCTGGGCACCGCCGAGGAGATCGCCAGCATCGTGCTGTGGCTGGCCAGCGACGACTCCGTCTTCGCCACGGGTCAGAACTTCATCGTCGATGGCGGAATAACGATCTAGACGCGCGACCTGCCGCGATGTTTCATGATGATCGGCGCCTGGACGGTGATGCAGTATTACAGAGGCGCTTAGGCGCGGAAGCGTCCGTCAAGACGGGCGATCATCTCTTCGGGCGTGAAACCCAGAGCGTCGAGACGCCCGGAACGCGAAAACAGCGCCAGTCCCGACAGCGCGGCGGCCAGCAACAGCACATCGCGCTGTCCCTCGCGGCCCTTGGTGGACAAGCCGCTGGCATCGGAGAGCGCCTTGAGCGCCGCGATCAACCTGCCGTTGAAAAGACGTTCGGCATCTCCGCCCTGCGCACCGGGAAGCGCGGCCGAAGCCGCCGCCATGGTTTCGGCGCTGCGCAGCAGATCCAGCGCCACCGTGCCGGCGCCGGCAAGGCCGCCCGATGCGGGCGCATCGCGCATGGCGCGCGCCAGCGCGGTGAGATCATCCGCCGCCAGGGCCAGCAGCAATTCGTCCTTGTTGCGGAAATAGCCATAGAGCGCAGCCGGGGCGAAACCGGCTTCCGCCGCAACCCCGCGCAGGGAAAGATCGCGGGCGCCATCGCGGGTCGCCACGCGGCGGGCCGCTTCCAGGATCGCGGCGCGCGACGCCGCCTTGGACGCCTGACGCCGCTGCGTGGGAATGCGAATCGCCGTCTCAGCCATGGCGGAATCATAGGTGATTCGTGCGAAACCCCGCACCGCCCCACCGGCAAATAATCGGGGTCCGGCGCGGCAAAAGGAATCAGAATCCTCCCCCGGCGCGCGCGAAGCGCGCTTGCATTGGGGAGGGTGGCCAAAGCTGGCCTTTAGGCCAGCGAAAGGCCGGGAGGGGAAAACCTAGTTCGGAGGCGACCTGGCGGCGGTAATGGCGCCGTTCACCGCATCCCCGACCCGTTCTTGCGCCTTGCGGCTGCTGGCGATCTTGAGCCGGGCACTGGTCTCGATCATCGGCTCGAAGGGCTGACCGCTGGATGCGGCCTGAAGCTTGGCGGCCTCCACTTCCTTGAGCAGGCAGTCCTGATAGAGGCTCGACTGGGCGATGAAGTGACGCGCATCCGCCAATGCGGCGCGCATCCGATCGGCGCTCGGCGCGCCGTCCAGCTTTGCCGGCGCGGCCGGCTCGACGCACATGTCCTGCGCGACGCCTGCCGAAACGCTGCCGATCAGTATCGCAAAGGCGATGACACTGCGCACAGGAGATCCTCGTTGAATGCACGATTATCTCACATCGGGCAGGTAGGAACCAGCCGCATACTCGGACCGGTTTGGTACAGAAATGCGCGAAAAAATGCCGCAAAATCGTCAGACAAGCGTCACGTTTAAAATGTCAGACGGCCTCGGCTTGCGAATTCTGCCCAGGCCTGTGCAGACGCAACCAGTGATCGGCATAGCGAACCAGCAAGGCGATCATCATCAGCGACAGGCTGATTTCGTAAAAGGCGTCGGGACGATGGGGACCGGAGATGCGCGCCAGCGCCATCACCGAGTAGCAGGACCAGAAATAGATAAAGGCGGTCCCCAGCATGGTGCGACGGGTGCGTTCGCCGATCAGTACCTTGCCGCCCAGCCGCTTCAAGGGTGCAGCGGTCAGCGCCATCACCAGCGCCACCGTGGCGCCGAACAGCACCATCAGGGTGGCGCCGCCCGACAGGCGGATGACATGGGGCAGGAAGACCGAAAGCAGATAGACGCCGTAACTGGCGCAAAAGCCCCAGATCAGCTTGCGTCCCAGGCTTTCCGGCCAGGTGAACCCGGTAAAGCGGGCGGCCAAGCGGCCCAGCGGCTCCGCCATCATGGCCGCGAAGAACACAAAGAAAGTGAAGCGCCATGCCAGCTGGCTGCCCAGGCGAAAGCCATTCTCGGAAAAGCCGCGGGCCAGAATGGCGCCCAGCACCAGCGCGATGGTTACCAAGGCGATGGCCGACACCAGCGGCGCCAGGCTCAGGCGCAGCCGCGGCACGGAACCGAAAATTGCATTGTTGTCGAGCGCGACCATGTCCCACCAGGCTTGTTGTAGAATGCAACGCACCGTTGGGGAAAAAGATGCGGGTTTCAGGCCGTTAAAGCGACCGCGAAGCCATCCACCGGCTGATTGGCTTCATGGCGTGGCGCCGCCGCCACCAACCCGGCAACCGACAGACCGGTATCCCTCGCGGTGGCGCGCAAGTAAGCATCGCTGTGCCGCCAGCGCCGCTTGGGCCCAAGCTCAAACCCCTCGCCCGCCGCCTCGGTGGTGAACAGAAAATAACCATCCGGCGCCAGCCTCTTGCGTACGCCTTCGAACACGACGCGAAGATCCCCCAGATAGACCAGCGTGTCGGCCGCCAGGATCAGGTCATAGGTGGGACCCGGCGCCGCCAGTGCGCTTTCCAGATCGGCGACGGCCAGCCCGTCATATATGTGCCGCGCCCGCGCCTTTTCGATCATGGCTGGTGACAGGTCGACACCGTCCAGCTTTGCGGCCAGCGGCTTGAAGGCCAATCCCGCCAGGCCGGTGCCGCAGCCCAAGTCCAGGATCGCAAGATTTTCTCGTCCCGGCATCACCATCGCCGCCAGCTCCCGCAGGATTTGCGGCGCGGCGTAGGCCAGCTGGCTGATCATGCGGGCGTCGTAATCGGCGGAAAACTGGTCGAAGAGGTGGCGCACATAGCCGGCATCGGAGCGCGCGGCGGTTTTGATGCGCTGCGCGCTGGCGATCATCGCTGCGGTTTGCGGCGACGGCTCCAGCTCCCGCAAATTCTCCAGCGCCTTGTCGGCCTCCCCGGCCTTTAGCCAGGCCATCGCGATCAGTTCGCGGGCGCGCGGCAATTGGGGATCGATCCGCAGCGCCCGCTGCAATTCGGCGATGGCCGTGGGCAGCAGTTCCGCTGCCAGCAGGGCTTCGCCCAGCGCCAGCACCGCGGGCGCGACATTGGGGTTGAGCGACACCGCTTCGCGCGCTTCTTCCAGCCCGCCCTGGATATCGCCTGCGGCCAGCAAAGCCTTGACCAAAGTCAGCCGCGCCAAGAGGCCGCCACGTCCCGCCGCCAGACGCGCGCGCAAATTCCGCGCGGCCTCATCCCCTTTGCCGGCAGCGATCAGCGCCTCGGCCGCTTCGATCGGATCGCCCCCGTCTTCCAATTCAAGACCCGCCTTCAATTCAAGAATCGGCAAGGAGACAAAGACCGTTGTTGAGAACCACCGTGCCAGGCCGTTCCTTGACCGAGGCGCGGTAGGAGATCGTGGCGCCGTCCTGCCACAGCTCCACCACCAGCGTCTCGCCCGGGAAGACCGGCTTGGAGAATCGCACATCGAACTGGCGGATGCGCTCGGGCTGGTATTCCGCAACCGTCGAAAGAACCGCGCGGCAGGCCGTGCCATAGGAGCACAGCCCGTGCAGGATGGGACGGGGAAAGCCGACCATTTTGGCAAAAGCCGGATCGCGGTGCAGCGGATTGCGGTCGCCCGACAGGGCATAGACAAACGCCTGGTCGGGCCGGGTATCGCATTCGCGCACCAGATCGGCGGCGCGCTCGGGAATGTCGTGCGGCTGCGGCCCACCCTGCGGCTTGCCGCCAAAACCGCCATCGCCGCGTGCGAAGATCGAAGTGACAATGGTGAACAGCTTTTCGCCCGAGGCGGCGTCGCGGCTGATCCGTTCCTGGATAAGCACCGCGCCCTTGCCTTCACCCTTGTCCAGTATGTCGAGAGTGCGTTCGTCCGACACCACTTCGCATTTCGGGGGCAAGGGTTTGTGAATGGTGATGCGGCGCTCACCATCCACCACCATCATGAAATTGATGTTGGACTTCTGCGGCATGCGCTGCTGCTGCGGCGGCGCCTCGCCGCGGGAAATCACGCTGGCGAAAGTCGGCACCACCTTCAGCCCGTTATTCTCGTAGACGAAGGGCAATTCCCTTTCGTTCAGCGGGTCGCGTCCGAAGCCCACGCCCAAGGCGTAGAGCATCACGTCTTTCTCATCATAGCGCGACACCAGTCCGTTCGCGCCGGACTGCATCATGTCGTCATAATCAATGGGCATAGATCACCTCTGGCGGCAATCTAGTCGCTGTGGTCTGCTGGCGCCATGGTCATGCCCGCACCTGCCTCTCCGTCTTCGCCCTATGCGCCGCCCTTGCGCCGCCGCAACGGCTGCCTATGGGGTTGCCTGATCGCGCTGTTGCTGCTGGCCACGCCGGTTCTGCTGGCCGGGGGCTATGGCGCCTGGTTTTTGTGGGACGGTTACAAGCGCGATCCGGTGCTGCGGCTGGTCGGCGAGCTGGTGCGCGAGGATGGCATGGCGCAGCAGGTGCTGGGCCGGGGCGCGGTGATCACCGGCGTGGATGGCAACTATTTCTCCTGGATGCCGGGCCGGGCGGACAATGCCTATATCGTGACTCTGGACGGCCCCAAGGGCCAGGGTCAGCTGGCCGTGAGCGGCCATACCGGTCCTGGCGGCGCGAAAATCGACAGCGCCATTCTCACCGGGCCGGACGGGCGGCGCTACGATCTGCTCAAGCGCCAGTTGCTGCCGGACGAGCGCAGCAACGTGATCGACAACTCGATCTGAACCGCCTCTAGCCGCATGGCCGCAAGACCGCTAGCCTTGGCCCCAACAAGAACAAGGGTGGGGATCGCATGCGATATATCTGGATGGCGCTGGCATTGATATCGGCCGCGCCGGCCCTGGCGCAGGACTTCCATGTCGATCCCACCTTTCTTTATCGCCATCTGCCCCAGGTGGCGCCTGCAAAGGCCGGCCTCAGCAGTGCAACGGCCGCCTGGCGCCCGATGTTCGGTGAAGGCGACGCCAATTCCGGCATCCTCAAGGGCGTCTCGCGCTTCGGCGAACTGACCGTAACGCCCGGCGGCAACAGCGCGCGCGTCAAACATGACCGCGAAGAGAATGTGATCGTCATCCGCGAAGGCGAAGGCAGCATCGTGTATGGCGGCCAGGCCAATCCGGTCAAAGCCAACGACTTTGTCTATATCCCGCCGGGCGTGGAGTTTTCCTTTCAGGGCGGTGCAAAGCCGCTGAAGGCGATCATCACCGGTTTCAGGATTCCCACAGGCGTCAAAATCCAGATGCCGGAGAAAATGCCGGTGGCCAATATTGCCGAAGTCAATCTCACTGAGGTCGCGGGCCATCCCAATTCGGCGCGCTACCGCCTGCTGATGGGCGATACCACGAGCAAACGCGACCGGTTGGCCGTGGCGCATACCATGGTGAGCCTCTACATCCTGGAACTGGCGCCCGGCGGCACCAACGCGCCCCATCACCATGAGCTGCAGGAAGAAATCTACCTGCTGCTGGACGGGAGCGGTGAGATGGTGGCGGGCAGCGGCATGAACGGCATCGAAGGCAAGTACCCGGCCAAACCAGGCGACGCTTATTTCTATCGCGCCAATGCGACGGTCGGCTTCTACAACGCCAAGGACAAGCCCGCACGCATTCTTGCGCTGCGCAACACCGCGCCCTTGGTCATTGGCCTGCGCGACCGCTGAGGAGCCACATGATGCAACGCCGCGACTTTCTAAAATACGCCGCCGCCCTGCCCGCAGCCGCGCTGTTCGCGCCGCTGAACGCGCTGGCCCAGTCCAGCCGCGGACTGGTCAAGATCACCGGCATCAAGGCGATCGGGCTCAAGGACCCGGGCAGCACCCTGATCAAGCAGCAATCGCTTATCCGCATCGATACCGATGCCGGCATCAGCGGCTATGGCGAATGCGGCGCCGACGGCCCGGTCGCGCGGCGCGTCATCGCCAATTACAATGGCGAAGGGCGGCTGCCGCATCTGGGCCTGATCGGCAAGGACCCGCTGGCAATCCAGGTCCACTTCCACAACATGTTCTATGCATATGAGCAGCGCGATCGCGCCATTCGGGTGCTCAGCGGCATCGATATGGCGCTGTGGGACCTGGCGGGCAAGCTGCTGAATCAGCCGGTGTCAAAACTGCTGGGCGGCAATTTCCGCGACGAGATCGATCTGTATTCCCACTGCCCCGGCGGCGATTTCCTGGACAAGGGCGCATGGCGCACACGCGCCGCGGAACTGAAGGCTGATCCGCACGGCTTCAAGGCCTTCAAGGTCGACACCCATCACGTGCTGGGTGTTCCGATGCAGCAATATACGCCTAGCCTGGGGCCACAGGATTTCAGCAAGATGGCGCGCGCCTATGCCCTGGCCCGCGAGGCGCTGGGCGACGATATCGACATATTGGTGCATTGCCATTGCGAGTTCGACGTACCCAGCGCCATCGGCATTGCGCGTGCCATCGAACCGATCAGGCCTCTCTATTTTGAAGACGCGCTGCAGCCCGGCTGGTCGGAAGGATGGAACGCACTGCGCCGCGCCACCACCGTGCCGCTGATGACCGGGGAGAATATGGAACTGGCGGAATGGGCCATCCCCTTCCTGGAGAACCAGGCGGTGGACATTTTCCAGCCCGACATCATCAACTCGGGGGGCATCTCCGGCACCAAGATGATCGCCGACACCGCCGCGCGCTGGCGCATTCCCATCGCCCTGCACAATGTCAGCGGGCTGTTCCTGAATTTGGCGTCGCAGCAGCTTGCCGCAGCCCTGTTCAACTGTCCGCGTATCGAATGCTCGCGCCGCGCCACCGGGCTGAAATGGGCCAAGACCAATCCGCTGGTGGTGAAGAACGGCAAGATGACCGTGTCGAAGCTGCCGGGGCTGGGCGCGGAACCCGATCCGGACTTTGTCCGCGCCAGCATGGCGACCGGCGAAAGCTGGTGGGGCTGAGCTAGGAAACCACCGTGTGCGGCAGGGGCATGCCCGGACCTTCGCTCATGACATGCGTCAGCGGAATGCCGTTCTTGTCGATGCAGGCGCGAGCCGCGTCATAGCCTTCCTGGATGGCCTGGTCGAATTTCTTCCATTCGCGCAGTCCGATGTCGGGCATGGGCGGCTCGATCAGGAAGTCGCATTGCTCGCGCACCACCCGGCGCTGGGCTTCCGATCCGACGGTGCCCGAGCGCATCAGGATGGAAACGATGCTGGGATTGCCCTGCATCCGCTGACCCAGAAGCCACCACCAGGGGCGCTCGCCATAGCGCGCATCCTGCGCCTGCAGGTCCACCTCGCCGGTGACGTCGCAGGCGATGATGGGACCGGCATCCATGGCCTGTTCGCGCATCACATCCACCGGCAGGTTGTTCATCACCCCGCCATCCACCAGCAGATGGCCGTGATGGGTGACGGGCGGCAGGATGCCAGGCAGCGCCACGCTGGCGCGCAAGGCCCGCCACAGCACGCCCTCGCGGTGGATATGGATGCGCCCCGCGGTGAGATCCGACGACACCGCGAAAAAAGGCAGCGGCAATTCCTCGATACAGATCTCGCCGAAATGCTCGCGCAGCTTGGCCGAAACTTTTTTGCCTCGCACCAGCGCGATTAGCGGCAGGGTAAAGTCCGACAGGGGATTGTCGCTGACGAACACCGCGCGCATGCGCTCGCGCAATTCCTCCAGCCCCCATTCATGCGCCAGCCCCGCGGCGATGATCGCGCCCATGGAGGTGCCGCCCAGCTGATCGAACGGCACGCCAGCCTCTTTGAGGGCCCGGATGATGCCGATATGGGCAAAGCCCCGCGCGCCGCCGCCGGCCAGCACCAGCCCAACCGCGCGCCCGGCGATGAAGCGCGCCACCCGCGCAATATCGCCGGGATGGCCCGCACGCAAATGGTGGTGGTTGGAAAAAAGCCCGCTGCGGGTGGAGAAATGCTCGGGCAGCACGGCGGAGGCGCCATCGGGATGCAGCAGCAACAGTTCCGGCAGGCCCGAGGCGCGCGCCTTGAAGGCCGGCAGGTCAAGCGGCGCCAGCGGCAGCGCGCGGTCGGCGCGCGCCAGGAGAAAAATGCGGTCGGCCTGGCGAAGACATTGGTTGGTCCAGGAGCTTTCCGGCGCATCGCCGCGATAGAACACCACGTCATGGGTGGCTTCGAAGGTGTTGAACCATTCCGCCGTCTGTTCGGACGCCGCAATATCCAGCACCGCCGCGCGGCTGCCCATCTTGCCCAGCGCCTGGGCCAGGCGGTGGGCGATGGGGGCTTCGGCCAGGCCTTCCTGCAGCGGCACGATGGCGAATGTCTTGGGCCGGGGCTTGTCGCGGCCGCGGTTGGCATCCTTCAGACGCTTCACCAGCATCTGCATCAGATTCATCATCACGCGGGGATGACGGCCCACCAATGCTTCGAAACCATCGGGGCTGATGCGCAGCAGTTCGGTGTCGCGCAGCGCCACCAGTTGGGCGGAATGATCCCCGCTGGGCTGGATCAGGGACATTTCGCCCACCGTCTCGCCCGCCGGGACAAGCGCCACCATTTGGCGCTGGCCCTGCTCGTCGCAGACGAATACGCCCAGGCTGCCGGTAATAACCAGGAAAAGGGCCGCATTGTTCTCGCCGTCGCGCTCCAGCAAGGTGCCGCCGGGCAGCGCGAACCAGTTGGCTTCGGCCAGCAGATTGCGCAGCGCGCCATCACCGACATTCTCCAGCAGCGCAAAGCTCTTGAGCCGCTCAAGCAGCTCTTCGGGATAGACGGTTTGCTGACCGATGCGGAAGGACGACAGGAACGCCATCTGCATGGTTTACCTCACCAGGCGGTCCAGCCGCCATCGACATTGAGGGCCGCCCCGGTCACGAAACTGGAAGCCGGTGACGCCAGGAACAGCAGAGGCCCGGCGATTTCCTCTGCCCGGCCCAGTCGCCCCAGCATGGTGCGTGCGGCCAGGGCTTGCGCGAAGTCGGGTGCCGCCTTGGCGGGAAAGGGCCCGGGCACCAGGGCATTGACGCGGATGTTTTGCGCACCCAGCTCGCCGGCGAGATGGCGGGTCAGCTGAAGCAGGCCCGCCTTGGCGGGCCCATAGTGAAAAGGACTTTGCTGCGCCGGGTCGTCATACAGCCGGCGGTCGGGTGAAACCTGGCCATACATGGATGCGATATTGATGACGCTGGCTTCACCTGCCGCCGCCACGCCGGCTTTCAGCGCGGGCAGCGCGGCGCGCACCGCTTCAAAGGCGGCGGTGACGGCGCTGGCATAAGTGGCGGCGAAGTCTTCGGCGCTCAGATTTGCAAAGCTTTTCACCTGCATTGCCACCGCATTGTTGACCAGTATGTCCAGGCGCTTGAGGCTGGCGAAGAAGGCGCGCGCGGCGCCCACGTCCGCGACATCGAAAGCGGCGCGGGAGACGGAGAATTTCTGCTGTTTCAGCTCAGCCTCAAATGCGGCCAGCGCGGCATCGTCACGGCCATTGAGGATGACATGGGCGCCCGCTTCGCACAGGGTCTGGACCATGGCCCGGCCCAGATGACCGCGGCCACCCGAAACATAGGCGGTCCTGCCGTCCAGACGAAAGAGATGCTGCGCCATTTTGCCGGTGCCCAAGCCTTGGGAACACGCTGACACCGCATGGTAAACAAGGTATTACAGCACCGCGCCAAACGGACGGAATTTGCTGCGATGCAACATAAGTTCCGCCTTATTGGAAACAGCACATCGCCACAGTAAAGTAGCAAACACGCTCATACTGCACGTCAACAGGGGCTTTCTTCTCGGCCGTTTTCGGCCAGTTACAAAGGGACGACTTTTCAATGATCAGCAAATCGGTTCGCGCCGCCCTGACGGCGCTCTTCGTGTTCGGCGCCATGGGCGCCGCCTATGCCCAGAAGCCAGCCCCCAAGCCCCGGTTGACCGTCGCTGTCCAGAAGGCGCTGGTCGAAGCGCAGACGGCTTCCAAGAAACAGGATTATCCCACCGCCCTGGCCGCCATCACCAAGGCGCGCGCGGTGTCCGGCCGCACGCCTTATGACGATCTGCAGATCACCCGCTATGCCATGTCCCTGAACGTGCAGAACAAGGACATGGCCGCCGCCACTGTCGAAGGCGAAGCCGCCGCCGACATGGATCCGGCGATCATCCCCGAAGATGAAAAGCCCATGGTCTACACCGCTGGCCTGCAGCTGGCACTGACCGCCAAGCATTACGACAAGGCGGCCAAGTACGCCAAGCTGATCCAGACCACCACGCCGCCGCCGGATGAAAGCGTCCTGGCGATGGCGGCCCAGGCCATGTATCTGGGCAAGGACTTTACCGGCGCGATGGAACTGGCGCAGAAAAACATCGCCGCCGCCAAGGCCGCGGGCAAGTTGCCCCAGCGCAGCGACTTTGAAATCATCATGAGCGCGCAAGTTCAGATGAACAACCAGGGCGCCGCCGAGCAGACGCTGGAACAGATGGTCGCCACCTATGACGATCCCAAGGACTGGGCGCAGTTCCTGGGCGTGTCGCTGGGCGTCAAGGGCATGCGCGACATCGACTATGTCTATCTCGGCCGCCTGATGTTCTCGACCAAGGCGCCGATGCAGGCCACCGACATGCAGCTGGTCGGCTCCAACGCCAACAAGCAGGGCTTCTATGGCGATGCCGAACAAGCCCAGAAGCTGGGCGGTCCGGCGCCGGACGCGCGCATGGGCGCGGACCGCAAGTCCATCCCCGAACAGATCGCGGCGGGTCCCAAGCAGGGCGGCGAATATAACGTCAAGCTGGCCCAGGCGCTGTATGGCTATGGCATGTATGCCGAAGCCGAAGCGGCCGCGAATCTGGCAAAGACCAAGGGCGGCGCCAAGGATCCGACCGAAGCCGACATGGTGATCGGCATGTCCCAGCTCGCCCAGGGCAAGGCCAGCGAAGCCGCCGCCACCTTCGACGCCATCAAGGCGCCGAGCCCGGCATCGGCCCGCGTGCTGCGCCTGTGGAGCTATCACGCCAAGGCCAAGGCCACGCCGGCCACCGCCGCCGCGCAGTAATAAGAGGCGTCAGATAAAGGCCGGTGCGCGTTCGCGCGCCGGCCTTTTCCTTTATCTGGCCTTTTCTTTTATAAGTTCCCCATGAACCTGATCGTCGGTTTCGCGCCCTTCATCCTGTTTGCGCTGCTGTCGCGCCTGTCGGCCGACCTGGCGCTGTGGGTGGCGTTCGCCGCCGCTTTTGTCGTCACCATCCGCGATTTCGTCGAAAGCCCATCGCTGCGGCTGCTAGATATCGGCTGTCTTGTGCTGTTCGGCCTGCTGGCTCTGGTGCGCGGGTTCCTGGATCCCAACCTGTCGCTGGCGGCCGTGCGCTTTATCGCGGCCGTGTCGCTGTTTCTTCTGCTGGCGGTGCCGCTGGTGCTGAAACGTCCCTTCTCGGTGGACTATGCGCGGCTGGACCCCAAGGAGGCCGGCTGGCCGCAGAGCCTGTTCCTCGAGGTCAATTATCTTGTATCGGGCGTGTGGGTCGCCGCCTTCGCGATGATGGCCATCGCCGATGGCGCCGTGACCTTCGCCCCCGAATTGCCGCTTTATGCCAGTATCGCCGTCAGCGTCGTGGCGTTGGCCGGAGCCATCACCTTCACGCTGCGCTACCCGACACTGGCAGCCAAACGGGCGAAGCGCTAGGTTCGGTCCGCTTCGCTGGGCGTCAGCCCGACAGACCAAAGGCGCTTTTTCCATGAAACAGGCAGTCATCGTTTCCACCGCACGAACCGGCCTCGCCAAATCCGTGCGCGGCGGCTTCAACCAGACCCATGGCGCGGTGATGGGCGGCCATGCCGTCAAGCACGCCATTGCGCGTGCTGGCATCGCGCCGGGCGAAGTGGAAGACGTCTATATGGGCTGCGGCTTTCCCGAAGGCGCCACCGGCAACAATATCGCGCGCGAAAGCGCCCTTTGGGCGGAATGTCCGGTCACCACCGCCGGCGTCACCATCAACCGCTATTGTTCCAGCGGCCTGAATGCGATTGCCTGCGCCGCGCAGCAGATCATGACCGACGGCACGGATGTCGCGATCGGCGCGGGCGTGGAATCCATCTCGCTGGTGCAGATGGGCGGCATCAATCTGAAGAATTTCACCGAAGAGCATCTGCTGGGGACCCATCCGGCGCTGTGGATGACCATGATCGAGACCGCCGAAATCGTGGCCGAACGCTATGGCATCGGCCGGGCGCGTCAGGACCAATATGCGCTGCAAAGCCAGCAGCGCACGGCCGCCGCGCAGGCGAGCGGAAAATATGCCGACGAGATCGTCCCTCTCGCCACCAAGATGAAAAAGATCGACAAGGCCAGCGGCGCCGAAAGCATGGTCGATGTCACGGTGGATCGCGACGAATGCAACCGCGCCGACACCACGCTGGAAGGATTGTCGGCGCTGAGGCCCGTGCATGCCGGCGGCCAGCAGGTGGCGCAGGGCAAGTACATCACCGCCGGCAACGCCTCGCAGTTCGCCGACGGCGCCAGCGCCTGTGTGGTGATGAGCGGCGATGCGGCGGCGAAGAGGGGCATCAAGCCACTGGGTATCTTCCGCGGCTTCGCGGTGGCGGGGGTGGAGCCGGACGAAATGGGCATCGGCCCGGTGATCGCGGTGCCGCGTCTTCTGTCACGCCACGGCTTGCAGGTCAGCGACATCGACCTGTGGGAGCTGAACGAAGCCTTTGCCAGCCAGACGCTTTATTGCATGGACAAGCTTGGGCTCGACCCGGAAAAGACCAACGTGAACGGCGGCGCCATTTCCATCGGCCATCCCTATGGCATGACGGGCGCGCGCCTGACCGGCCATCTGCTGCTGGAAGGCCGGCGGCGCGGCGCCAAGTATGGTGTGGTGACCATGTGCATCGGCGGCGGCATGGGCGCGGCCGGCCTGTTCGAGATTCTGCCCGCCTGATGCTCAATCGCGCTCTTGTTTTCTTTGTGGCTTTGCTGGCGCTTGGCGCTTGCGCCACCGTGCCGAAAGTTCCGCCGCCGCCCGATCCGAAGACCCAGATGGCGGCACTGGAAATGCGCATCGCCATCCTGGTGGAAGAGCAGCGTCAGAGACTGGACCCCAAGGCCAAGAAGCTGGCGATCGATCCGGCGCTGACCCAGGTCGCCCGCGCCCGTGCCGCTGACATGGCCGCCAAGAACTATCTCGCCCATACCGCGCCCGATGGCGCCACCAGCGCCACGATCCTGATGAAACAGGATGCGATGTGGCAGGGCTTGCTGGGCGAAAATCTTGCGGCGCAGCATTACACCAAGCAGGGGGGCGTGGTGGTCAACGACTTCGCCAAGCGCTTCCTGGACGAATGGATGAAAAGCACGCCCCACCGGGAGAATATGGCCTTTGCCAACTATGATCATGCCGGGGTGGGCGCCGCGGTGAATGCCGACACGGTCTATGTCGCCCTGCTTTTCTCCACCGATCTGGGACTG
This sequence comes from Rhizobium sp. Q54, assembly GCA_945882615.1. Lineage (GTDB taxonomy): Bacteria > Pseudomonadota > Alphaproteobacteria > Micropepsales > Micropepsaceae > Rhizomicrobium. Next base: position 37,807 of record CAMCWK010000009.1, on the reverse strand, counting down.
CCGCCGCCCAAGCCGGAAGGTCCGGCCACCACAGCCACGCCATTTGAGAGCCCGGCCGCCGCGAGCGCCGTGCCGCAGCCGCCCGCGCCAGACCCCTTGCGCCTGCGCGGTGCGACCGGGGCCCGGTAACACCCGGTTAAGCGTATAGGTCCAAGTATCTGTGTATGATTGAACACAGAAATGGCGCCCCCGCCGCTCGCATCGTCAACATTCCTTTACACTATATCTTGCCCCCGGTACCTTCTATAGCGGGTGCGTGGTGCCAGTGAGTCGAAATGCGCGCAGAGCTTCCCTGGAATGTTGCCGGTATCCCGCCAGAAGCGCGGGAAGCTGCCCGTGCGGCTGCCCGGCGCGAGGGCCTATCGGTCGGGGAATGGCTCACCCGCCGCATTTTGCGCAGTTTTTCAGGCATGGAGGAGGAAATCCCCCCCATGGCCTATGAGAACCGGGCTCCGACCGGGGCGCCCCTGGACAGCTGGGGCCTGCCTCCATCCGCCAACAGCCGGCGCGATACCGAAGACATGATGGCGCGGGTCAACCGCAGCGAGCACGAATCAAACGACGCCTGGCGCCGTATCGAGGACCAGCTCCGGGGCCTGGGCCGCCGCATCGATTCCAGCGAGCGCACCCACAGCGAAAGCAACCGCGTCATTTCCCGCACCGCCCAGGAGATCAACATCTCCGCCCGCGAGCAGGCCCAGGCCTTCGACCAGCTGGGCCTGAATGTGATGGCGCTGAACGAGCGGCTGGAACGGCTGGAGCGCAGCAACGCCGACACCGGCATCAAGGAAGCCGTCAAGGCGCTGCATCAGGGCCTGTCGCGCCTGGCCGACCAGATCACCGCCACCGCCAACAATTCGGCCGACCAGGTCACCCAGCTCACCGGCAATCTGGAACAGCTGGCGGCGCGCGTCGGCCAGGGCCGGGTGGACGCCGAAGACAATCACAAGTTGCTGATCGTGCGCACCGAAGCCGCCGAACAGCGCCTGGCGGCGGCCGAAAAGACCGCCCAGTTCAACACCAACGCCCTCGACCATGCGCTGGAAAAGATCGAGGCGTCCGCCAACCAGCGCGCCACCGACCAGGTCGAGAACCAGCGCCGCTTTGGCCAGACCGAGGAATCCATCAACCGGCTGGAAGATTCCATCGCCCGGCTGGAAATGCGCCTGCCCGACGCCGCCTTCGAGCGTCGGCTGGATTCCATCGAACATTCGGTCAGCGGCATCGCCGAGCGGCTGGAGAATTACGATCCCAAGGCCCAGTTCGACGCCTCGATGCAGGCCTTGTCGCACCGGCTGGAGTCGCTGGAGAAGGATCACACCGATCTGGTGGCCGAAATGCGCACCAAGCTGCGCTCGCCGGAGCCGCCTGCCTTCGAAGCCCCGCCCCCCGCGCCCAGCGCCTTTGAAGCCCCGCCCTTTGCGGAAGCCCCCTATCAGGACGCGTTTGCGCCGCCCCAGGCGCCGCCCGGCTTTGCTTTTGACATTCCCCCGGAACCTGGCTCCCCCGATCCCTTCGCGCCGGCACAGGAATTCAGCCCCGAATTCGCCGACACGTTCGAAACGCCGGAAGCTGACAATTTCCTCACCCAGGCCCGCCGCTCGGCCCGCGCCGCCTCGGAACAGGCTGAAACCGAACGCCGCGGCCGTTTTGCCGGCCTGCGCTGGAACCGCGCCCCCGCTGCCGAAGGCGAAGAAAAGCCGCGCCCGCGCTACATCATTCCCGCCGCCCTGGCGCTGATCACCGTGCTGGCGCTGGCCGTCGGCCTGATGATGACCCAGCGCGGCACTCCTGCGGGGGACCAGACCGCCACCCGCCCCGCTGGCGATACCGGCCCGACCTATTCGGTGCCCGAACCACCCAGCAGCGACGACACCCAGTTCGTGGTCGCGCCCCAGGCCGATGCCCCGGGCAATGCCGAAGACTTCACCTCGGCGCGCTCCGAACCGGAAGGCCCGCCGAACGCCGCCCCGCCGATGCAGCAGCGCGACGTGCGCGACGCGCCGGTCAATCGGGTGCCCGACGCGCCGCAAGGCGCGCGCGCCCCCGGCGTCGAACGCGTCATCCAGATGGCCAATGCCGGCAATCCGGTCGCCCTGACCATCCTGGGCCTTCGGGCGCTGGACGGCACCAACGGCTCGCCCATCAACCTGCCCGACGCCGTGCGCTTCCTGACCCAGGCATCGGAAAAGGGTCAGGCGGTGGCGCAGTATCGGCTCGGCACCATGTATGAACGCGGCCAGGGTGTTCCGGCCGATGGCGCCCGCGCGGCGCAATGGTATGAACGGTCCGCCAACCAGGGCAACCGCAAGGCGATGCACAATCTGGCCGTTGCGCACGCCAGCGGCGCGCCGGGCAAGAAGAACATGGCCGAAGCGGCGCGCTGGTTCGCCAAGGCCGCCGCGCTGGGCCTGTCGGATTCCCAGTTCAACCTGGCGGTCCTGTATGAACGCGGCGACGGCGTGCCCCAGAGCCTGCTGGACGCCTACAAGTGGTATTCCATCGCCGCCGCCTCGGGCGACGCCGAATCCAAGTCGCGCATCGCGGTGCTGCAAACCCAGCTCAGCGACAGCGACCGGGCAACGGCGACCAAGTCCGCCGGCACCTTCCATGCCGCAGCGCTCAACCGCAGCGCCAATGTGCCGCCCGAGCCCGCCGATCTCGGCTAACACGCAAGCAGTGTTTTAGCTCCGTGGCGACAGCGTAGCGGCAGCGCGTGATGTGGGCTTATAGTCCCCTGAACGCCCCGCCACGCCTCCGCAAGCCCAAGACAAGCGTTAGATGGAAATCTACCTTCCTGTCGCCGAGATGTCCGTCTACTGGCTCGTGATGATCGGGCTGGGACTGGGCGTGGGCTTCCTGTCCGGCATGTTCGGCGTGGGCGGCGGCTTCCTGATGACGCCGCTGCTGGTCTTTTCCGGCATTCCCTCCACCGTGGCGGTCGCCACCACCCTCAGCCATGTCACCGCCTCGTCCATGTCGGGGGCGCTGGCGCAATGGCGAAAGGGGGCGATCGATTTCACCATGGCGGGCGTCATGGTGGCGGGCGGCCTGGTCGGCACGGTGCTGGGCGTGTGGCTGTTCGCGCTGATGCGCCGCCAGGGCCAGATGGACCTGATCGTGTCGCTGACCTATGTGATCATGCTGGGCAGCATCGGCACCATCATGCTGCGCGAGAGCCTGACGACGCTCAAAGCCTATCGCAGCGGCGTGGCGCCCTCCTCCCGCCCCGTCAATCATGTCTGGATTCACCGGCTGCCGCTGAAGATGCGGTTCCGCCAGTCGCGTCTCTATATCAGCGTCATCCCGCCGATCGCGCTGGGCTTCTTCGTGGGCGCGCTGGGCGCCATCATGGGCATCGGCGGCGGCTTCATTATCGTGCCGGCGATGATCTATCTGCTGCGCATGCCCACCAATGTGGTGATGGGCACCTCGCTGGTCCAGATCATCGCGCTGACCGCCGTCACCACCGTGCTGCAGGCCACCAGCAACCATTCGGTCGACATTGTGCTGGCGCTGCTGCTGGTGATTGGCGGCGTGGTGGGGGCGCAATTGGGCGTGCGGGCCGGTTCCAAGTTGCGCGGCGAACAGCTGCGCCTGCTGCTGGCGGTGGTGGTGCTGAGCGTGTGCCTGGGACTTCTGTGGGGGCTGGTCGCCAATCCGCGTGACGTCTACAGCCTGACCCTGGGGGCGCCATGAAGCGCGCCCTTTTCGGTTTGCTGGTGTCAATGGGACTCGGTGTGACGGGAATGGCCGGCGCCGCCCGGGCCGAAGACCTGGTGTCCGGCATCAGCCAGGACATCATCGAGATCACCTCCAATTATACCGGCACCGACATCGTGGTGTTCGGCGCCATCGAGCGGGCCGAGAAAGCCGAGGGACGCGCCATCGCGGTGGTGGTGCGCGGTCCGAACACGCTCCTGACCGTGCGCCGCCGTGACCGCGTCGCGGGCATCTGGGTCAACCGGGATTCCGCCAAGTTCGATGGCATGCCCAGCTACTATTATCTCGCCAGCACCGAACCGGTGGACCGCATCGCCCCGCCCCGGGTCCTGACCCGCCATGGCGTGGGCATCGAGCATCTCCAGCCTGGCGCCGTCGGCAGTCATCACGATGCCCGCCCTTTCCGCGAGGCAGCCTTGCGGCACCTGCAAGAGGACGGGCTGTACAAGGAAGCACCCGGCACCATCGATTTCCTCAGCGAGACGCTGTTTCGCACCCGTGTGCCGGTGCCCGCCGCCGTGGCGCGCGGACAGTATAATGTGGAAGTCTATCTGTTCCGCGATGGCGAGGTGGTGAGCGCCCAGTCCACGCCGCTCTTCATCGACCAGACCGGGATCGAGCGGCGGCTGTTCAATCTGGCGAACAACGCCCCGCTGGCCTACGGCCTGATCTGCGTTTTCATGGCAATGCTGCTGGGCTGGATATCGTCGGTACTGTTCAGACGGCCGGCGTGATCCCGGCGGCCTCAGCGTGCTGCCGAGGGGTTTTGCGTGTCACTGCATCCGCAACAGCCACGGCTTCCGCAAGATTTAGAATAGCTATTGCGCGGCCTTGAAGGGCACCAGCTGTTGGCGTTCTTCATCCCAAAGGGTGAGGCGTGTCGCACCCAAGCCGCTTCTCAGCGACTGCGGGTTTCCCACCTGTAAAAGAGAATCGCTGGCGTAGCACGCCTCCAGGCGGTAGTTCGGAACTCGTGGCGCCAGATGATGAATATGATGGAAGCCGATATTGCCGGTAAGCCATTGCAGCACCCTGGGCAGTCTCAGATATGAAGTGCCCCGCAGGGACGCTTCGTGAAAGCTCCAGTCTCCCTGGCGCAGCCAGCGCGCCGTGTCGAAACGGTGCTGCACCGAGAATAGCCAAACGCCGCAGATCGTCGTGATCGCGATGACCGGTAAATGCACAAGCAATACCGAGGTGAAGCCCAACAACAGACCAAGCCCAACCACCCAGAAAAGGATGGCGATATTGGTCATGACGACGGAGCGCCGCTCGGCCGTCCAACTGCTCGGCATATCAAAGGGGAAACGGTACAGAAGCGCGAATATCAGTGGCGGGAATACAATGTGCGCGAGCGCCGGGTGTCGCGGCAGCCGATAAAGCAGGCGCTGCCACGGCGTATAGGCGCGATACTCCTTCACGGTGAGACAGGTGGAATAGATGTCAGCGCCCGACTCGCGACGATCAAGATTGTTCCAGTTGGCATGGTGCTGCGCGTGCTGACGCCGCCAGCTCCAATAGGGTGCAAGGGTCAGGACACCACACACTGCGCCAATGACGTTATTGGCCAGCGGCGATCTCAGGAACGAGCCATGCCCGCAGTCATGTTGTACGATGAAAGTTCGCACAAGAAAGCCGCTGGCGGGAAAGGCAAGGGCAAGTGTCAGCCAATAGGAAACCTGAAGCGACCAATACATCGCTGCGATGGTTGCCAGATAAAGTCCTATGGACGTGCCGAGTTGCAGAACGCCGAGCGCGAGGCTGGGGTTCTCAAACGGGACGACTGCAACTCGCAAGGCCGTCCGCGTATTCGGATGCATATGAAATGAATATCACAGCGCCGGAAAATAATCCACATCTCGATCCGGCAACACGCAACCAGATAGATTTAAACGATTAAGCCCTGGCGACGGGCGAGGTGTGGAGCGATGCACATCCTGACGCCAAGCGGCCGAATCAAACAACCGCGCGCCGCGGTATCGCATAGACGCGGGCGTGTCCCAGCATGTAGGCGTGGAACGGGCCGGCAAACAGTCCGGCAATGGCGGCATCGCCCACATCCAGCCCCCCGGTATAAGCCCCGAAGGACGGCAGGATCAGCCTCAGGCCGTCGCTGACAAAGCATCGGCGCCGGACGCTGCGGCCCCATTTGGCGACGCTGGCGCAAGGATGCAGGTGTCCCGCCACCTCGCCAGGCTCGAAGTTGGCGAGCGGTTCGTGGCGGAGGGTCAGCCCGCCCATGCGAAAGGTCTCGGCGATCTCGCCCGCCAGCCAGGCTGGGGGATGGGGATCGTGGTTGCCCGTGATCCAGACAAAGCGCGCCGCCGCACCCAGTGCTTCCAGCATGCCGCGCTCTTCGGGCCCCAGCCGGTCGCCAGCCCCCGCATCGTGAAAGGAATCGCCCAGCGCGATCACCCGCGCCGGCTTGTGGCGGGCGATGGCGCGCGTCATGCGCAGCAGCGTGCTGGTGGTGTCATAGGGCGGCAGGAACTGGCGGCGCCTCGCATAGGAACTGCCCTTCTCGAAATGCAGGTCCGAGAAGATCAGCGTGTCATGGGCGCTGGAATAGGCTGCGCCGCAAGCGTCCAGCAGCAGCGTCTCGCCATTCACGTCGATCAGAAGGTCGCCCGAAGCCGAATCAGTCAACACGCATCGCATCCCGTATCAGGGCGTCTTCATTTTCGCGCAGAATAGCTTCGTCCGCCTCGCCCGCAACCATGTGAACGTCGATTTCCAGCAGCGCCGGCACCGCCAGGGGCGACACCCGGTCCAGCCTGCGGGTCACGATCCGCCGCTTCACGCGGGTCAGCATGTCGCCCAGCCGGGCGATGTCCAACAGGCCGGTCCCCGCATCGGCATAGGTCGCGCGCAGCAACACATGGTCGGGCTCATGTTCCCTCAGCACGTCGTAAATAAGGTCTGACGAAAATGTCACCTGTCTTCCGCTTTTCTCCTTGCCGGGAAAGCGGCGCTGGATCAGGCCCGCGATGATGGCGCAGTTGCGAAAGGTGCGCTTGTACATGTTGGAATCCGCCAGCCAGGCATCCAGATCGTCACCCAGCATGTCCTCGTCGAACAGCGCATCCATATCGGCGGCGCTCATGTCCTTGGCCGCCCACACCGCAAGGGCATACTCATTGGCGACAAAGCCCAAGGGGTGCAGCCCTGCCCGCTCCAGCCGGCGCGTCAGCAACATGCCCAGGGTCTGGTGCGCCAGACGTCCTTCGAACGGATAGCAGACCAGATAGTGGCGCTTGGCGCGGGGGAAGGTTTCCACCAGCAACTGGCCGGGCTTGGGCAGCACGCTGCGCCATTCCTGGATCTTCAGCCATTCCTGCACCGGTTCGGGCAGGTGCGCCCAGCTCTCCGGGTTGCTCACCATCTCGCGCACCCGCTGCGCCAGGAAGGTGGAGAGCGGAAACTTGCCGCCATTGTAGCTGGGAATTTCCGCTTCGGTGTCGCTGGAACGGGTGACGAAGGCGCCATTCTCGCGCAGGCCCTCAAAGCGCAGCACCGTGCCGGCAAAGACAAAGGTATCGCCGGGCGAAAGCTGCTCGATGAAATATTCCTCCAATTCGCCCAGCTTGCGGCCGCCCGCACCCGCCGGACGCCCACGCGATTGCAGCCGCACCTCCACCATCGGGTCTTCCACGATCACCCCGGCATTGAGGCGGTATTCCTGCGCCAGCCTGGGATGGGCAAGGCGGAATTTCCCGTCCGGGGTTTTGCGCAGCCGCGCGTAACGGTCATAGGAGCGCAGCGCATACCCCCCAGTGGCGACGAACTCCACCACCGCGTCGAAATCCTTGCGCGTCAGGGCGGCATAAGGCGATGCGCCGCGCACTTCCGCGAACAGGGCATCGGCATCGAAAGGCGCGGCGCAGGCGGTGCCCAGCACATGCTGCGCCAGCACGTCCAGGCCGCCGGCCTTCAGCCGCTCGCCATCCAGTTCGCCCGCCAGGACGGCATCACGCGCGGCATTGCATTCCAGAACCTCGAAGCGGTTGGCGGGCACCAACAGGGCGGCGCTGGGCTCGTCCAGCCGGTGATTGGCGCGGCCGATGCGCTGCACCAGCCTGGCGGCGCCCTTGGGCGCGCCGATGCAGATCACTTTGTCGACCGCCCCCCAGTCGATGCCAAGATCGAGGGTCGAGGTGCAGACCACGGCGCGCAAGGCCCCCTTGGCCATCGCCGCTTCCACCTTGCGCCGCTGTTCCGGCGCCAGGCTGCCGTGATGCAGGGCGATGGCAAGGTTGGAATCGTTGATCGCCCACAATTCCTGGAAGGTGCGTTCGGCCTGGCTGCGGGTGTTGACAAAGACCAGCGCGGTCTTGGCGGTGTGGATCGCGGCCATCACGTCCAGCATGGCGTGACGCGCCAGATGTCCGGCCCAGGGGACATAGGAATCCGAAGCGCTGATCTCGATTTGTGGCCGGGCGCCGCCCTGGGCGATCACCAGCTCGGACAATGCTTCGCCATCGAGAGGCTGTGGCAGCAAAAAGCGTTGCAGCGGCACGGGGTCCTTCACGGTGGCGGACAGTCCGACCCGGCGATGCGCGGGCGCCAAGGTGGACAGCCGCGCCAGCCCCAGCGCCAGAAGATCGCCGCGCTTGGAGTTGTACAGGGCATGCAATTCGTCCAGCACCACAGTCTTTAAAGTTTCGAACATCTGCGGCGCCCGGGGATGCGCCAGCAGCAGGCCCAGCTGTTCGGGCGTGGTCAGCATGATGTCGGGCGGGGCGTGGCGCTGGCGCTGGCGGCGGGCGGTGGGCGTGTCGCCGGTGCGGGTTTCCACCGTCACCGGCAGCGCCATCTCGGCGATCGGCGCGTCGAGATTGCGCGCCACGTCCACTGCCAGCGCCTTGAGCGGCGAGATATAAAGGGTGTGCAGGGCGCTTTTGCGCGCGCGCTTCGGCGGCCCCGACCGCGAAGCGGTCAAATCAGAAGAGCCCGCCAGATCGATCAGGCTGGGCAGAAAACCTGCCAGGGTCTTGCCGCCGCCGGTCGGCGCCACCAGGAGCACACTGTGCCCCCGTGCGGCATGATCCACCAGCGCCAGCTGATGGGCGCGCGGCTGCCAGCCGCGCAGCGTAAACCAGTCCTGAAAGCGGGTGGGCAGCATGGGGCGCCCACAGAACACAGGCGCCTCGCAAAATGCGAGAAGATTCTTATTTGCCGTCGAGCAGCCGCTTCAATTCGGCTTCTGGGGTTCCGTAGAAACTGCCGGCCACCTGCTCGATACCCGCGCGATTGACGATGGTGAGCTGGCCGCGACGGGTCGTCACCAGCCCGCGCCGTTCAAAGCCATGGATCGCCACCGTGACGCCTGCGCGGCGCACCCCCAGCATCACCGCCAGGAATTCATGGGTCAGCGGCACCGCATCGCTGGTGGTGCGGTCATGGGCCATCAGCAGCCAGCGGGCCAGGCGCTGCTCCAGTTTGGCCCGGCCATTGGCCAGCGCCGTGTGCGCGGTCTGGATCATGAAGCCCTGGGCCGATTTCAGGAACAAGGCGCGCAGGCTTTCGCTTTGGGCAAGGGCCCCACAAAATACGTCCTGCGGAATGCGATGGCCGCTGCCGCCGATCTGCATATAGGTGGAATGCTGCGCCCGGGCATCGCCCATGATCAGTGGCACACCGGTAACGCCCTCATACCCGATTACGCCGACTTCGATGCGATGATCTTCGGCATCCACCGCCACGACGGAGGCGACGCCGATGTCGAGAAAATAGGCATGGGTGATCGGCTTGCCCGGTACCTCGATCACCTGACGCTCCTTGAGTGTCAGGGCTTCAAGATGGGGTCCGATCAGGTCCCAATCCTCAAGCGAAATCTTTTGCAGAAGCCGGTTGCGAATTCCGGCGCGTGCATGCGCTTCTAGCATTGAAACCAGCCCAAACATGATGTGCGAAACGGCCCCTCAAGCCGTTCCGCGGCGCCCCCTGAATCGTGCGGCGGCCTTGCGAAAATACCGGTATGTCGCGGAAAACATACGGCTTTTTCAGTACGAAAACGTACTTGTTGGGCGAAGTTTGAAAGATTGCACCGCATGAATCGCACCCATCAATATACTCATCAGTACACAGACAATTTTTCCTCACGCCCGCAAAAATAAGGCATGCGAGCGCGTACAAAATGAAACGAATGTACGAAGGGATCGGTTGCGTCAGCCGCGGAAAAAGTCGATCACGGCCTGGCGCGTATGTGGATCGCCCACCGCCGACATGTGATCGCGCCCTGGAATTATCATCGCCTTGCCGTCGGCAAACATCTGCGCCAGGGGTTCGGGGCGGCCGGCGGTGTCATCCAGCGCACCGCACACGACAAGGATCGGCCGTGTCAGCGCCGCAAGTGTGGCGGGAGCAAGGCGCGGCGACATGGCCCGCATGCAGGCCGCCAGCGCAAACCGGTCCTTGCCGGGCTGATCGGCAAAAGTGCGAAACATCTTGGCCCTGGGATCGGTGATGCTGTTCTTGTCGGGCGTCAGCAGCGCATCGGCCAGTGCCGCGCGGGCCTCAGGCGCGGTGATGGCATCCTTCAGGTAATTCTCGCCAACCCCGGCCAGCGCCAGCTTGATCACGCGCTCGGGATGCGCTGCCAGCAGCCTCAGGCCGATAAAGCCGCCCATCGAATAGCCGCAGACCAGGGCCTGCCCCAGATCCGCCGCGTCCATCACCGAGAGCACATCTTCGGCCATGCGATCATGGCCGTAGGCGCTTTCGTCATGAGGCTTTGCGCTGTCGCCATGGCCGCGGCAGTCCATCGCCATGATCGAAAAACCCGCTTCGGCGAGCCCCCGATACCAACCTGTGGACTTCCAATTCTGCGACCGGCTGGAGCCAAAGCCATGCACCAGCACAATCGCCGGGCCTTCACCATGACGCTCGAACGCCAGGATGGTGCCGTCGCTGGCGGTGGCAAATTCCGGCATGACTTTGACTCAATATTGCAGGCGTCAAACTCGCAAAGACGCGCCAGTATGTCTATAACGCCAGCCATGAAGCACTGGCTTGTGGTCGCCGCCCTGATGGGCGGCCTGGCGGTGGTGATGGGCGCTTTTGCCGCCCATGGCCTGCGTCCGGTGCTGAGTGAACGGATGCTGTCGACGTTTGAAACCGGCGCGCGGTATCAGATGTATCACGCCCTTGCCATCGGGCTGGCGGCGTTTGCCATACGCGGCCGGGCGGCCCGGCTTGCCAATATCGCCGCCGCGCTCTTTCTCACCGGCACCCTGCTGTTTTCCGGCTCGCTCTATCTGCTGGCCTTCACCGGGGCAACATCCTTGGGGATGATCACGCCGGTTGGGGGCCTGAGCTTGATCGCCGGATGGGCGGCGCTGGCGCTGGCGGCCCTGAAACTGGAAAGCCCCGAATAAGCCGTCAGGACGGCGTGATAAAATCGCTCAGATCCTGAACCGTCCGCGACGATCGCCCTTTTTGAGGACCTGCCAGAGCGGCGAGGAAGCGATCGCCCCAATCCGAAATGTCGTTGCGCAGCAAGCTGGCATAGAGTTCGGCGTGACGCTGCTTGCGCTCATCCTGGGGCATTGCCATGGCGCGGCCGATGGCTGCGCCCACCGCATCGGGGTCGTAGGGGTTGACCAGGAGCGCGGCGCGAAACTCATCCGCGGCGCCGGCAAAGCGTGACAGGATCAACACGCCCGGATCGTCCGGATCCTGGGCGGCGACATATTCCTTGGCCACCAGATTCATGCCGTCGCGCATCGGCGTCACCAATCCGACACGGGACGCGCGGTACAAGCCCGCCAGCGCCGTGCGGCTGTAGGGGCGGTTGACGTAGCGCACCGGAGTCCAGGCCGCTTCACTGAAAGCGCCGTTGATCCGGCCGGCGGCGGAACTGACCGCCTGTTCCATCTCGGCATACTCTTTGATCTGGCTTCGGCTTTTTGGCGTAATTTGCAGATAGGTGACCTTGCCAAGCCATTCCGGATGGCCCAGCAGAAACCGCTCATAGCCTTCCATCCGCTGCGCAATACCCTTGGAATAATCCAGGCGATCGACGCCGATGATCAGTTTTCCGGGAATGGAATTGATTACCTTGCGGACGAACTTCGTGCGCACGGACCGGCCGGCAAGGCGGGTGAACTGCCGGGTTTCGATTCCGACCGGGAACGTCCCAAGGCGCATGGCCCGCCTGCCGCTGCCCAGTGTCAGCGACATATGGGACCCGGTGCCCAGCTCCTTGGCCAGGTAGCGCGCGAAATTGGCCGCGTCGCCGTCGGTCTGAAAGCCCACAAGGTCATAGGCGCCCAGTGCCGGGATCAGCGTGTCGTGATGGGGCATCGCCGTGAGGATTTCCGGCGGCGGTAGCGGAATGTGCAGGAAAAAGCCGATGCGGTTGTTCAGCCCCCGGGACTGCAATGCCTGCGCCAGCGGGATCAGGTGATAGTCATGCACCCAGATAATGTCGTCGGGCTTGAGCACCTTGGCCAATTCGTCGGCGAACTGCTCGTTGACGCGCCGATAGCCGGACAGGTCGCGGCGCGAAAACTCCGCCAGGTCGATGCGATAATGAAAAATCGGCCATAACACGCGGTTGGCGAAGCCGTTGTAATACTCCTCGAAATCCTCGGTGCGCAGGTCCAGCACGATATAGCTGTTCCTGCCTTTCTTGATGGTGTGCGTACGCGGCGTATCATTGACCTCGCCGCTCCAGCCCAGCCAGACACACGGATTCTTCTTCAGCGTGGATTTCAGCACCACCTCCAGCCCGCCCGGCTGGATGCCCGCCTTGGGAATGGCGACACGGTTGGAGATTATGAAGATGCGCGCCAATACCGCTCCTCCCAACTCTGGCTCAGCCGCATGGCGCTGAGGATCACACCCGCCATCGAATAGGTCTGGGGGAAATTGCCCCACAAGGCGCCGGTCTGCGGATGAATGTCTTCGGCCAGCAAGCCATAGCTGTTGCGCAGGGCGAGGGCGTCCTGATAGCGCTCGCGCGCCTCTTCGCGCCGCCCCAGCGCCGCCAGCGCGTCGATCAGCCAGAAGCGACAGACCAGGAATTCGGTTTCCGGCAGGCCGAAATCATCCTCCGCCGCATAGCGCATCACATGGCGGCCGCGTACCAGATCCTGCTCGATGGCGACGACCGTGGATGCAAACCGCGGATCCTTCGGATCGATCAGGCCCAGCTCGGGCAGCAGCAGCACACTGGCATCCATGTCGGTGATGCCTTCGGCGGCGGTAAAGGCCTGGCGTTTCTCGTTCCACACCCGCTTGAGCAATTCCTGGCCGATGGAATCGGCCAATCCCTGCCAGTGATGCATCCGATCAGTCAGCCCCAGCCTTGCGGCGATGGCGGCGGTGCGGCTGATGCCCGCCCAGCACATGGCGCCGCTATGGGTATGCACCCGCTTGCGGCCACGATATTCCCAGATACCGGCATCGGGCTCCAGAGCCAGGTTGGCGCATTGCTGCGCCATCTTTTCCAACAGGCGGAACAGCGGCTCGTCGCCCGGCACCGGCAAACGCTTGTCGAAGAACATCGGCGTCGCCGCCAGGATCACGCTGCCATAGGCATCATGCTGAACCTGATCCACCGCGGCATTGCCGATCCGGACCGGGCCATGGCCCTCAAAGCCCTTAAGGTCGGGTGCGATCCATTCGGTCAGGTCGTCCGATGGCACGATGCCGTAACAGGGCTTGAGCGTGTCCTCGTTGCCGGCGATGGACAGGATATAGGCGATATACTGCTCCATGGTCTGGGTGGCGCCGATGGCGTTCAGCGCCTTGACCACGAAATAGGCGTCGCGCAGCCAGCAATAGCGATAGTCCCAGTTGCGCCCGGAATGCGGCGCCTCGGGCAGCGAAGTGGTGAGCGCCGCGACAATGCCGCCGGTTTCCTCGAAGCTGCACAATTTCAGCGTGATGGCGGCGCGGATCGATGCCTCCTGCCACTCATAGGCAATGGAGAGCCGGCGCACCCATTCGCGCCAATATTCACAGGTCCGTGCACGGAAATCGCGCACCGTGGTGGCAATGTCGCCCTGGAAAGGCTCGTCGGGACCAAACACCAGATGCACCGGCCGGGTCAGGACGAACGGGGTTTCCTGCTGAATATAGGACAGCGCCGCATCGGTGGTCAGCCGCATCAGGGCCGGCTCGCCATAGGTCACATGGCTGGAGCCCGCCACCCGCCGCTTCATGGGGTTGCCGTAGAACTGTGTGGGCCGCACCCGGATGGTAATGCGCGGCAGGCCGGCAATGGGCTCGATGATGCGCATCAGCTGCGGCGGGCGCAACATGCGTTCATAATTGCGCAGGCGGGGCGCGAAGTCTGTGATCCTGACCTGCGATCCATCCTCGGCGGTCAGGACGGTGACCACGATGGCGGTGTTGCGGTCATAGGAGGACTGGCAGTTCACCTGCCGGTCGAGCACCACATCGGCGAAGCCTTTTTCCTCGTCGCCGGCGATCAGCCGGCTGAACACCGGATCGCTGTCGAAACGCGGGAAGCACCACCACACCAGTTGCCCCCGGGCGTTGACCAGCGCGGCAATATTGCCGTTGCCGATGATGGCCAGATCGGCGGGACAGTTCATCGCACACCGCCTTCGGCCAGGCGGGCCAGCCATTGGCGCACCGCGCGGGGCGTCTCGAAGACATGCTCGGCGCCGGGAAAACGCCGGCCAACCGAAAAACCGCGCCCGCCCAGCCGCGGCAGGATGCGAAACACGTCCAGGTCGGTGGTGTCGTCACCGCCGAACAGAACAGTGCGGCCCTTGAACGGCTTTTGCCGTGCCAGCTTGAGGACAGCCGAGCCCTTGTCGATACCCAGTTGCTGCACCTCGATTACCGCCTTGCCGTCGAGGATACGCACTTTTTCCGCTTCAAAGAGCTTGGCGTGCTTTTCCATCGCGGACATCAGAACCTGTCTGGCCTCCGGCGCCAGACGATAATGCAGTGCCATGGCGCATTTCTTGTCCTCAAGCAGCAGGCCGGGAACATGCCCGGCCAGGCCGGTAAAGATTTCGCGGATGGAATCTGGCAAAGGCGCGATGCGGGTGACATCGCCTTGCACGCCACGAATTTCACCGCCATGCGCGCCGATGGCCGCCGGTCGGAATGGCGCGAACAGCGTGTCGATGCTTTCCAGCGAGCGACCGCTGACAAAGGCCAGCGCGCCGTGCAGCTGATGGGTGAGCTTTTCCAGAGCCCGCAACAATTCGCCCGGGACCCTGACCCGGTCGGGCGTACGCGCCAAATCCAGCAAGGTGCCATCAATATCGAGCAAAAGAGCCGTGTTTCCACTGACCGGCGGCATCATCTACGCTTCCGTCGTTGTGGCCCGCAATTTTTAAGGCAAAAATTGAAATGGGCTTCGATCCAATGGGATCGAAACGCTTGAACCCATCAATGGGTTCCCTCGTGCGAGGTTGTGTTTTTCAGGTCGTGTGACGCGTCCAGGCAAACGCACCGCCCTCCATTCCCGCATCATTGTCAACGATGGTCACATTGCGTGGCAGCTTGAAATCGACCCAGCGCGAGTTGCCGCCACCCAGATAGAGATGGTCATAATTGAACACGGTGTCCAGCACGCCGATCAGCTTTTTGATGCGCTTGGCCCAGCGACGGTTGCCGATCTTGCGGCGTGTCCTGTCGCCCACCAGGACGTCGAAATCATTCTTCCGCTGCAAGGTGAGATGCGCCAGGTCCATATGCGGCATCAAAGTGCCGTCGCGAAACCAGGCGGTACCAAAACCCGTGCCCAGCGTGCAAACCAGCTCGAGCCCCCTGCCCTTGATGACCGCCAGGCCCTGGACATCGGCATCGTTCAGCAGCTTGACCGGCTTCTTCAGCTTCTTGCGCATCACCGCCGCCAGCGGAAAATTCGCCCAGTCCTGCGTGCCGAAGTTTGGCGCCGTCACCACCTTTCCCGCCTTGACCATGCCGGGAAACCCGATGGTGACGTGATCGAACCTGCCCAGCGGCCGGACCAACTCGATCAGCAACGGCACGACCTGTCGCGGCGCACGCTCGACTGGCGTCTTGACGCGCACCCGGTCTTTGAGAAATTTTCCGGTGCGGCCGACAATGGCCGCCTTCAGTCCGCTGGCACCGATATCGATGCAAAGGATGCGCTCAGCTTTTGCGGTGGGCATGCCTGCGCTCCTGTTTGCGTTTTTCCCCGTCCGCCATCAGGCTCAATGCCGTGTTGATCAAGGCAACATGGGAAAATGCCTGTGGAAAATTGCCCAGCATGCGTTTTTCCCGCGGATCATACTCTTCGGCATACAGACCCACATCATTGGCCAGCCGCTGCAGTTTTCCGAACAACCGCACCGCCTTGGTACGTTGCCCCATCAGGATGTAATTGTCCGCAAGCCAGAAGCTGCAGGCCAGAAAGGCGCCTTCGCCCGGCGGCAAGCCATCCACCCCGCTGCTGGTATTATAGCGCGCCACCAACCCTTTGAAGGTCAGGTGTTTCTCAATCTCCCGCACCGTGGCTTTGATGCGTGGATCAGAAGCAGGAAGAAATCCCACCAGCGGCAACAGCAACAGGCTGGCGTCCAGGTTTGTGGAGCCGTAAGCCTGCACGAAACAGCGGCGCTTCCTGTCCACGCCATGCCGGCAGACATCCTTGTGTATTTTCTGCGCAATGCGCTTCCAGTGCGCCCGCTGCCGCCCTGTCGCGTCGGGGGATCGCGCGGCGCGGTCAAACGCCACCCAGGTCATCACCTTGGAATGAACAAAGTGCTGGCGGTCTCCACGTATTTCCCAGATGCCTTCATCCGGCAGCGACCAGCTCTTTTCAAGGTGCTCCATAAAGACCCCCCGCAGCTCAAGGGCGCGCGGGTCCAGCGACAGCCCGCCGCGCCGCGCATGGGCCAGCACATCGGCGACTTCGCCATAAATATCAAGCTGGAGCTGGGTATAGGCAGCATTGCCAATGCGCACCGGACGCGATGCTTCAAAGCCGGACAGATGCGCAAGCTCCACCTCATCCAGCCGCTTTTCGCCCAGCACGTTGTACATCGTCTGCAACTGATCCGGGGCACCGGCGATCACCCGCATCAGCCACTGCTCCCATGCCGTAGCCTCTTCGGTATGACCCGCATTGAGGAAGGCCAGCAGGGTGAAGGTGGCGTCGCGCAGCCAGCAATAGCGATAGTCCCAATTTCGGGTGCCGCCGATCTTTTCCGGCAGGGAGGTTGTCACCGCGGCGACAATGCCGCCCGTCGGCGCATAGCTGAGCCCCTTGAGCGTCAGCAGCGAGCGCATGATGGCCGTTCGCCACTTGCCCTTGATCTTGCAGGCATCAGACCATTTGCGCCAAAAAAGTTCCGTCTCATCCATGGCAATGACGGCGTCAATGCTGGACGGTATCGGCTTGAAAGATTCGCCATAGGCCAGCACGAAGGGCATCGCTTCGCCCTTTCGCAGCGTGAAATTGGCGACCGAATGCATGTCCTCGCCATGTATCATCGCGCGGGTACGGAACGTCAGCAGATGCGGCCCCGCCACCGCCGTCAGGGTGCGGCGATCGCGGCGGGATACCCAGGGGATGGTTGCGCCGTAATCGAAACGGATCACCAGTTCTGTGCGCATGTCCACATGCCCTTCCAGACACTGAACATGACGCACAATGCAGCTGTCAGGTGTGCCCGGCGGCATGAAATCCACCACCATTACTTTGCCGGTGCGCGTCACGAAGATGGTTTCCAGGATCAGGCTGTCGCCGCGATAGCGCCGTGTCGTCTTGAATTTCTTTGCCGTCGGCGCAATCAGCCAGCGGCCATTATCCTTGTTGCCCAGCAGTGCCGCAAAGCAGGCGGACGAATCGAAGCGCGGCAAGCACAGCCAATCGATCGAGCCGTTCTTGCAGACGATCGCCGCCGTGCGGCAATCCCCGATCATGGCGTAATCTTCGATCCGTCCGGGCATCAGAATCCGTAGCCTTGATCTTGCGCGCCGCTGGCGGCTTCATCCACCAGCCACAACACCTCGCCCTGCGGCTTGAGGGCGCCCGCGGGCAGCGCGCCGCCGCGCGCCTGGGCCAGCGCGTCGCGCTTGGCCGCGCCCGAAACCAGGAAAATGACCAGTGCGCTGGCTTCCAGCGCTGGATAGGTAAGGGTGACGCGCGGCTCGCCGCGCCCTTGCGGCACCGCCGCCGTCCAGCGGGTGCGTTCTTCCAGAACCGGCTGGCCCGGCAGCAGCGAGGCGGTATGGCCGTCATCGCCCAGGCCCAGCAGTGTCAGATGAAACAGCGGCACGCCCGCTTCCAACGTGCCGGCGCCATACTGCTGGCGCAACGCCTCTTCATAGCGGTCGGCGGCGCTTTGGAGACTTCCATCGGTGGGAACGGCGAACAGCTTGCGCGGGTTGACGGTGCCGGAGGCCAGCAAGCTCTCGCGCACCATGCGGTAATTGGAATCCTTGTGGTCCGGCGGCACGAACCGCTCGTCGCTGAAGAAAAGTTCGGCGCAGCTCCAGTCCACATCCGCGGCTGCGAGCAACTGATAGGCGGCGCGCGGGGTCGAACCACCCGACAGCACCACCCGGTACGGCGCTTTCGCCGTTTGCACCCGGCCGCCGATGATCTGCGCGGCCCGCGCCGCCAGCGCGTGTGCATCCTTCATCACTTCCATCGTGCCGGCGATCCGATTGTCAGACCGGTCACTCATTTGCCACCCAGGATGCGGATGTCGCGCCAGGAGCGGCCGTCCTTGGCCAGGAGGTCGTTGGCCGCGCTGGGCCCTTCGGTGCCCGCCGCATAGTTGGGAAAATGGCGCGGCGTGGTGTGGGCCCAGCCCTTGAGCACCGGTTCGACCAGCGCCCAGGCGGCTTCCACCTGGTCGGCGCGCTGGAACAAGGTAGCGTCACCCGTCAAGCAGTCATAGATCAGCGTTTCGTAGCCGACCGCCGGCGCCTGGTGGAAATAGTCTTTGTAGTTGAAGCGCATCGAGACACTTTCCAGCGTCATCGCCGGGCCGGGTCGTTTGGCGTTGAAGCGCAGGCGGATGCCTTCGTCCGGTTGAATACGCAGGATCAGCCAGTCGGCATCCAGCTCGTCCACCGGCGTGTTGCGGAACAGGGCAAAAGGCGCCTGCTTGAAGCGGATCGCGATCTCGCTGGAGCGGATGTTCAATCGCTTGCCGGTGCGCAGATAGAAAGGCACGCCCGCCCAGCGCCAATTGTCGATTTTCAGCCGCATGGCGACATAGGTTTCGATATTGGAATCGGGCGCAACATTGGGCTCGCGGCGATAGGCTACCACCTGCTCGCTCTGTACCGTGCCGGCGTCATACTGGCCGCGCACCACGTCGGTCACGGCGAGCGTCGGCATGGCCTTGAACAGTTCCGCCTTCTTGGCGCGGATGTCCTCGGCGTCGAAGCTCACCGGCGGCTCCATCGCCGTCATGGCGACCAGCTGAAAGAGGTGATTGGGCACCATGTCGCGCAGGGCGCCGGTCTTCTCATAGAAATTGCCGCGCCCCTCGATGCCGATGCTTTCGGCCACCGTGATCTGGATGTGGTCGATGCGGTCGCGGTTCCAGATCGGCTCGAACAATCCGTTGGCGAAGCGAAGCGCCATGATGTTCTGCACCGTCTCTTTTCCCAGAAAATGGTCGATGCGGTAGATCTGCTCTTCCTTGAGATATTTCAGCAGGCAGGCATTGAGCGCCTTGGCCGAGTGCAGATCGTGCCCGAACGGCTTTTCCACGATCACGCGGCGAAAGCCTTTGGCTTCGGATGAGACCAGCCCGGCCTCGCCCAGCATCTTGGCGATGGTGGCGAAGAAGCGGTCGGCAACCGCCATGTAAAACAGCACGTTCCCGCCAAGACTATCCTTCTTGTCTTCGGCTTCGAGGCATTCGCAGAGGCGCTGATAGGTCTCGGTCTTTTCAAAATCGCCGCCGCTGAGAAAGATCATCCGGCGCGCGACCTGGCCCCAGAGCTTTTCATCCAGCGCCTCGCCGTTCTTCTTCAGAATGCCCAGCAGGAATTCCTTGACCGCCCCCTGCCACTCCGCATCGGTCTTCTTGTTATGGTCCACGCCGATCAGGGTCAGGCGCTCCGGCAACAGCCCGGTGCGGGCCAGATTATACAGCGCCGGCACGATCAGGCGCTTGGTCAGATCACCATTGGCGCCAAAGATCACGATGGCACAGGGTGGCGGCGGGGGATTATGCGACTGGGTGCTCATTTGTCTTGATCCTTCGCCTTGCGTTCCGGCACCACACTTTCGATATGGCCGCCGAATTCCTTGCGCATCGCCGACAGCAGCTTTTCGCCAAAGCTATTGTCGCTGCGCGACCGGAAACGGGCGAACAGCGCCGCCGTGATCACCGGGGCCGCCACCGCTTCGTCCACCGCCGCCTGGACAGTCCAGCGGCCCTCGCCGCTGTCTTCCACCTTGCCGCTGAACTCATCGAGCTTTTCCGATTTGGCCAGCGCGATCGCCGTCAGATCCAGCAGCCATGAGGCCACCACGCTGCCACGCCGCCACACTTCAGCAACATCCGCGACATTGATGTCGAAACGCTCGTCTTCCGGCAGCTTCTCACTGCCCCGGCCGCGCATGATGTCGAAGCCTTCGGCATAGGCCTGCATCAAGCCGTATTCGATGCCATTGTGAACCATCTTGACGAAATGGCCGGCGCCGGCCGGGCCCGCATGCATATAACCTTCGGTGACGCGGGGATCATTCTTGTCACGGCCCGGTGTCCTGGCAATGTCGCCCGCCCCGGGCGCCAGCGCCTTGAAGATGGGATCGAGGCGCTCCACAATCGCCTTGTCGCCGCCGATCATCATGCAATAGCCGCGATCCAGCCCCCATACCCCGCCCGAGGTGCCGACATCGACATAACCGATGCCGCGTTCGCGCAAGGCCTTGGCGCGGCGGATATCGTCTTTGAAGAAGGCGTTGCCGCCGTCAATGATGGTGTCGCCCTTGGACAGGAGGTCGCCCAGCGCGGCGATGGTTTCCTCGGTGATCTTGCCGGACGGCAGCATCACCCAGACGGTGCGAGGGCTCGTCAGCTTCGCAACCACATCTTCCAGCGAACTGGCCCCGCTCGCCCCTTCCAGGCCCTTTACGGCCGCGGGACTGGCGTCATAGCCAACCACGGCGTGGCCGTTCTTCATCAGCCGGCGGGCGATATTGGCCCCCATGCGGCCCAGTCCGACTATTCCGATCTGCATGAAAACTCCTAGGGTGGCTCGCGCCTGGCGCGTAATGGCGAAGGCAAGAATCGTCCAAATCAATCGCCGCCAAACTAGCCTATCGGCAGGGGCATGAAATCGCTTCTCCGCATCCTTGCGCCGGGCCCGTGACGGGAACGTCCGCGCCCTGGGCCGGTTCCGGTAAAAAGGGCGGAAAACCGGGCAAAAACAGGAGGGAAGGATTGATTTTAGCCCCCCTTACCTGCCAATTACCCGCTTTCTACAAAGGCCTTTCATGGACGACGATTTTCGCAAGGCAGCCCTCGCCTATCACCGCCTCCCGCGCCCCGGCAAATTGTCGGTGGAAGCGACCAAGCGCATGGCGAATCAGCGCGACCTGGCGCTGGCCTATTCCCCCGGCGTGGCGGCGGCCTGCGAGGCCATCGTGGCCGATCCGGCCCAGGCGCGTGAGCTGACGGCGCGGGGCAATCTGGTGGCGGTCATCACCAACGGCACCGCCGTGCTGGGGCTGGGCAATATCGGCCCCTTGGCCTCCAAGCCGGTGATGGAAGGCAAGGCCGTCCTCTTCAAGAAATTCGCCGGCATCGATGTGTTCGACCTGGAAGTGGCCGAACACGATATCGACCGCTTTGTCGACATCGTCGCTGCGCTCGAGCCGACCTTTGGCGGCATCAATCTGGAAGACATCAAGGCGCCCGAATGCTTCGTCATCGAGAAGAAGCTGCGCGAGCGCATGAAGATTCCGGTCTTCCATGACGATCAGCACGGCACCGCCATTGTCTGCGCCGCCGCCATCCGCAACGGTCTGGTGCTGCAGGGCAAGCAGTTGGCCGATGTGAAGCTGGTGACCAGCGGCGCCGGCGCCGCGGCGCTGGCCTGCGTCGACCTGCTGGTGGCGATGGGCCTTCCCATCGACAATGTCACCCTCACCGACATCAAGGGCGTGGTGCACAAGGATCGCGGCGACGAGATGCCGCCCAACATGGCGCGTTTTGCGAGGCAGACCGACGCCCGCACCCTGGGCGATGTGCTGGTCGGCGCCGATGTGTTCCTGGGCCTTTCGGCGCCCAATGTGCTGAAAGCCGAATGGCTGCCGCAGATGGCGCCAAAGCCGCTGATCCTGGCGCTGGCCAATCCCGATCCGGAAATCCTGCCCGAATTGGCCAAGGCGGCGCGGCCCGACGCCATCATCGCCACCGGGCGCTCGGACTATGCCAACCAGGTCAACAATGTCCTGTGCTTCCCCTTCGTGTTCCGCGGCGCGCTGGATGTCGATGCCACCACCATCAACGAGCCGATGAAGGTGGCGGCGGTCGAAGCCATCGCCGCCCTGGCCCGGGCCGAGACCAGCGACGTGGTGGCCGCCGCCTATGGCGGCCATGCGCCGGGCTTCGGCAGCGAATACATCATTCCCAAGCCGTTCGATCCGCGCCTGATCCTGTCCATCGCCCCCGCCGTGGCGCGCGCCGCCATGGAATCGGGTGTCGCCCGCCGGCCCATCGCCGATTTCGACGCTTACGAGAACGAGCTGGAGAAATTCGTCTATCGTTCCGGCCAGCTGATGCGGCCGGTTTTCGAAGTGGCGCGCCAGAGCCCTGCCCGCGTGGTCTATGCCGAGGCCGAGGAAGAACGCGTGTTGCGTGCAGTACAGACGGTGGTGGATGAAGGCCTGGCCCAGCCGACCCTGATCGGCCGCCGCGACGTGATCATCGAAAAGACCAAAAAGCTTGGCCTCAGGCTGGATTTCAGCAACCAGGTGCGGATCGTCGATCCCCAGCTCGATCATGAAATCATCGGCCCCCTGATCGAACGCTATCAGCGGCTGGTCGAGCGGCGCGGCGTACAGCCGGAGTCCGCGGCGCGCTGGATCGTCAGCCGCCATGGCATCGCCGCCGCCATGCTGCTGGAAGCCGGCCATGTCGATGCCGCCCTGTGCGGTGGGCTGGGCGACTGGACCCGGCAACTGGCCAATATCCTGCCCATCATTCCGCGCCAGCCCAGCGTCAGCCGGCTTTATTCGATGTCGGCGCTGATCCTGCCCAACGGCGCGCTGTTCTTCTGCGACACCCACTTGAATCTGGACCCGAGCGCCGAGCAGATCGCCGAAATGACCCTCTTGGCGGCCAAGAGCGTGCGCCGCTTCGGCCTCGCGCCCAAGGCGGCGCTGCTGTCGCATTCCAGTTTCGGCAGTTCGGATTCACCCAGCGCCCGCAAGATGCGCGCCGCCATGGCCCTGCTGCGCCTGTCCGAGCCGGATTTCGAACTGGACGGTGAAATGCATGCCGATGCCGCGCTGAGCGACGTGCTGCGTGGCCGCTATGTGTCTTCCAGTCCCCTCACCGGCTCGGCCAATCTGCTGGTGATGCCGTCGCTGGATGCCGCCAATATCGCGCTGACGCTATTGTCCGCCGCCACCGAAGGCTTGCTGGTGGGTCCCTTGCTGCTGGGCGTCGCCAAGCCGGTGCATGTGATGGTGCCGTCGGTGACGGCGCGCGGTATCGTGAACATGACGGCGCTGGCCGTTGCCCAGGCCGCCTCCCAGTCCTGAAGAAAGAAAAGAAGAAACGATGGAAGTTCTGGACCTCAAAGCCATGGCCGAACAGGCCGTCCGCACGCACCAGCAGGGCGACCTTGCGGGCGCGGAGAAGATTTATCTGCAGATTCTGCAGGCCGATCCCGGCCTGTTCGGGCCGCGCTATTACATGGGGCTGATGCGGCTGCAGCAGGGCCGCAACAGTGAAGCGGCGACCTATCTGGGCGAAGCCTTGCAGATTTCTCCCGACAATCTGGGCGCGCTGATGAATCACGGCATGGCGCTGCAGGGCGCCGGGCGCCCCGGCGAAGCGCTGGAGAGTTTCGACAAGGCGCTGGCGATCGATCCCAACCTGCCCGAGGCCCATTACAATCGCGGTGTGTCGCTGGTCGACATGCACCGTTTCGAGATGGCCGTGGAAAGTTATGACCGCGCGCTGGTGCTACGGCCTGAAATGATTTCCGCCCTGGTCAACCGGGGCGTGGCGCTGGCGGCGATGAACCAGCTGGACGACGCGCTGGCCAGCCATGACCGGGTGCTGGCGATGCAGCCCGGCAATGTCATGGCGCTGAACAATCGCGGATTGACGCTGCGGGCAATGCGGCGCCTGCCCGAAGCAGTGGCGGCCTATGAGCAGGCGCTGTCGTTGCAGCCCGACTATGCCGATGCCCGCTACAATCTTGCCGTGGCGCTACTCGACCTTGAGCGCGCGGGCGAGGCCCTGGCGGCGTTCGAGGCCGTCATGGGAACGCGCGGCAATGACGCCGAACTGTTCAACAATCGCGGCGTGGCGCTGTGGAACCTGAAGCGCCCGACCGAAGCCCTGGCCAGTCTTGAACGCACCCTGGCGATCGAGCCGCATTTCGCCGAAGCCTGGGGCAACCGGGGCCTCGCGCTGCGGGACATGGCCCGCTTTGAGGAAGCCCTGGCCAGCTTTGACATGCTGCTGACCATAACGCCCCGCGATCCCGTCACCTGGAACAGCCGCGGCAACGTTCTGCGCGACATGCGGCGTTTCGACGAGGCCATCGAAAGCTATGGCAAGGCGCTCGCCATCCGGCCCGATTATACGGAAGCCGCCAACAATCGCGGCTATAGCTGGTGGGCTGACAAACAGGACTATGCGCGGGCCCTGGCCGACATGAAGCGCGTGCAGCTGCTGGACCCGGACCATCCCTATATCCAGGGTGAAATCCTGCACCTGAACATGTATGGCGCGGACTGGGCCAATTATGCCGCGCAGAAGACAGAGCTGGACGAAGGCGTGCGTTTCGGCCAGCGCGTGGCGCGGCCCTTCATGTATCAGGCGGTGGCGGAAAGCCCGGCCGACATGCAGGCCTGTTCGCGCATCTGGGCGCGGCACATGTATCCGGAAAATCCCGGCGCGCCGCACGACCGTGCCGCGCGCAAGGACCGCAAAAAAATCCGCATCGGCTATGCATCCGGCGAATTCCGCGAGCAGGCGGTGCAAATCCTGATGGCAGGGCTGTACGACGCCCACGACAAGGACCGGTTCGAGCTTGTCGCCCTGGACAATGGCGTCAGCGATGGTACCGCCATGCGCAGCCGGCTGGAAAAGGCCTTCGACAAGTGGATCGACATCTCCGGCCTGTCGGATGAAGACGCGGCGGCACGGATCCGCGCCGAGGAGATCGACATACTGGTCAATCTCAACGGCTATTTCGGCCGCACCCGCATGGGCGTGTTCGCCCGCCGGCCCGCGCCGGTCCAGGTCAATTATCTGGGCTTCCCCGCCACGCTGGGCGCGCCCTATATGGACTATATCATCGCCGACAAGGTGGTGATTGCGGACGACGAGCAGCGCTTCTATGACGAGAAAGTCGCGATCCTGCCCGGCTGCTACCTGGCCAATGATGATAAGGGCCGCGCGCTGGGCGCCATCCCCAGCCGCACCGAGGCGGGCCTGCCGGACAAGGGCTTTGTCTTCTGCAATTTCAACAATGCCTACAAGCTGACCCCCGACACTTTCGCGGGCTGGATGCGCATTCTGAAGCAGGTGGACGGCAGCCTGCTCTGGCTGCTGGAAAGCCACGCGCCCTTCGCCGAGAATATCCGCAAGGAAGCGCAAAGGCATGGCGTGGCCGGCGAACGCATTGTCTTTGCGCCCAACAAGCCGCCGCAGGAACATCTGGCGCGCACGGCGCTGGCCGATCTGTCGCTCGACACCCTGCCCTACAACGCCCACACCACCGCGGGCGATGCCCTGTGGGCCGGCGTACCCCTGCTGACGCGCCGCGGCAGCACCTTTGTCGGCCGGGTTGCCGCCAGCCTGTTGCTCAATGCCGGCCTTCCCGAACTGGTGACCGAAAGCCAGGAAGAATACGAGGCGCAGGCGGTCAAGCTGGCAAGCGACGCCAAGCTGCTGAAAGCCTTGCGCGACAAACTGATGGCCAAGCGGGACAAGGGCGAACTGTTCGACACCGCGCGTTTCACGCGCCACATGGAAGCTGCCTATCAGCAGATGTGGCAGCGCTGGCTGGCGGGGGAAGAACCACAGGCGTTCGCCGTAAAGGACTGACCGGGTGACGGACCTCAAGGCCTTGGCCGAACAGGCCGTCCGCAGCCATCAACAAGGCGATCTGACGGGTGCCGAAACACTCTACCTGCAGATCCTGGATGCCGATCCGCAGCTTTTCGGTCCGCACTATTATCTCGGCCTGATGCGGATGCAGCAGGGCCGCAACGACGAAGGGGTGAACCATCTGCAAGAAGCGCTGCGGATTTCCCCCGACAATGCCGGCGCGCGTTACAGCCTTGGTATCGCCTTGATGGCCCTCAGGCGCGCGGACCGGGCTCTGGCCGCATTCGACGCCGTGATGTCCACCGGCGCGCGGGACCCTAGACTCTTCAACCATCGGGGCGTGGCGCTGTGGAACCTGAAACGGCCCGCCGAGGCGCTGGCCAGTTTCGACGACGCTTTGGCGCTTGAACCGCAATCGGCGGAAGCCTGGGGCAATCGTGGCCTGGCGCTGCATGATCTGGCACGACACAGTGAAGCCCTTGCCAGCTTTGACCGGGTTCTGGCCATCGCACCGCAAAGCGCCGTCGCCTGGAACAGCCGTGGCAACGTCCTGCGCGAGATGGGGCGCTTCGACGAAGCCATTGAAAGCTATGGCCAGGCCATCGCCATCCATCCAGGTTACAGCGAGGCGCTGAACAATCGCGGCTATACCTGGTGGTCCGACAAGCAGCAGTATGCGCCGGCGCTCGCCGATCTGGAGCGGGCGCTGGAACTGGACCCCGACCATCCCTATGCCGTCGGGGAAATTCTGCATTTGAAAATGTGCGTGGCGGACTGGAGCGGATTTGAAGCGGACAAGGCGCGGCTGGAGGCTGATGTGCATTCCGGCAAGCGCTCGGCCCGGCCTTTCATATTCCAGGCCGTGTCGGACAGTCCGGCGACTATTCAGGCCTGCTCGCGCATCTGGGCTCGGGACATGTATCTGGAAAGTCCCCTCGCGCCGCATGACCGCGCGGCGCGCAAGAACCACAAGAAGATTCGCCTGGGCTATGTGTCGGGCGAATTTCGCCAACAGGCCACGCAGATCTTGTTGGCTGGGCTGTACGAAGCCCATGACCGCGGCAGGTTCGAGCTGATCGCGCTGGACAATGGCTATAGCGACGCCAGCGCCATGCGCAGCCGGCTCGAGAAGGCGTTCGACAAGTGGATCGATATTTCGCAGCTGTCGGACGAAGATGCAGCAGCGGCGATCCGCGCCGAGGAAATCGACATACT
The DNA here is from genome assembly GCA_945882615.1 of Rhizobium sp. Q54. Classification (GTDB taxonomy): domain Bacteria; phylum Pseudomonadota; class Alphaproteobacteria; order Micropepsales; family Micropepsaceae; genus Rhizomicrobium. The sequence goes on along the minus strand of CAMCWK010000009.1, from coordinate 10,643 downwards.
GGTCAATCTCAACGGCTATTTCGGCAAGCCGCGCATGGGCGTGTTCGCGTGCCGGCCCGCGCCGGTCCAGGTCAATTATCTGGGCTTCCCCGCCACGCTGGGCGCGCCCTATATGGACTATATCATCGCCGACAAAGTGGTGATTCCCGAAGACGAGCAGCGTTTCTATGACGAAAAGGTTGTCACCCTGCCCGGCAGCTATCAGGCCAATGACAATAAGGGCCGCCCCATCGCAAATCCGCCCAGCCGGATCGACGCCGGCCTGCCGGACAAGGGTTTCGTCTTCTGCAATTTCAACAATGCCTACAAGCTGACGCCCGACACCTTTGCCGGCTGGATGCGGATCTTGCGGCAGGTGGAGGGCAGTGTGTTGTGGCTGCTGGAAAGCCCGGCGCCGTTTGCCGACAATATCCGCAAGCAGGCCCAGAAGCATGGCGTGGACGGCGCCCGCATCATCTTCGCGCCCGACCGCGCCCCGGCGGATCATCTGGCCCGCCTCACACTCGCCGACCTGTTCCTCGACAGCTTGCCCTACAACGCCCACACCACCGCCAGCGACGCCTTGTGGGCCGGCGTACCGCTGCTCACCCGGCGCGGCCATGCCTTTGCGGGGCGCGTCGCCGCCAGCTTGCTGCACGCGGCTGGCCTTCCCGAGCTGGTGACCGAAAGCCCGGCCGAATACGAAGCCATGGCGGTTCAGCTGGCGCGCGAGGCCAAAGTGCTCCAGACCCTGCGCGACCGGCTGAAGAATACCCGCATGACATGCGAACTGTTCGACACCGACCTGTTTCGCCGCCGCATCGAGTCCGCCTATGACCAGATGTGGCAGCGCTGGCTGGCGGGTGACGCGCCACAAGCTTTTGCCGTGAAGGACTGAGACATGGACCTCCACGCCCTCGGCCGGCAAGCCACCCAGTTGCATCAGCAGGGTCGGCTGAACGAAGCGGAGACGCTGTACCGGCAGATACTGGCGCTCGATCCGCGCGTTTTCCCCGCGCTCTATCTGCTGGGCATGCTGCGCTTGCAGCAGGGCGATAGCGGCGAGGCTGCCCAGCTGATTGAACGGGCGCTGGCGATCAATCCGAACGACCCCGCCGCGCTGGCCCATTATGGCCTGGCCCTGTTGGGACAAAGCCGCTTTGGCGAAGCGGTCGCCCGTTTCGACCGCCTGCTGGCCTTCCAGCCGGGCGAGCCGACCGCGCTGATGGGCCGGGGCACGGCGCTGAAGGCGCTGGGCCGCTTTGCTGCCGCGCTGGCCGATTATGAATCGGTACTGGCGGTGGACCCGCGCAATGCCGATGCCTGGAACGGGCGCGGACTGTTGCTGCGCAGCCTGCGGCGGATCGACGAGGCACTGGACAGTTTCAACCGGGCCCTGGCGCTGACACCCGACTTTGCGGACGCGCTGCAGAACCGTGGCGACCTGCTGTGGAGCGAAAAGCTCGACAACCTTGCCGCGACGGCGGACCTGGAAAAGGCGCTCATTCTGGAGCCCGGGCGGGCGCTGCTGCGCGGCAGTCTTCTGCATCTGAAGATGTTCGCTGCCGACTGGCGGGATTTCGAACACCAGACCGCACTGGTCCATCAGGAGGTCCGTGCCGGCAAGCTGGTCATTCACCCCTTCGCCTATCAGGCGATCGTGGAAAGCCCCGCACACTCGCAATCCTGTTCGCGTACCTATGGCCAGAGCCGCTATCCGGCCCAGGCTTTTCAGCCCCATGCGCCGTCAAGGCGGGACAAAATTCGCATCGGCTATGTCTCGGGCGACTTTCGCGAACAGGCGGTAGGCCTGTTGCTGGCGGGGCTGTACGAGCAGCATGACAAAAGCCGGTTCGAGATTTTCGCCTTCAACACCGGCGATGCCAGCAATGACCATATCCGCCAGCGGGCGCTGGCCGTCTTCGACCGCTTCATCGACATCACCCATCTGTCCGACACCGCCGCGGCCGAGCGCATCCGCCGCGAAGGCATCGACGTTCTGGTGACCCTGAATGGCTATTTCGGCGCCGAGCGGCTTGGCATTTTCGCGCATCGCCCTGCCCCGGTGCAGGTCAGCTATATGGGCTTTCCTGCCACGCTGGGCCTCGCCTATATCGATTACATTCTGGCCGACCGCATCGTGATACCGGACGGCGAGCGGGACTTCTACGACGAAAAGGTGGTGTGGCTGCCGGAGACTTACTGGGTCAACGATTCCGAGCGCACCATCGCGGATGAAACACCCAGCCGCGCCGAATGCGGCTTGCCAGGCGATGCGTTCGTCTTCTGCAATTTCAACAGCAGCTACAAGCTGACGCCCGCCACCTTTGCGTCCTGGATGCGGATTCTGGATCAGACGCCGGGCAGTGTCTTATGGCTGCTGGCGGGCAACAATCCCGCCTATGCCGGAAATCTGCGCCGCGAGGCCGGCGCCGCCGGGATTGATCCGCAGCGGCTGATCTTTGCGGACCCGGTATCATCCGCCCAGCATCTGGCGCGGCTGAAGCTGGCCGACCTGTCGCTGGATAACCTGCCCTACAATGCCCACACCACGGCAGCCGACGTCTTGTGGGCCGGGGTGCCGATCATCACCTGCCGCGGCACCACATGGCCGGGCCGCGTCGCCGCCAGCCTGCTGACCGCCATCGGACTGGACGATCTGATCTGCGATGATCTGCCGGCCTATGAGGCGCTGGCGGTGATGCTGGCGCAGAACCCCGCCCAGTTGAAAGCGATCAAGGGTCGGCTGGAAAAGCACCGGCTGACCACCCCGCTGTTCGACACGGTGCGCTTCGCCCGCCACATGGAAGCGGCCTATCAGGAGATGGCGGCGCGGAACCGGCGCGGCGAAGCGCCTGCGCATTTTGCGGTTCCTGCTCTTTAGATGCGCCTTCGCGGCAAGCCGCTACGGCTTAGCGGATGAACTGGTCCACATAATCGGCGCCCAGCCCCACCTTGGTGTAATGGGCGCGGCACAGGTCAATCTTGGTGAAGACGTCCTCATAGCCCAGCACCGCACCGTCGGGATCGACATAGAGCATCACGCCATTGACCTGGAACAGGGTGATCATCTCTTCCACCCCCTCGTCCACCACCAGCGTGTGGGTCTCGCCCGGCGCTTCATAGACATAGCCGCCTTCCTGCGCTTCCCAGTCATGCTCCAGATAACGCCAGCGGCCCTTGATGACATAGCCATGCACCGGCTGGGGATGGCGATGGCGCGACAGCACGCCGGACTTGCGCACCTTGAGCAAATTCATCCAGTAGCCGCGCGAGGTGCACAGGCACAGGGGCCGGAACCAGACATTCTCGGCCTGCGGCACCCAGATGCGATCATCCTCGGGGATCACCGAAGGGATCACCAGTTCCGGCGGCGACTCCTTGGGCTGGGGATGACGATAGGGCGTGCGGGAATTGTCCTGGGCCATGTCTTTTTTCCTCTTGGCGGCATCCGCCGATCTTTCTTTTGGCGGCATCCGCCGATCTTTCTTTTGGCGGCATCCGCCGCCGGGGCCTTATTTTGCGGTATAGCCGCCATCGACCGGCAGCACCGTTCCTGTGATGAAGCCGGCGGCGTCGGAACACAGGAACACCGCCGCCCCGCCAATATCCTCGGGCTTGCCCCAGCGCCCGAAGGGCGTGCGGGCGATGATGGCGTCGCTGCGCGCCTTGTCCGCCTGCGCCGCCCTGGTGAGGTCGGTTTCGATCCAGCCCGGTGCGACGGCATTGACGCGAATGGCGGGCGCCCAGGCCACCGCCAGGGATTTTGTCAGTTGCGCCACACCGCCCTTGGAGGCCGTATAGGCCGGTACCAGGGGGCCGCCGAAAAAGGACCAGACCGACGCGATGTTGACGATCACGCCGCCCTGCCTGTCCAGCAACGGCTTGGCCGCCAGGCACATGCGCATGGTGCCGGTGAGATTGACGTCGATCACTTTCTGGAAACCGGAAATCGTGAATTCCTTGCCGTCCCGCAGGACCATGCCGGCGCTGTTCACCAGCGCATCCAGCCGCGTCAGGCCACCCACGCAATCGGCGACCTGCGCATCGCTGGTGACGTCCAGGGTGATGGCTTTGAGGTTGGCTTGCTGCGGGACCGCGGCCACTTCCTCGGACGTCAGTCCGGTGACGGTCACGCCATAGCCGGCGCCCAGCATGGCCTGGGCAATGCCCCAGCCAATGCCCCTTGCGCCGCCCGTGATCAGGACCTGCTTCATGGCAGACACTGTAAGACACTGATTTCAGGGGGTAAAGTGGTGGGTGATGTAGGGATCGAACCTACGACAAGCTGATTAAGAGGCATCGGCTAAGTCCGCATAATCAATAGCAATTCCGACAAAGGCTCCTTTCGTTCACGGATTGAACGGAAAGGGTTTTATCGAAATGTCGGAATACGAAGGCAAAAGCAACAAACAGTTCCGCAGCGTCTTCACTTGCGTGCCCAGTGACGATCAACCACCCGATCCTCGGGAATGCCTCTGGTGCCGGAACGCTATCCAGACCGAGCGTCGACACGGCAGCGCCGCCAAGTTCTGCTCTTCCAGCCATCGCCTCGCCTTCTGGGCGGCCCTGCGCCGTCGTGCGCTGGCTGATTTCGAGGCCGGTGTACTTACCCTCGCAATGCTGAAAGGCGGCGAGCAAAGCGTGCATGCTTTGTCTGGGCATGTGCACACGCCACCCCTTGCGGACGGCGCTTCCTCATGACTGTGGCAGTCACGAGAACAAAACGGCCCCTGCCTATTCTTGGAAAAACCTCAACGCAGCTAATATCGACTGCCCCCGCCAACCGATTGAAACACGTAATTAATCGGGGCCTTGTGTATTCCAGGCTCAGACGCACACCACTTCTATTAGTTTCTACTGCGTTCTCCTCAGCAGTAATACAGCCCTGCAAGCGAGCCCCTCCAAGGCGCTGGCAAAGCGCGCCGGGGCGGTGCCCGGTGCCAAAGAGCAATCTCAGACCTTGTACTGCTACGGCGCGCAGCGCCGCTGCCTTACATCGTTGGGGGTGGACTGATGCCTAGAAGGTCAGACTACCGTTCCAACGCCCTTTCCCTGGCTAGGGTACGTGAGGCCATCGCGGCCCATGACCACGCCAAGGCTATTGGGTGCCCCTTGAACTTCACGGTGGACATCCACTGGCATTGGACGCGGTTCGCAAAGGAAGGGGTTTGGAATCGCCGCAAGGCCGCCCCTGCCCTGCTCGAAAGCCTACGCCACTGGCTTGCCTATTATGGGGTCGGGTTTTTCAGCATCGCCGTCCGTGAGTGCCCGCCCTCATCGACCGAGGGTGAACATCTGCACCTGCTCGTCCATGTCCCGTCCGATCTCCAAGAGGACTTCCTTCAACACACTAAGGACTTCCTTCGCGGCACCAGGCGGCACCGGAAAAGAGCGCTGGCGTGGGCTGCGACCTACAACGACGGCAAGCTTGCCTATATTCTCAAGGGCTCCACGCCCCCGGCACGCGATCTGCTCACAGCAATGTTCGACACAGAATATGAGCGCAATAAATTCCTAGAGGGCACCAAGGAAAAGGCTAGCCAGGGCGTCATTTACGGCAAGCGCCTTCTGATCTCCCAGGCCCTCGGCCGCGGTGCCCGCCTTGGGGCCAACAGCGTGACGGTCCATCATGCGCGACGGGAAGTGCCGTGCGTGGCCGCTTTAATGACCGCTTTACCCCCGAAAGCAGCCATTCGTCTGGCCGGGGTCGAATGACCGCTTTTGACCCAAAGCGGACATTCGCAATCGCACAAAAACCTCAGATTTCGTCCGCAACCTGGACCTGGAGTTCAATTCCTTGGGCGCCCAGCGGCAGGCTTGCGAGGCCTACATAAAGAGCCAGGCCCTTGAGGGCTGGCGCCTGGTTCAGGCCTTCTATGACGATGGGGGATGTCGGCTCGGTGTCGCGCGTGGCCGCTTCGATTAGAGCGTCATCAGAAGCATGCATGATAGTTTTGAACGACCGTTAGCATCAAAGGAAGCAAGTACGTCACTTGCATTGACCAGCAACACTGGTCTGCAACAGCGGCTACTATTTGAATTTAGTAAATTTCACCAACTGGCATTTCGTAGCAACAGCAGCAGTCTGGCCTTTACCGGCCACCTCAAACGAGACAGGTCAATGGTCCGATTTGTTTTCTGGTCACAACGCCCCCGGATAAGTTTTTCTGAAGGGGTGTCTGTGAAAATTCATTCAGCCAAAATACTTCACCAGACCAAAGTATAGTCGGTTTGGTAAAACATAAAGAATTTTGAATATCAGAGCCATTTGCCAAGGAAAACATATCTCAAACCGGTCATTTCTAATTCCATCAGCGATATAGTTGGCTGCCGAGTCAGATGAAATTAGAAACGGCATGGGAAAATCATTCTTGTCGGTCAACCGTGTCTGCACAAATCCTGGCGTTACAAGCTGGACTTTGATTTTGGTAGCACTAAGGTCGAGCTTTAGATTTTCAGCAAGATGGTTTATTGCCGCTTTGCTGGCACCGTAACCGATAGCGTTGGGTAGTCCTCTATAGCCGGCAACACTTCCGACAATAACAATATGTCCCGCATTGCGCTCCAAAAACTCCGGTAATACGCAAGCAAGCGTGCGAAATGCGCCAGTTAGGTTGACGTCTATCATTGTTTCGACGGATTCAAGAATGAATGTCTGGGCGTTCATTGGTTCATACGCGCCGGCATTGTAGATAAACATTTGGTTGCCACCCGTATCGTTCCAGCTCTTTTTGACTAAAGCCCATGCGGCCATAACTGACGCCGGTTTTTGCACGTCGAGTGGAATAACCAGGTGACCTTTGCCGGCAAGTTCGAGTGATAAGGCCTGAAGTTTTTCCGCATTCCGCGCGCTAAGCGCGAGTGTATAGCCATCTTTGGCGAGCCGCCGGGCTAGTGACGCACCTATTCCATCGCTGGCTCCAATTAGCCAAACATGCTGTATCATTGGGGCTTGCCAGAACTCTCGGTTGCTACGAGCTGGATTGCCCGGCCTTGCATAAGGGGGCCAAAATACAGCGCAGCAGCGGCAGCCAATTTGCATCCACATGGCAACAGCGCATAAGTAAACGACAATAGCGCCAGAGCATGGACGTTGTTGGCGGTGCCGGGCTGGTAACCGCCAGCGGTCAGCAATGGAAGTGTGATACCGGCGGCCAATGCCAGCGCAGCCTTGTTGAGAAAGCTCCACCAACCAAAACCTGTTCCCAACTGGGCGCGCGCTTTGACGAGTTCCTCGGAGAATAGAGATGGCAGCAATACCATATCTGCCCCCAATGTTGTGCCGGACAGAAAACAAATGGCATAGAATGCGTATGCATCGCCCGGTCCTAGAAGTGCCGCCCAAATGAAGCACCCTATCGATGCCAAAATGGAAATCAAAAGGGTATTAGTTTTTCCGATTAGTACGCTTAGGCGCGACCATACTGGCATTCCGATCACCGCGCTGAAAAAGTATAGACCGAGCATCAGCCCAGCCTGTTTTGGAACACCAAGTATGTCTTCCACAAAGAAAATAAAGAGTGTCGATGTGATAGCCATAGGAAGCGCGTTGACAAAAATCACAAATAATATCCAGCGCAAGCGATGATTTTGAAGCAATTGGAATGGGACGAAACGCGATTCAGGAGACCGCGCAGGGCCAGTTTTCACCCTCAGGGTGATACAGCTTGCCACAATAAGCAGTATCGGCAGCATCACTGCCAATACGCCGTAGGAATTTTTGACAGTAAGTGTCCCCATGAGCGATGATGGCAATATCGAAGCGGCCAATACACCAATAAGCATGGCGCCTTCGCGCCAAAGAGCGACGCTGGTATGTTCGTGCGAAGAATTGGCAAGCCCAATACCCATGGCATAGTAGTTGATCATGAGAATCGAGAACCCTGCGTAGGTTATTATAAGGCTGGCAGAGAGCCAGACAGCTGCAGGGCCGCCCTCTGAAAGCCCGGGCGGGAAAAACAGAGCAAAATAACCTAAGCCCAATACCGGCACGGCTAGGCCCATTATTGTTCGCCGACGCTCCTGAAATGCGTCACTTATGGCGCCGATCAAGGGATCGGAGACCATGTCTAGGCCACGTACTGCCAGGAGAATGATACCAATTGTGGCAAGGTTAAGCGGTGAAACGGTGGAATAGAAACTGGGCACATGGACATAAAGCGGCAAGCTCGCAAAGGCGAGTGGCATACCGAGTGCTGAATATTGCGCCAAGTGCGATTTTGGCAGGCCCTGTATTGGAACGTTCATTTAACTCCTGCCGGAAAGAAATATTTCACACGCAAGCAGACTTCGACGTGACCGCTTACTATAGAGTGGTCTGACTGTGATGTTAGTTTATGAGCGACGTTTGCGCTAGCTGGCCGCCAGCGGACTGTCTAGGCGGCCAGCAGATTGCTCCTGGTCTTGGTGGACGGTACCGGAGGGACTGACCTCGCTCTTCAATCTCAGCACAGCGGCGTGGACACATTTTTCGGCTATGTCCGTCCGCCCATGGTGCCGGAATACTTTGACCGGCTCTGGCAGTCACAAGCGGATAGGTCGTCACTTGCCGGGCAATTACTAAAATGGGATGGGAGTTCCGGCGTAATCTAGGAAGGTGCCGCTCGCGCCTGGCCCTGCGTTTTCCAGCACGGCCAGAAGATCACGTGCGGCCTCGTCGGGCGATCTTACCTGAAGGCTGGGCTTATGAAACGGCGCTGAAAGCGGTGTTTCCACCGTGCCGGGATGCAGCGCCAGGCAAATCGCCGATGGATTTGTCCGGGCCAGTTCGACCGATGCGGTCTTGACCAACTGGTTCAACGCCGCCTTTGAGGCGCGATAGCTGTACCAGCCGCCAAGCTGGTTGTCGGCGATGCTGCCGACGCGGGCCGAGAGAACAGCGAAGATGCTGCGCCGGCGCCTGGCCAGACGGGGCAGGAAATGCTTCATCACCAACGTTGGGCCCATGGCGTTGATCATGAAACTTTGTATCAGGTGGCCCGGCTCGATCTGCCGAAGCGACTTTTCCGGCTGATGAGACTGATTATGCAAGAAACCCGTTGCGACAATGACAAGGTCAAGCTGGTTGCCCGCCTGCTGGGCGGCGGCGGCGATCATGTTCTCGTTACATATATCGGTATGGTCAGGGCCAGACCTAGAAAATTCCCAGACCGTGTCGCCACGGGCTTTGAGTTTGCGGGCTAGGGCGCCGCCTATCGCGCCGGACGCGCCAAACACAACAGATTGCATGAGCTCCGCCGCTATCCACACCGGATCGCGGAGAGAAACTCGCGGCGCGTGTCGGACCCATTGCGGAACGCGCCCAGCATGGTGCTGGTGACCATTCGAACGCCAGTCTTGTGGACGCCCCGCGTGGTCATGCACTGGTGTGAGGATTCGATGACAACACCAACGCCACGCGGCTGCAGGACGGTCTGGATGCACTGTGCGATCTGCGCGGTCATCTTTTCCTGCACCTGCAGGCGCCGCGCATAGGCTTCCACCACGCGCGCCAGTTTAGAAATACCTACCACCCGGTTGGATGGGAGATAACCGACATGTGCCTGCCCGATGATGGGCGCCAGATGATGCTCGCAATGGGATTCGAACGATATGCCCTGCAGGACGATCATTTCGTCATAACCTTCTACCTCCTCGAAAGTGCGGGCCAGAAAGGCAGACGGGTCAGTGGCATAGCCCGAGAACCAGTCCTCGAAGGCGCGCACGACGCGCGCGGGCGTGTCGCGCAGCCCTTCGCGCTGTGGATCGTCGCCGGCCCAGCGCAAAAGCAACTCGACAGCCGCTTCAGCCTCGTGACGTTGGGGTTTAGAGGGTCGGTATTCCGGCACGGATACGACTGCCGAGATTGGCTTGTTGAGCATTTAGACCTCTGCAATAATTATTATCTACGATGGGCAAGCGGCATCAGATCAGGAAAAATGCGCCTCTGCGGTCGATGTTCTTGAAGCCAAAGTCCGCGATCTGACCGCTAGGTCTCCTTCTTACGCAATCGCTTACACATACCGTCCCGGCGACCAGAAACCGGATCCGGGTACTGGTGGTCAGCCTGCCGGCAATGCTCCTGCAGGCTCCTGCGCCTTCATAAAACTGCAAAGAAGCCCATCCTTCTATGATCCGGTGGTTCGCCAGTGCGTATATAGGTGATGAAACAGAAGTTTTTCACGACGCCGGCCCTCCTGATGTTTGCACTGTCCCTGGCAGGTTGTGCGACAGCACCACAATTACAAGCCACGGAAACGCCGGCTACTCCCCTAGTACTGGAGAACGCGTTGGCCGGGCGCACGCAAGGCAACGGTACCGTCACCACTTTGTTTGGCGACAAGACCCGCTTTGCCGTCACCATCGCGGGGCGCTGGGATGGAGACATGCTGACGCTGGTCGAGGATTTCCGATACGAGGATGGCGAGACGGAGCGCAAAACCTGGCATCTGTCCAGGATCGCGCCGGGGCAATATCGCGGCACGCGAGAAGATGTGATCGGCACAGCCGCCGTGCGCCAGGATGGCGATGCCATCCGTCTTGATTACGAGGTCATGCTCGACACCGCGCTGGGCAGGATACGCACACGGTTCCGCGACATAATGTTCTTGGAGCGTAACGGCACCATCAGAAATCGCGCAACTGTTTCCAAGTTCGGCCTAAATCTTGCGACGGTGGATATT